>DASWGI010000400.1:0-6687 GCA_036393835.1 Myxococcales bacterium | reverse complement strand
CTGGTGATGGACCTCGATGCCAGCGCCTACTGGTCGGAGTGCGCGCAGGGAGCCGTGCGGCTCGCGGCCGACGGCGAGCGCGCGCGCGGTGGCGCGCGGGAGGCGAGCCGCGAGGAGGAGCTGCTCGCCACGGTCGCCCAGCGCGGAGACGCGATCTCCGACGAGGAGCGCACGCGCGCCGAGCTGGCCCGCAAGAGCGCGTTCGCACCGACCAACGACATCCCGAGGACGGCGCTGGGCGGCTCGGTCCGGTTCGCCGCCGTGTGGATCTCGCACCAGCCGGAGCGGTACCTCGCCGGAAAGGCGTTCCTCTACTTCTGGCCGAGCGGCCTGACCGAGACGGCCTCGATCCAGCTCGCGCAGGGCGACGACGTGAACACGCTGCTGGTCGAGCCGCTCACCGGCAAGGTGCGCATCGCCAGCGGCCGCGTGGACGCGGAGGGGCAGAAATGAGCCGCGCGCCGCGACCCTCCAAAGGCTTCACGCTGCTCGAGGTGATGATCAGCCTCGCCATCCTGGCGATCTCGCTGGTGGCGATCTCCGGCCTCACCGGCGGCGCCGTGGCGATGGAGGCGTACTCGCGCCGCGCGACCGAGGCGACGCTGCTCTTGCGCGCCAAGATGAACGATCTCGAGGACCAGCTGCACAAGGACGGCTTCTCCGATTTCGACGACGACAAGCGCGGCACCTTCGACGAGGAAGGCGCGCCCGGCTACGCATGGCGGGCCGAGATCTTGAAGCCCGACGTGCAGATCGATCCGGCGCAACTGCTCGGCCTGCTCGGCGTGGGCCCCGGCAAGCCCGGCGACGCCTCGAAGAGCGCCAATCCGCTCACGCAGGGACTCGCCGCCGCCGCGGGGGCGCTCGGCAGCCCCGCGCCCGGGACCCCGGGGATGCCCGGCGCCGCGGCCCTCGCGGGAGGTCCCTTCGCGGGCCTCCTGCAAGGGCAGGCGCAAGGGTTCATCGAGACGCTCAAGAAGAGCGTGCGCGAGGTGCGCGTCACGGTGAGCTGGAAGGACGGCAAGGAGGAGCGCAGCATCTCCGCTTCCCAGGAGATGGTCATCCTGCCCGAGACGGTGGGCAAGGCGGGCCAGGTCCAGGCGCAGCCCCCGCAGGCGACCCCGGTCCTGCCCGGGCAGCCCGGGCAGCCGGTGCCGCAGCGCGTGGGGCGCGCTTCCGGCGACGGAGACTCGCAATGAGGCGCGCGTCCGGCTTCACGCTCCTGGAAGTGCTGATCGCCGTGGCGGTGCTGGCGCTCATCGGCGGCCTGACCTGGAAGAGCTTCGACGGCGCCTACGCGGTCAAGGCGCGGGTCGAGCAGGCGGAGGATCGGGACCAGATGGTGCGCGGCGCGCTCAACCGGCTGGCGCGCGAGGTCTCGATGACGTTCCTCTCCGAGCACTACGACCGCAAGCGGTTCCGCGATCGTCCCACGCTCTTCCGCCTGCGCGACGGGCGTCGCGAGGCGGACCTGATCTTCACCTCCTTCGGCCACGAGCGCCTGCACGTCGACGCCAAGGAATCGGACCAGGCGCTGTACGAGTACTCGATCGGCCCGGATCCGCGGGACGGCTCCAAGCGGGACCTGTTCCGGCGGGTGAAGCCGCTGCTCGACGAGGACCCGGACCGCGGCGGCGACAAGGCGGTGCTCGCCGAAGGCGTGGTCGGCTTCTCGGTAGAGGCGTGGGAACCCAAGGACCGGGAGTGGCGGGCCGAGTGGAACTCGAACGGCGCCGACCGCACCGGCGGCGTGCTGGTCCCCCCGCGCGTCAAGCTGTCGCTCACCGTGCGCGACGAGGACGGCAAGGACAAGACGTACACCACGCAGGCGAAGATCTTCCTCACCCAGCCCCTGGACTTCTGATGCGGAGACCGTTTCCCACAGAGCGCTCCCGGGCGCGGCGAGGTCGGGCGGCGGGCATCCGCTCGCGGCGCGGGGTGGCGCTCATCCTGGTGCTCACCACCGTCGCCATCCTCAGCTCCATCGCGGTCGAGTTCGCGTACCAGTCGCGCGTAAGCCTGCGCCTGGCGGAGAACGCCCGCGACGAGCTGCGCGCCTACTACCTGGCGCGCTCGGCGGTGAACCTCTCGCGCCTCCTGCTCCACTTCCAGAAGCAGGTCGACCAGATGGGCGGCCAGCTCGGGCCCGCGTTGTCGAGCCTCCTCGCCGGGCAGGCGCCGCGCACGGCGCCGGTGCCGGGCCCGCAGGCGGCTGCGCCGGCCAACAACCTGGGCATCCGTCTGTGGGAGATCCTGCCCATCGACTCGAACGCCATGTCGGCCCTGCTCGGCGGCGGCGACCTGTCCGCGCTCGGCTCGCCGGCGCCCGACCCCTACGGTCAGCCCGCCCCGCGCGACGAGACCCGGCGCCCGCAGATCGAGGGCCCGCCGCTGCACTCCTTCGGCAGCTTCGAGGGCGCGTTCAAGGCGAAGATCGTCGACGAGAACAGCCGCATCAACGTTCGCGGGCTGGACGGCGTGGGCGCCGCCCCGATGGCCGCCGTCACCCAGCTCCGCGCGATGATGAACGATCCCAAGTACGACTTCATCTTCGACGAGGAGGACGCCAACCACGATCGGGTGCGCCGCGACGACGTCGTGCTGGCGATGAGGGACTGGATCGATATCCTCGAGACCGGGAGCGCGTTCGATCCGACCAACCCGACCAACCCCTTCGTCAACGGCTTCTCCGACGAGAATTCCGCCTACGACCGCTACATGCCGCGCTACAAGGCGAAGAACGCGCCGCTGGACAGCCTGGAAGAGCTGTACATGGTCCGCGGGGTGAACGACCGTTTCATGGCGGCGTTCGGCGACCGGCTCACCGTCTGGCTCGACGTCGGCGCCAAGCTGAACATCAACACCAACGACCCGCTGCAGATGCTCACCAATATCGTCAGCGCGGCCGCCAACCCGAACGATTCGAAGCTGCGCGATCCGCGGCTGCTCGCCATCGTGCTTCAAGAAATCCAGGTGCAGAAGATGTTCAGCTTCCTGGGTCTCTCCGCGCAGGACTTCGTCGCCATCCTGACGAGGAACGGGATCGCGGTGCTGGACGCGCTGAACCGCCCGGGCAGCGCGCAGAATTTCCTCACTTCGACGAGCGATACGTTCCGCATCACCGCCACCGGCCGCGTGGGGCGCATCGAAAAGACGCTCACCGCGGTGGTGCGGTACGACGACCTGCTCGGCAAGCTCTTGTACTGGAAGGAAGACTGATGCACCGAATCGTGGGCCTCGACGTGTCGGGCGACAAGGTCCGCCTGGTCGCGCTGGAGAGCGGGTTCCGGGGCTTCTCGGTCCTGGAAGCGCGCAGCCTGGCGCTGCCCGAAGGAGCCACGCCCGGCGAGCGCCTCAAGGCCGCGCTCGCGGAGCTCCCGCGCGCCGAGGACGACACCTACGCCGTGGCGCTGCCCGGCACGCAGGTCGCGAGCCACCTGGTGACGCTGCCGTTCACCGACACGCGACGCATCGAGCAGGTGCTGCCCGGCGAGGTGGAGGGCGCCATCCCCTTCGACCTGGAGGAGGTCGTCTGGGACCACGCCGTGCTCTCCCAGGCGAACGGCCGCACCGAGGTGCTGGTCGGAGTGGTGAAGAAGTCCGCGCTGCAGCAGGCGCTGGCGTCGTTCGCGGAGGCGGGCATCGATCCCCTCCTGGTGACCTTCGCGCCCCTGGCGCTCGCGACGCCCTCCGAGCGTGGCATGGTCGCGCCCGACGGGGCCGCCGAGGGCGCGGTGACCGAGGCCGTGCTCGAGGCCGGGCCGGAGCGCGCCGACTTCTGCCTGCTCGACGCCGGGCGCCCGGTCCTGGCGCGCTCGCTCTCCAGCGCCGGCGCCCCGCTGTGGGAGTCGGCCCGGACCGATCCGCGCGCGGTGGACCGGCTGCTTGCGCCCCTCGCGCGCGACCTGAAGATGTCGCTGCGCATGCGCGCCAAGTCCGGCGCCGTCTCCCGCCTGCTGGTGGCCGGCGACCTCGCGGCGCTGCCCGGCGCGGTCGAGCGGCTCTCGGCCGACCTCGGCATCCGGGTCGAGCCGCTCGCGCTCGCCGGGGAGGCTGCGCAGGTCGCCCAGGGGCCCGGGGCCGACTACGTGCTCGCGCTGGGCCTCGCGCTGCGTGCCCAGCAGCCCCGCGGGCGGCTCAACTTCCGCAAGGGCGAGTTCGCCTTCACCCGCGACCTCTCGCAGGTCCGCGGCCACCTCGCCCGGCTGGCGGTCGCCGCCGCCGTGCTGCTCGCCCTCGCGGTGGGCCTCGGCGCGGCGCGCATCGCCTCGCTCTCCCGGCAGGGCCGCGATTACGACGACGCGCTCTGCGCCGCCACCCGCAAGATCGTCGGCACCTGCATGACCGACTACCGGCAGGCGGTCGCCGCGCTGTCCGGCGGCCGTTCCAAGGCGGCGGGCATCCCTCGCGTCTCCGCCGCCGACGTCCTGGCGGAGCTCGTCGCGCACCTCCCCGACGACGCGATGCCGACCCTCGAGGACGTGGACCTGACCACCACCGCCATCCGCTTGCGCGGGACCGCCGAGAGCTTCGGCAAGGTGGACCAGATCCTCACCGCGCTGAAGAAGGACCGCTGCTTCGGCGAGATCAAGCAGCCGCGCACCGAGAAGCAGCGCGGCACGGAGAAGGTGGTCTTCTCCATCGACTTCGCCTACACGTGCTCGGGCGAACAGCCGGGAGGCGCGTGATGGAACGCCTCCGCCGCGCGATGGACCGCCTCCGCGCGCTGATCGCCGACGCCATCCAGTACGTGCAGAACGCCTCGCCGCGCGAACGGCGGCTGATCCTCTTCGCGGGGTCCGGCGTGCTGGCCTTCCTGCTGCTCGTTCTGTGGGCCGGGTTCGGCAGGTCGATCGCGCGCCACGAGGACTCCCTGGCGGAGAAGCGCTCCAGCTTCGAGAAGGCGCAGCGGCTCGCCGCCGGCTACGGCCAGCAGGAGCAGGAGCGGCAGCTGCTCGAGGCGCGCCTGCGCCAGAGCCCGCCCGCGCTGATGGGATTCGTCGACGGCCTCGCCCGCCAGGAGGGAGTGGAGATCGGCAGCATGGCCGACCGCGGCGTGGGCGGCGGGCAGAACGGGCGCCCGCGCGAGAGCAGCGTCGAGGTCTCGCTCGGCAAGGTCCCGCTCGACAAGCTCATGCGCCTCTTGCAGTCCATCGAGCGCAGCCCCGGGGTGGTCCGCGTGCGCAGGCTGCGGCTGCGCAAGTCGCAGGAGAGCAAGGACACCCTGGACGTGAGCCTGACGGTGAGCGCATGGCAGGCGGCCTGACGCTGGCGGAGCTCGCCACTCCGGCCCGCCTGGAGAAGCTCCGCCGCGGGATCGTCCCCGCGGCTGCGGTGCTCGCGTTCTTCGTCTTCCTGCTGCTCACCTTTCCGTACGACATGGTCGCGCGGCGCATCGAGGTCGAGGCGCGGCGCGCCGGCGCCGACCTCACCATCGGCTCCATCGGCGGGCGCGGGCTCTTCGGCGTGCGCGCGCGCGACGTGCGGCTGAGGCTGGCCGGCGCGCCGGGCGACCCGATGCCCGAGCTGCGCTTCGACCGCGTCGACGTGAGCCCGGACCTCTTCGCGCTGCTCTTCCGGCGGACCAGCTTCGGCTTCGCCCTGCAGGCCTACGGCGGCAGCGCGAAGGGGCAGGCGGCCCTCTCCAGCGATCCCAAGCTGCCCGGCTTGCAGTCGCTGCGGCTCGACGCCCCCGACCTCGACGTCCGCGCCCTGCCGCTCAAGGACCTGGCTGGCGTCGAGGGCGCCGGGCGCGCCTCGCTGAAGATCGACGTGTCCTCGCTCCAGCCCACGGACGCCGCGACCGGCACGCTGTCGCTCACCGGGCGGCAGCTCGGCGTGACGGGCGGCAACGTGCGCGGCTTCCCCTTGCCCCGTACCTCGCTGGGCGACGTGGACGCGTCGGTGACCATCGACAAGGGGGTCGCGCGCCTCGACAAGGCGCAGGCGCGCGGAGGCGATCTGGAGGCCGAGGCGGACGGCACCGTCCGGCTGCGGCCGCTGCTGTCGCTCTCGCAGGCCGATCTGCACGTCCGCTTCCGGCCCGGCGAGCGGTGGCTCAACGAGAACGGCCTGATCAAGAGCGCCCTGGGCCTGGTGCAGAACGCCCGCCAGCCCGACGGCAGCTACGTCTTCAGCTTCACCGGCCCGCTCTCCCGCCTCAACTCCCGCCCCGGCCGCTGAGCAGGAACGCTGACAAGGCGAAAAGCAGAACGCGGAGACGCGGAGGCGCGGAGAAAACCGGTTGGTCAGTCGCGGATGGCTGGCACTGGTTGAACCAGCCATCGGGGCGCCCGGGTACTGGAAGGAAAGAAGTCTCCGCGCCTCCGCGTTGATTCTTTAGTCCTTCGCGGCTAGTCCCCTGGCGCGTCGAGGTCGGCGGCGATGGTGTCGGCGGTGGCGGCGGGGTCGGGGGAGTCGCGGAGAGGGCGGCCGATCACGAGGTGCGAGGCGCCGGCCTTCACGGCGGCGCGGGGGGTGCCGGTGCGGCGCTGGTCGCCGGCCGCGGTGCCGGCAGGACGGATGCCGGGGACGACGAGCAGCGGAGACGGTCCGAGCTCGCGGCGCAGCTGGGCCACTTCCTCCGGCGAGCAGACCAGGCCGTCGGCGCCTGCCTTCACGGCTATGCGCGCGAGCCGCAGCACCGTCTCCGCGGGGGGGCCGCCGAAGCCCAGCGCGCGCAGATCG
>DASWGI010000399.1:0-11883 GCA_036393835.1 Myxococcales bacterium | reverse complement strand
CCGCTCTCGTTCGCGCGCGCCGTGTCGGCGTCCACGAGCTGCAGCTCCACCATGCAGAACGCGATGCGGCTGTCGGCGGTGTCCACGGCGCGCTCCGGGAGCCGGACCGGCAGGTCGACCACGAAGTTCAGCACCTGGTAGTTGTCGCCGCTGAACTCGTTCGCCGGAGGCGCGTTGCCCTCGCGCCGGTCGAGCTCCTCGAGGTTCAGGCCCGCCTGCAGCTCGGGGGCGAGCTTGCGCAGGCCGGGCGTCTCGCGCACCAGGCGCCGGAAGCTGAACAGCGTGTTCTGCGTCTGCCCGGGCACCACGAAGTTGAACGGCACCAGCACGTCGCAGAGCCGGACCAGGACCGGCAGCACGTCGTCCCGGTGCGCGGCGACCACGCGGTAGCGCACGCGATCGTAGATTTGGGCCGCCAGCGTCTCCTTCTTCGCGAGGAGCTTGGTGATCAGGCTGTGGCGCGTCTTGACGCTGCCGGCCGCCGACAGGATCGGCATGCCCGCGCGCCGCAGCTCGGCGATGGCATGATCCACCCGCGCGGTGACCAGCTGCGCCAGCTCGTCCTCGCTGACCCGCGCCCGGTGCAGCAGGCCGCGCGCCTCGACGTGGTGCGCCACGTGCATCACCTTGAGCACGAGGCAGGCGATGCGGCGCAAACGCTGCGGCTCGCGCACCCCGGAGGCGAGGAGGAACAGGTCCTGCACCTCGCGCGGCCGCGCCACCTCCTCGGCCACGCGGTACCGGAAGCTGGTGCGCAGGTAGTCGACCGCTTCGTCGAGGATGCGCTGCAGGCGCGCGCGGTCGAACGGATCGTCCGGCTCGAACAGGCACAGCCGCAGGTAGTGGTCCACCTCCTCCTTGCTCTGGAAGTGGAGCCTGCGCCAGTCGATGACCGAGCCGCCGCGCAGGATGATCCGCATCCGTTCCAGGTCGCCCAGCGACCAGGACTCGGGGGCGGGCAGCGGCGGACGCACGATCACCGCCGCCGAGACTACCTCAGAGCGCGCAGCGCAGCGACGGGAGCACGGCGAGCCCCATGCCGGAGCGCACCGCGACGGCGTCGACCTCCAGGCCGATCGCGAACCGCTTCACGAACGGCTGGAAGAGGAGCTGCGCGCCCGCGAATCCCGCCGGCCCGGAGCCGCTCGGGGTCGCGGCTGCCCAGCCCGCGCCGACGCGGCCCCACAGCATCAGCTTGCCGTCCCCATCGAGCTGGAACAGGCGCGCGCGAGCCGCCAGGCCCGCGGCGACCCGCGACTGGTCGCCGGGGGAGCGCAGCGGCGCCTCCTCCAGCGCTCCGGACAGCCACGCCTCGGCCGCGAGCCGCTCGGTCAGGCCGACGCCCACGCCGAACCGCACCTCCGGGCCGACGCCGGCGCCCCGGTCGCGGAAGAGCACCTGCGGCCCGGCTTGCATCTCGACCCACGGGCCCCGCTGCGAGACGGGCAACGGCGGCGCGGCCAGCAAAGCGGCAATCAGCGCGATCATGCTCCTACCCTCCCGGCGTGAAGATGAACGGGTAGGTGACGAAGACCTCGCCGCCGCCCTTGGGGATGGGGAACCGCCACGTCTTGATCCTCGACGCCACGCACTGCTCGACGGTGTGGTCCCGCATCGTGCTCTCCTGGGTGTGCGCCTCGGTGACCGCGCCGCTCTGGTCGATGGTCCAGGCGCTCACCAGCTTCCCGGCGAGATCCGGCTTGGCGTTCAGCTGCGTCTCGTAGCAGGTGCGGATCTGCGCCCGGTGCTCGTGCACGACCTTGCGGATCAGCTCAGGATCGATGGACCCGGTCACCTTCGGCCGGCCGGGGCCCAGGCCGATGTCGGCGTCCGACTTGCCGCGCAGCCCGCCCTTGCCGTCGCCATAGCTCGCCAGGCCGCCGCCGATGCCGTTGGTGCCGATGCGGGCGAGGCCCAGGCCGGAGCCGTCGCCGCCGCCGCCGGTGCCGCCCAGCGACTTGAGGCCCATTCCGCCGCCGCCGCGCGCTTCGCCGGCCTTCGGCCCCGTGAGGTGACCCATCGCGTCGCGCGTGCCCTTCTCCAGGGCGAGGCCGAACACGTCGCTCGCGCCCTTGCCCATGTCGAGCGCCTTCAGCAAGCCGGTGTTGGCGACGATGGCGCGCTCGTCGCGGGCGCGCTCGGCGCGGGCCTCGCGGCGCGGCGCGCTCTTGCTGCCCGCCTCGCCCTCCTGCCCGCTGTGCCGCACGACCGCCTTGCCGGGATCCTTGCGCCCCTGTGCCTTGGAGGCCTGCTGGGGGAGCGCCATCGGATCCGGCTTCTTCGGCGAGGCGCGCACCACCAGCGGCCGGGGCCGGATCACCTCCGGATCGCCGCTGACCTTCGAGGCGGGCACGCTTTCCGCCAGCACCTTCATGCCGGCGATCAGCAACAGCGCGGCGACCGAGGCGCCCAGGATGCCGCGCCAGTCGGTCGGCTCGGCCGCCACGCGCGCAGCGGTCTGCACGCGGCGGACGCGCAGCGACAGGCTGCCGGAGCCGAGCACCGCCACGCCCTTCTGCGGGAGCGGCAGGATGAGCCCGTGCGTGTCGGCCTGGCTGCGGCCGCGCACGAGCAGCTCGGGCCCTCCCAGGGAGCGGCCTTCCTCGATCAGGGTGAGCGAGAGCGGCCGCGGCGCGCACACCGTCCAGCCGCTCGCATCGCAGCGCACCACCGGCGATCGAAGGATGCCTTCCAGCAGGGCGTCGCAGCCGGGCGCGGTGCCGGCCACGAGCTGCTCGCCCGGGGCGAGCTGCCAGACGGACAGACGCGTCCGGCCCCAGAACAGCTCGGCCTCGACGCACTCGCCGCCCTGCACGGCGTGCTCGGGGAGCGGCGGCAGTCCGCGCAGGGGAAGCACCGGCGCGGGCGCCGGATCCGGAGGCGGAACGGCCACCAGCGGCTGCACCGCGGCAGGCTGCGCCGCGGGCTCGGGCGCGGGCTCGGGGAGGGCCAGCTCCGGCGCCGGCAGCTCCGGGATGGCGGCATGGATGCCGCGATCGCTGCGGGCCTCGCTGCCGCGCGGCAGCGGCTCGTCGCGCACCACCGCGAGGGCCGGCGGATGGGCGTGCGAGCTTTCCGGCTCCCGATCCGCTTCGCCCTCGATGAGCTGCAGCCGCGGGCGCTTCTCGGGAACCGGCCCGGGAGCGGAGGCGCGCAGCTCGACCATCACGCGCAGGTCGCCGACCGAGATCAGATCGCCGTGCCGGAGCGGGGCGGCGATGATCGGCTGTCCGTTCAGGTACACCGGGGCCGGTCCCACCGCGCGAAGCACCGCCCCCGCGGCGCCGGTATCGATGACGGCGTGGCTGGGCAGGATCCCGCTGCCCTCCAGGACCAAGTCGCAAGACGCGCTGCCGATGCGGATCTGCTCCGAGCGGAAGAGCCGGGACAGCCTCAGCTTGCCGCCCTCATAGACCTTCAGGTGGATCGAGATGGCCATGGTCCCCAAGCCGCTCCGAGGAGTCGTCCGCTACTCGCCGCGCGCCGCCCCCGACAGCGCGCGATCGATGAAGCTGCGCCGCATGCGCAGCAGGCTTTCCTCGGGGACCCGGCGCGGCGCCTGCACCAGCTCACCGTCGGGCCGGGTGATGTCGCCGCGGATGTCGTCCTCTCCGAAATGGATGATGGTGCGGCGCGGGCGGGCGGCCGGCTGGTCGGTCCTCTGCTGCGCGGGCGCGGCCTTCACCGCCTCGCCCGCCGCCGCGGCGGAGGACACCGCGGCCGCGAGCACGACTCCCCAGAGCTTCCGTGGCATCGCCACCCTCCCCGCCCTCGCTTCCCCTACTGCACGACCGATGCCTGAGCCCGCGTCCGCAGCGCTTCCTCGCAGCGCTGCACCAGGGCGCGGATCGGATGCCCCGCGGGCGGCGCCTTGACGGACAGGCGTAGGAAAACCTTTGCCTCGGCGAGCGCCGTCTTTGCATCGCCTTCGAGCTCCTTGACGCGCGCCAGCTCCAGGTGCGGCTCCGGCCAGCCCGGCGCCCGCTTCGCCGCCAGGAGCAGCTGCTCCTCGGCTTGCGCCTTCTGCCCTTGCGCGGCCAGCACCGTTCCGAGCGCGAGCCGGATCGCGGGCGCGTGCGGGTCCAGCTCGGCCGCGCGCGAGAGCTGCTCCGTCGCCTCGGCCGCCAGCCCGCGCTCGACCAGCGCCCGTCCCAGGGCGAGGGCGGCGCGGGCGGACTCCTCGTCGGCGTCGACCGCCGCTCGCGCCGCGGCCAGCTCGGCTGCGGGATCGCCTGCGCCGCGCGCGATCTCGGCCTGCAGCAAGAGCGGCTCCGCGTCGTCCGGATCGGCCTTGGCGGCGCGCGCGGCGAGCAGCTTCGCGACCCCCGCGTTGCCTTCCGCGAGGTGCGCACGCGCGAGCACGCAGAGCGCGCCCGCATCTTCCGGGTCGCGCACCAGCGCCGATCGCGCGGCGGCCTGCGCGGCCGCCGGATCCCGCAGCCGCAGCGCCACCTGCGCTTGCAGGACGAACGGGCCCGCGTCGTCCGGGAGCGCGGCGCGGGCCAGGGCGACCGACGCGCGCGCGGCCTCCGCGTCGCCTCGATCGAGAGCGAGAGAGGCGGCCCGCGCGGCCGCGGTGAAGCGCAGATCCGGGAAGTCCGGCGCGGCGGCCGCCGCGAGGTAGGCCGCCTCCGCCTGCACGAGGCTCGCCGCGCGATCGAGCGCGATCGCATGGTCGAGCAGCGCGGGCGTGGACCGCGGAGCGGGCGCCTGCGCCCAGGCGACTTGCGCCGAGCTGGCGAGCAGCGCCGCCGCGATCGTCAGGCCCCTCATGGATCCCTCCTGGGCGTCCCGCCAATAACCTGTGCAGGCGAGGCCGCCTTTGTCGTCCCGTCGGACTTCGACCCGGGCGCAACCCCGGCGGGCGAGCTGCCGCGCTCGGGCCCGTCCGTCCGTCCGTCCGCCGTCACCAGGTCCGGAATGTCGCGGATCGGCATGCGCGCGACCGCCAGCTCCGCGCGCGGCTGGGGCTTCCTGCCCAGCTTCTCCAGGAGCGACCCAGCCCGCGCCACGCAGGCGCCGGTCACCCCCAGCTCGCGCGCCTTGGCGTCGGCGCCGGCCAACGTCTCCCGCGCTTCGTCGAGCAGGGGTCCGGCCTTCTCCTGCAGCGCGTCGCGGTAGAGCTTCCGCTCGTCCGCGTTCAGCCCGCCCGGAGCCGGGCTGGTCGCGATCGCATGCCCGAGCACCATCTGCGCTTCGCCCAGTTGCGCCAGCGCGCACACGGCCGGCTCGGCCTGGCGCATCGCGACCGTCTCCTCCGCCCGCTTCTTCACCTGCTGGAGCAGGGCGATCTTGCGGTTCAGCGTGCGCGCCAGCGGCGGCTGGATCTGCTGCTTCTTGAAGTCCTCGAAGGCCTGCAGCCCCAGCGCGAAGTGCGCCTCGGCCGCGGCGGCGCTCGCCTCGGGCGGCAGTACCGCGCGCCCCTTCGCCGGGAGACCCCGCCAGACCGCCTCCAGCTGGCGCCACGCCCAGCTCGCATTGCCCGTCTCCCGCGCGGCGGCGAACAGCCGCGCCGACTCGCGCCAGCTGGACATCTGCAGCGCCGGGTTGCCGCGCGCCGATCGGGCGAGGTCCGCCAGCTCCCGCGCGGCGCGGGCCGGATCGCCAACCTTGGCGCGGAGCAGGTTGAGCGCGAACGCCTGCTCGTCGCGGTCCGCCGCCCTGGGCCACTGCTGGAGCGCGTCCTTGCGATCCTGGAGCGCCTTGGCGAGCTCCCCACGCGCCTCGCGCAGCACCGCCGCGTCGTGCAGGGCCGTCTGCGCCTTGGCCTCGTCGTAGAGCGGCTCCGGCTCTGGCCGGTGGGACTTGGAAGGACGTGCCCGGCGCCACTTGCGCGCCTCCTGCTGGCGCCTGTAGCCGGCGAAATACCGCTCGAGCAGGACCGCCGCCTCTGCGAGATCGCCTACCGCCGCGTGGTCCGCGGCGGAGGCGAGCAGCGCGCGAGGCACCAGCGCCGAGCCGGGCAGCTCCTTCCACAGCCGCGCGCGCGCGGCGAGCGCGGCATCCACCTGGCTGGCGCGGGACAGCGCCGCGGCCGCGCCGAAGATCGCCTTGTCCGCCAGCGCTCCCCGCGGGTGCTGGTCGACGAACAGAAGCAGCCCGCGCGCCTTCAGCGCGTCGCCTTGGACCCCGTCCGCCATCGCGTAGGCGCTCTGCTCCTCCACGCGCTGCAAGTCGGCGTGGAGGGTCCCGCGGGCGATGAGGCGCTTGTCGGCGAGGAAGCGAAGCGCCCAGTCGTGCACCGCCGGGTAGTCCTTGCGCAGGTTGGCGATGTCGAGCACCAGGTTCGCCGCGAACTCGGCCAGCTCGTGCTCGGGATGGCCGAGCGCGATCCAGGAGAGGTGCTTCTGCGCCTCGTCGAGCCTGCCCGAGACGTACTCCAGGCGCCCCAGCTTGAAGGCCACCTCCACCGCGCGCTGCCCGTTGGGCAGCGCTTCCAGGAACAGCCGGCAGGAGCTCGCCAGCAGCTCCTCGTCGGCGCTGAGCGGGTGCTGCGCATTGTGCGCGTCCTTCGGCTTCTCGTCGCCCGCGACTTCCGCGCGCGCCACCACCGCGCCCCAGGCCGCCCGCTGCAGCCAGCGCCCCGGCTTCCTTCCGGCCCTGTGCGCGGCGAGGTCCTGGCGCACGACCTGTTCGTACAGCGACGCGGCCCGCGCCTTCTCCCCGAGCCCGTAGAGCAACTCCGCGTCGAAGAAGCGCAGCTCGTAAGCGTCGGGCGCGTCCGGGAACAGCGTCAGGTAATCGGCGTACAGCGCCTGGGTGGCCGCGTACGTGTCCTCGAGGCGCGTCTTCTTCGCCTCGTTGTGGAGCTGGACGGCGAGGTTGCGCAGCGTCTCCTCCGAGTGCTGCTCCGCCTCCTCGAGCGCCTCGCGGCCCTCGGCGTCGGTGCCCGAGGCCTTCTTCACGCGCTGGAACGTCTCCACCAGCGCCTGGGCCTCGCGCAGCAGGTCCTTCCGCTTCCCGCCGCGCGCGGCGATCATGAGCAGGCGCGTCTGATCGAGCGCCGCGCCCGGGCTCGCGCCGTGGATCTCCAGCAGCTGGCGGTGGATCAGCTGCGCCTCGGGGTCGCGGCCCTGGTCGAAGAGCAGCTTGCCGTATTGCTCGAGCATCTTCTGGCCGGCCTGCGCGCCGAACTTCTCCCGGAACTCCTCGCGCGCGCTCGAAGGCGCAGAGGCCCGCGCGTAGACGAGCACGTAGTCCCGGCGCGCCTCGCGCGCGAGCTGCACCCTGTTCGCCTCGCTTCCGGACGGGTGCGCGGCGTCGCCGCCGAAGCTGACCGCCACCACCTTGTGCAGGAGCTTCATCGCCTCGGCGAACGCGTTCTGGTTGAAGCGGCACCAGGCCGCCTTGTAGAGCGCGTACGGGTACACCTCGTCGGTCTCGACCTCGGCCGCCGCGCGGTACTCCGCGAGCGCCTCTGCGAGCTTCGCCTTGTCGAAGAGGTGCTCCCCGACGAACACGCGCGCGGCGGGCGCCCAGGCGGACCTGGGAAACCGCCGGGCCATCTCGCGCGCGGCGGCGACCGCCTCCTCGTCCTTCCCGGAATCCTGCAGGGCGTCGGCGAGGAAGAAGAGCGCCTCGTCCAACTTGGGCGCGCGCGGGAACTTGCGGAGGAGCTCGCGGTACAGCGCGACCGCCTCGGACCGGGCCGCCTGCGCCGCCGCCTTGTCGCGCTCCGCCGCCACGCGATCCTGGTCGGCTTCCGCCGCGGCGCGGATGGTCAGCGCCAGCCCGCGCGCGCGCAGCAGATTGGCGAGCCGCGCGGTCACCTCGGCCTGCTCGGCCTCGCTTCCGCCCAGGGCGAGCAGGCTGCGCAGCGCACGCTCCTGCTCCTGCTCCTTGGCCTGCACGGCCTGATCCGCGCCGCGGTGGAGGAGAGCGGAATCCCGCCCCGGCTGGGCGAGCGCCTGCGCGCCCTGCCTGGCCGCGGACGGGACCGCGGCGACGGCGGCGGCGAGGGCGATGGCGAAGACGATCATGGCGGGCGAATGGCTCCTCTCCCGGTGCGCGCACGGTGCAACCTTCGGGCCTGACTCGCGCACCGCTCCCCACCGTGGACGGGACGCGGCGCAGCCGCCGGATGAACGGTGTGACCGCGCGCACGGGGAAATTCGCTTCCTTGGGAATCGCGGTGCCCAGCCGCCGCCGACGACGAATGCAATTCGCGTCAGCGACCGGCGGGCGAAGGCTCGGCGGAGGCGGCGGCGGGCGGGGGCGCGGGGACCTGCGCCTGCTGCACCGGAGCGGGCGTGGCGGGACGCGCGCAGCGGTCGCCGAGGTGGAACCGGTAGCTGCCCAGCTCGTCGCGCCAGTACTCGCCCTGGAACGGCCACAGCTCCTCGTCGTCGTCGATCTGCGCCGGCGGCCGGCGCTGCGAGGCCGACGGCGCGGGGGACGGCGCCGCGGCCTGCTCCTTCTCGCGGCCGGCGATCTCGAAATCGAGGCGCAGCGATTGGCCGAGCAGCTGGCGCAATTCGGCCCGCTCGCTCGCCAGCGCGCTCCGCGCGCGTTCGCCGGTGCGCTGCAGCAGGTCGAGGCGCGCGCTGCGCACCTG
Source organism: Myxococcales bacterium (assembly GCA_036393835.1). GTDB lineage: Bacteria > Myxococcota > Myxococcia > Myxococcales > 40CM-4-68-19 > VBKO01. The sequence continues at coordinate 3,329 of DASWGI010000399.1, read as the reverse complement.
CGGCACCACCGCCGAGGCGAGGGCCGAGCCGCGGAACGCGGGGCCGCGCCGATCCATCGAGTCCAGCTCCGCGCCCATCGCCCCCACCTGCTTGAGCGACAGCGAAAGCTCCGGAGCGGAGAGGAGCCGCGCGATCTCGGGCCGGGCCAGCTCGGGCAGCCGGGCGAGCAGCGCCCGCGCGTCGGAGGCGAGCGCCTCCACGGTGGCCTGCGCGGTGGGCATGAGCTGCAGCGCCTGCGCGAGCCCGTCGTGCACGGGCCGGTAGCGCGCCTCGAACTCCTGCAGCGCGCGGCGGGCGCCGGCGTACCGGCAGTTCTCGTAGAGCACCAGCGCCTTGAGCACGTGCGACTCGGGGAAATAGCGGCCCTGGAAGAACGGGGCGTGCAGCGTGAGGAGGTTCCCGAGCGCCTTCTCGTCCTCGCCGCGCCGGAAGTGCGACCAGCTCGACTCGAAGAGAGCGTCGAGCCACTGCGGCGCGCCCCTCGAGACCCGCGCGTACAGGGTCTGCGCGCGCGGGTCGTCGCCGCGGGCGTACGCGAGCCGCGCCAGCTGCAGCAGGGCGTTCTCGCGCCGCTCCACGGCCGCGGCCGCCCGCGGCGCGATGCGCGCGACCGCCTCGAAGTCCTGCTCGGCCGCGGCGGTGTCCCCGGCGGCGAGCGCCGCCAGCGCGGCCACCTCGCGCGCCTCGGGCTCGGCCGCGTCGCCCGCCTGGACCTGTCCCGCGATCTCCCGCGCGCGCTCCAGCTCCGCGCGGGCGAGACGCTGCACCGCGGTGACGCGCGGCTGCGCCGGCTCCTCGGGCAGCGCCGCGCGCACCGGCGCTCCCGCCGCCGCGGGCATCAGCGCCGCTCCCGCTCCGGCCGCCATGCCGGCGAATGCCGAGCCCTCGTCGGGCGGAGCCAGCACCAGCGCCTGCTCGAGATGTGCCCTGGCGATGCGCGCCGCGAGCGCCGCCTCGAGCCGCTCGGGAGGCAGCCGCATCGCCAGGAAGAGCGCGAGGCCGCCCTGCGCGGCCCTCCGCTGCAACTCTCGCGAGGCCGCGCGCGCAGCCTCGCCGTCTCGGGCGCCGAGGACGGACAGCGCGACGGTCGCCGTCTCGGGAAGGCCGGCCCGATCCAGGGTCGAGACGAGCGCGCGGACCTGCGCCTCGGCGGCGCCGGCGTCGAGCTTGCCTCCTTGCAGCGCGGCGAAGGCCCGCGCGGCGGCCTCTTCCTCGGGCTCGGGCGAGCCGCGCGCAGCGAACGCCCCGAAGGCCGCCACCGTCACCGCCAGCCAGGTCCTCATCGCCTCACCGCCCGCCGAACAGCCATGCCACGCCCATCTCCAAGGACAGCTTGCGCTCCCACTCGGCGTGCCCGCGGACGCGCGTGCTGTACAGCACCTGGCTCACGCCGAGCCGCAGCAAGAAATTGTTGGAGAAGAAGATGCGCTCCCCGATGGCCACGCGGCCGCCCAGCGCCCAGCGCGAGGCGGTGCCGGAGACCGCGTCGGGCGCGATGCGCTCGAGCAGGATCTCTGGCCCTGCCGAGACGTACGCGTCGAAGTGGATCGTCTTGTCGCCCGCCAGGGACAGCTTGCCGTAGATGGGTGCCCAGCCCACTTCCACCCCGCTCATCATGCGGATGTCCCCGGGGGTCGATCGCAGCCGTCCCGCCTCGGGGCTGCTGCACGACGAGTCGGTGCAGACTTCGATCGGCGCCGAGAGGAGGGACGCCCCCCCGAGAGCGTGAGCGGCCAGCGACCAGCGCTCGTCGAGGTGCTGCTCGATTCGCAGCCCCAGGAGGATGCTGCGGAAGAACGGGTCGCCGATCGAGAACTGGAACATCGGCTGCGCCTCGAGGCGTCCTCCGATGCGGAAGATCTGCGCGGTGACCGGCGGCAGCGAGGCCGGCGTTCCGCGCATCGCGATGCGCACGGCCGGATCGCTCGCCAGCGCGGGCAGCTCGTTCATGGCAACGGTTTCGGCTGGCGCCTGGCGGCTGGCCGGGGCCGGTTCAGACACGGCGGTCGCGGTCGGGGTCGCGTTCGAGTTCGAGGTCGCGTTCGAGGTCGTGCTCGACGTCGTAGCCGCGGCGAGCAGCGCGAGAGCGGCGTACATGGGCGGCGCGATCATCGGTCGTCCCTGATTCCCGGCAGGTACCAGGAAAGCCCCAGCTGCACCGTCCAGAAGCCCATCGCGTGCGTCTGCCGCTGCTCGTCGACCAGCACGTGCTCGGCATAGATCTCGCCACCCACCCGCGCGGTGAGCGCGAGGTTGTCGCCCAGGAACACCCGCTGGCCGATCCCGCCCGTGAGCATGGGCCGCACCCCTCTGCCCGCCTCGGTCTCGGTCAGGACGCCGCCCAGGCCGGCGTCCAGGAAGGTCTCGAAGTGCACCAGCGCGTCGCCGGGCAACGCCACCTTTCCGTAGATCGGAGCGATCGAAGCCATGCCCGCGAGCGACGCGCGCTGGTGCGACTCGATGATGCGCGCGTGCAGCTCGCGCTTGGCGATGACCAGCTCCTGCGTCGCCCAGGTGCCCAGCCCGCCGGCGTCCAGGCCGACCGAGAGACCCTCTCGCAGGTGGTACATGCCCCGCAGGCCCCCTCCCCACCGCTGCAGGTAGGGATCGGCGATGCTCATGGAGCCGTAAGCCCACAGCTCCAGCCGCTTCGCCTGCCGCAACGGCCGCTTCTGCACGGCGCTGATCTCGTCCGACTCGCCGGCGCGGGCGGAGGTGGCCAGAAGGCAGGCGACGAGGCACAGCGGCGACAGGCGCATGGCGCGGACAACATGGGAGCCGGAGGGCGGCCGGGCAACCCCTTGCGGCCGTGCCCGAGGGGACCAATTTTCCGCCCGCATGCACCCGCTGCGTCCAGCCGGACCTGTCCTGCGGAGCACATTCCCGGCCGCGCTCGCCGCCCTGGCCCTGGCCGGAGCCGGGTGCGCGCGCACCGATCTGGGCGCGCCCTGTCACCTGCAGGACGCCAACGGGGCGGAGCTCCGGCCGCAGCCTGGCCGCGAGTACCTCTATCTCGGCTCCAGCGAGTGCGAGAGCTTCGCCTGCCTCGCCACGCCCGGGACCCCCGGAGCGTACTGCTCGCAGCCGTGCTCGGGCGAGGGCGGATCGTGCCCCGCCGGCCTTTCTTGTGGTCAGCTCAACCTGAACCAGGACTACCTGGACGCGATGAAGCAGCGCCTGCCCGCGGGCAGGTACCAGCAGCTCTTCGGACAGCTCGGCGGCACCTATTACTGCCTGAGGCGGTAGCCGCGCTAGCGTGCAATCACCGGCGCGGGGGGAGAGGTCCGGTCCGCGGCTCTGTACAGCTGGTACATGTCAGCTCTGGGGG
>DASWGI010000398.1:0-24022 GCA_036393835.1 Myxococcales bacterium | reverse complement strand
GCTTAACGATTCGACAACGGTTCGTGAGTTCATCATGCGCCGAGTCGTAGCACGGTGTTTTTCGGAGCTCTCCGGACGCCGCACGCGCGCGCTGGACGGCAGGTCGACCCGCGAGGAGGACCCAGGCGCAACGGCCGCTCTCCACGCCTCCCGGCAGCTAGACCACCTGTTTGGCGATGCCGCGGGGCGGTCTTCAAAACGAAGTGCCAGACCTGTCAATTAGAAACGACCCGCATACGTAACTTGTCCGATTGGGATTAGTCACTTCTCGTCTCGTGGGCGCCAACGCGAGTCTCGCGGAGGGCGTCTTTCACGTTTGGGAGGAGAGTGCGGGACCTCTCGCTCCAGCGTCGTTTGGCGAAGCCGGTGATCGCGCGAGCTCGGAGCGCCCGCTGCCCGTGCAGTGCCTCTTCTGACGCGCCGCGTCCCGCCCCGGGGCGGGACACAGTGCGTCAGAGGAGCTGGCCTGGCGTGCGAGCTGAGCTCCTCGCCCGCCCAGCTCGACACACTTATCTGAAGACCAAAAGGGAGACCCAGGTGGGTTCGTTCTCGCATGCGCGATGCACATCTGCTGCTCCTCGAACCCAGCTGGCGCGCACGAGACGAGAAGTGATCAATCATGAGCGCGCAGCGGTGGCGCGCGCTTGCTTCGCGTCCCACTCGACCGCGACCCCGATGCACGACGCGTTGGTGCGGTCCGCGGATTTGGCACCGCCGTTCAGCGACTCTTCACGTTTTCCGGCCCCGCATCCTGCCCGATGCGGTGGCGCCTGCCGGCCAGCTCCAGCCAGAACGCTCCCGCGTCCTCGCGCAGCTGGTCGGCGAGCGAGAGCTGCGCCGTGCGCGTCAGGCGCGCCCGGTCGCCGTCGGGCGTGCGCACGTAGAGCGCATCCTCCGCGCCCGACGCGAGCGTGGCGGGGTCCACCTCGACCCATTCGCCCGTGGCGAGCTGAGCCCGCAACCCGGGTCCCCGGGGCTCGATGCGCCGGATGAAGCGTCCCGTGTCCTCGACCTCCACGTAGGCCCACTCCGGCCCGATCCGGACCGCCCACCTCCCGTCCTCCGCCCGGTGCAGCCCGCGGTGCAGCGCCGCGATGGTGCGGGCGTGCTCGAGCAGGTCGCCGCGGTGCCAGAACCGTCCTTCGCGGTCGAGGCGGAGGCCGCTCTGCTCACGGAGCTTCCGCAGCAGCTGAGGGTCCATTCGCCTGGCATTCTAGGCGGATGGCGCCGGTGCGCGACCCCGGTCGCTCGGACCAACGGACCCCTCGTGATGCTTGTCACTGCGCGCGGGGCGCGGGGGTTATAGGTGGCAGCCGGGGGGACGGGCGCCCGACATCGCCTCACAGGAGTGGTGCGCGCCTCGCCGGCAGAGGAGGTTCCCATGAGGATCCATGCCTGGAAGGTACTTTTCTTCGCGCTCGCCGCCGCGTGCGGCCAGGGCTCGTTCCTGCCGGGACAGGGAGCGCGAATCGAAGGAATGCTCGATCCGGCGTCGCTCTCCGCGGTTCGCGGACAGCCGGTGCAGGTCTCGATGGTCGGGACGTCGCGCACCACGTTCACCGATACGTCGGGGCAGTTCACCTTCGACGACGTCGCGCCGGGCGACGTCACGCTGCACTTCAGCGCGCGCGGCATCGACGTGACCGTGCGCATCTCCGGCTTGCAGGTGGGCCAGACGCTGCAGATCACGGTGCAGATCAGCGGGAAGGGCGCGGTCGTTCGGCCCGCGAAGGGAAACGAGATCGTGCTCGTCGGGGCCATCGGCGCGGTCGGAGCGTCCAGCATCACCGTCTCGGGCATCGAGGTGGACACCGACGCCAACACGCGCATCGAGGAGCGGGAGGACATGCCGCTCACGCTGGCCGACCTGAAGGTCGGCGACGTCGTGCGGGTCGAGGGCACGCTGCAAGCCGGTGGGAAGGTGCTGGCGCGCGAGATCGAGCGGCTGACGCCGCCGGGGCTCAACGAGGTGCTGCTGCGCGGCATGGTGTCCTCGGTCGACCCGAGCAAGTCGAGCTTCACCGTCTCCGGGCTGACCGTCAGCACCGACGCCAGCACCAAGCTGGTCGGCATCGCCACGCTCGCCGATCTCAAGGTGGGCGACCGGGTCCTGGTGCAGGGGACGCTGCAGCCCGGCGGCTCGGTGAAGGCGCGCCTGGTGGTGAAGCGGCCGGTCGCGCCGCCAGTCCGGGACGAGGTCGAGATCGAGGGGGCCATCACCTCGGTCACCGCGCCGGATCGCTTCCAGGTGGCCGGCAAGACGGTGGTGACCGATTCCTCGACGCGCTTCGAGGGCGAGCACGACATGCCGCTGACCTTCGCGGACCTGAAGGTCGGCGACCGCGTCGAGGTGAAGGGAGTCGCGCAGGCCGACGGGACGATCCTGGCCCGTGAGGTCGAGCGGGAGGACGAGGAGCACCACGACTAGTCGCCGCCGACAGTCGCCGCCCCTGGGGCGGCGCTGCGCTCTTGGAGAGCCGGTCGGGCGGCGCTACGCTATTCAGAGCGCGGACGTCAGGGGATGCGCTCTAGTGGTGCACGAGGCGCGCGCCGGGCGCCGCGAGCAGCTCCCCCTCGCTGCTCCGCGGTGCCCGGCGCGCGTGCTGTCCCGGGAGTGAGACCTCAGTGCAGGGTGGCTTCCACGGCCTGCCCCGCAGGCCGGGAGGCGCGCACCTTGGCGAACGTCAGCGCCTCGTCCGAGGCGCCCACGTCGACCTTGATCGTGTCCCCCGGAGCGAAGTCGCCCTGCAGGACCTTGATGGCCAGCGGGTCCAGCACCATCCGCTGCAGCGCGCGCTTGAGCGGCCGCGCCCCGTACACCGGGTCGTAGCCGGCGCGCCCCACCGCCTGCTTGGCGCGGTCGGTCAGCTCCAGCCGCAGCTGCTTGTCGGCCAGGAGCTTCGAGAGGCGCGCGAGCTGGATGTCCACGATGCGGGCCAGCTCTTCGCGGCCGAGGCTGTGGAAGACCACCACCTCGTCGATGCGGTTCAAGAGCTCCGGCCGCAGCTCGGCGCGGATCGCCTCGCTCACGCGACGCTTCTCTTCCTCGTGGTCCCCGCCCGCGACGTGCTGCGAGCCGAGGTTGGAGGTCAGGATCACCACCGCGTTGCGGAAGTCCACCGTGCGGCCTTGCCCGTCGGTGAGGCGCCCGTCGTCGAGGATCTGCAGCAACACGTTGAACACGTCGCGGTGCGCCTTCTCGATCTCGTCGAAGAGGATGACCGAGTACGGCCGGCGCCGCACCGCCTCGGTGAGCTGCCCGCCCTCGTCGTAGCCGACGTAGCCGGGAGGCGCGCCGATGAGCCGGGCGACCGAGTGCTTCTCCATGTACTCGCTCATGTCGAGCCGGATCAACGCCTGCTCGTCGTCGAAGAGGAACTCGGCCAGTGCCCGCGCCAGCTCCGTCTTGCCCACGCCGGTGGGGCCGGCGAAGAGGAAGCTGCCGATGGGGCGGTTGGGGTCCTGCAGCCCGCTGCGCGCGCGGCGCACGGCGTTGGACACCGCCCGGATCGCCTCCTCCTGGCCGACCACGCGCTGGCGAAGCCGCTCTTCCATGTGCACCAGCTTCTGCATCTCCGCCTCGAGCAGCTTGGAGACGGGGATGCCGGTCCACTTGGAGACGACGTACGCCACGTCCTCGGCGTCGACCTCCTCCTTGAGCATCTTGTTCTGCTTCTGCAGCTCGGCGAGCTTCTTGTTCTGCGCCTCGAGCTCCTTCGAAAGGCCCGGCAGCACGCCGTACTTGATCTCGGCGGCGCGCCCCAGATCGCCCTTGCGCTCGGCGTCGGCCATCGCCTGGTTGGCGTCCTCGATCTTCTGCTTCACGGAGCGGATGGCGCCGATGACCTGTTTCTCGTTCTCCCAGTGCGCTTTCAGCGCCGAGAGCTTCTCGTTCAGCTGCGCGATCTCCTTCTGCAGCTCCGCGAGCCGGCCCTTGCTGACCGGGTCGCTCTCCTTCTTCAGCGCCTGCTCCTCGATCTGCAGCTGCAGCACCTTGCGCCGGACCTCGTCCATCTCGGCCGGCATGGAGTCGATCTCCATGCGCAGCCTCGAGGCGGCCTCGTCGATCAGGTCGATGGCCTTGTCGGGCAGGAAGCGGTCCGTGATGTAGCGGTTGGAGAGCGTCGCCGCGGCCACCAGCGCGCTGTCCTGGATGCGCACGCCGTGGTGCACCTCGTAGCGCTCCTTGAGGCCGCGCAGGATGGAGATGGTGTCCTCCACGCTGGGCTCGCCCACCATGACCGGCTGGAAGCGGCGCTCGAGCGCGGGGTCCTTCTCGATGTGCTTGCGGTACTCGTTGACGGTGGTGGCGCCGATGCAGTGCAGCTCGCCGCGCGCGAGCGCCGGCTTGAGCATGTTGCCCGCGTCCATCGCGCCTTCGGCCGCGCCGGCGCCCACGATGGTGTGCAGCTCGTCGATGAAGAGGATGACCTGCCCCTCGCTCGCGGTGACTTCCTTCAGCACCGCCTTGAGGCGCTCCTCGAACTCGCCGCGGAACTTGGTGCCCGCGACCAGGGCGCCCATGTCGAGCGCGCCGATGCGCTTGTCCTTGAGGCCCTCGGGGACGTCGCCATCCACCACCCGGCGGGCGAGCCCCTCCACGATGGCGGTCTTACCTACGCCGGGGTCGCCGATCAGCACCGGGTTGTTCTTGGTGCGGCGGGAGAGGACCTGGATGACGCGCCGGATCTCCTCGTCGCGGCCGATCACCGGATCCAGCTTGCCCTTGCGGGCGCGGTCGGTGAGGTCGATCGCGTACTTCTCCAGCGCCCGGTACTGCGACTCGGGGTCCTGCGAGGTGACGCGCTGCGAGCCGCGGACGGCAGTGAGCGCCTGCGCGATGCGGTCGCGCGTCGCGCCGGAGGCGCGCAGCGCCTCGCCCGCCCCGCCCCGCTTCTCGGAAGCGAGCGCCAGCAGGATGTGCTCGGTGGAGACGTATTCGTCCTTGAGCTTCTGCGCCTCGTCCTCGGCGGCGTCGAAGATCTTGAGGCTGCGCTGCGCGAGGTGGCCGCCCTCTCCGCCGTGGACCTGCGCCACCTTGCGCAGCTCGTCCTCCAGGCGGGCCTGCACGAGCTTGGGATCGGCGCCGATGCGCTGCAGCAGCGGGGCGACCAGGCCGTCCTGCTGCGCGAGCAGCGCGGCGAGCACGTGCTCGGGCAGGATCTCCTGGTGGTCGCGGCGGCGCGCGATCGACTGCGCCTCCTGCAGCGCCTCCTGCGCCTTGACCGTGAACTTGTCGAGTTTCATGGCGGCCAAAGTAACGCACCGACACAGCGTGGCAAGGAGCGCCCGGCCGCTTCTGATGCGTGACGAACCACCTCGGAAGTGCGAGGTTGCCGCACCCGGAGGTCCCCATGCTCATCGCCGCGCTGGCCCTGCTGGCCGCCGCCCCCACGCCCGCCGTCGCCGAGGGCGACCACGTGCTCCGGGACTTCAAGTTCGTCTCCGGAGAGGCGCTGCCCGAGCTGCGCATCCACTACCGCACGCTGGGCAAGCACGACGGGCACAACGCCGTGCTCATCCTGCACGGCACGGGCGGCAGCGGCGCGCAGTTCCTCACCGAGGCGTTCGCGGGGGTCCTCTTCGGTCCCGGGCAGCTGCTGGACGCGGAGAAGTACTTCGTCGTGTTGCCCGACGGGATCGGGCACGGCAAGTCGGGAAAGCCCAGCGACGGGCTGCGCGCGAGGTTCCCGCGCTACACGTACGACGACATGGTCGAGGCGCAATACCGCCTGCTGCGCGAGAAGCTGGGTGTCACGCACCTGCGGCTCGTGCTGGGCACCTCGATGGGCGGCATGCACACCTGGCTGTGGGGAGAGCAGCATCCCGCGTTCATGGACGCCCTGCTGCCGCTCGCGTCGCTGCCGGTGCAGATCGCCGGTCGCAACCGTGTCCTGCGCAAGATGATCCTGGACGGCATCCGCGGCGACCCGGCGTGGAAGGGCGGCGAGTACGAGACCCAGCCGCGGCAGGGGCTCGTCGCGGCGATCGACGTGCTGCTCCTGATGGGGAGCGCGCCGCTGCCCTGGCAGGCGCAGGCGCCGTCGCGCGACGCGGCGGACAAGCTGTACGAGGAGATGCTGCAAAAGCGGCTGGCCGCAACCGACGCGAACGACATGCTCTACGCCTTCGACGCCTCGCGCGAGTACGACCCTTCGCCCAAGCTCGAGGCGATCGAGGCGCCGCTCGTGGCGGTGAACTCCGCCGACGACCTGATCAACCCGCCCGAGCTGGGCATCCTCGAGCGCGAGATCCAGCGCGTGCGGCGAGGGAAGGCGGTGGTGCTGCCGATCGCGCCGCAGACGCGCGGGCACGGGACCCACTCCCTGCCCGCCGTCTGGAAGCAGCACCTCGCCGAGCTGCTGCAGCGGTCCGGGCAAGTGGCGGCCAGTCGCCGCCCCTAGGGCGGCGCTGCGCTTTTGAGAGCGGACGGGATGGGACATACCAGCAGAGACGAGCTCCGGGCCCTGCTCGCGGCGAAGCGGCTGCCCGAAGCCGAGGAGTTGGTCGAGCGGGGCGCGGCCCATCCGGACCGGGCCCGGTGGTTCCGCGAGGCCGGGCTCCTCGCGCTCAAGTCGGGAGAGCCGCGCCTGGCCGCCGAGTGGCTGGGCCGGGCCGCCGAGCGGTCCCCGCGAGACCCCGAGCCGCGGCACGAGCGCGGGCTCGCGCTGCTCGAGCTGGGCGAAGTGGGTCTCGCTGCGCACGCGCAGGCCGAGGCGCTCGCGCTCGATCCGGAGCACACCGGCGCCCGCGCCCAGCGGGCCGCCGCGCTCGAGGCGCTGGGCGACGACGAGGGCGCGGCGGGCGAGCTGGCCGCGCTCCTCACGCGCCTCGGACCGCAGCCCGCGCTGCACGCCCGGCTCGCCGGGCTCCGGGAGGCCGCCCGGCGCGCAGCGCACGCGAGCCTTCTCGGCGCTCCCGCCGCGCGCGTGGAGCACAGCCCCGTGGTGGCCGGCGCCTTCGCCCGCACCGCGCAGCGGCCTCCCGGGCTCGCCTTCCGCGCGCCGTTCGCCGATCTGGAAGCAGTCCCTGACGCGCACGGGCGCGTGCGCCGCCTGACCTTGGTCTTCGATTCGATGGACGCCTCGCTGGCGCGGACCGACTTGTCCTACGGCGGCACCACCGAGGACGAGCACGGCCGCCGGGTCCCGCTCGACGAGTTCACCGCCGCCGCCACCGTGTTCCTCGCGCAGGGGCTGGGCATCGACGCGCTGCGCGCGCGCCGGCTGCTGCGCTTCCTCCTCACCCCCGAGTGCGGCCTGGGTCCGTTGCCCTTCGCGCACGCCCGCGTCGGCTGGGTGATCGACGAGTCACCCGGCAGCCGCCGCTACGGCTTGTTCGTCGAGGAAGGCCGCTTCCCGGCGGCCGCGACGTAGCGCACGCGCAGGTCATACAGCAGCGTGTCGAGGAAGCGGGCCTCGTCCTCGCTCAGGTTCCCGCGCGTCTTCTCCTGCAAGAGCGCTAATAGATCTATGGACTGCTGCGCGAGGGGAAGGTCGGGCTCCTGCGTCTTGCCGCTGAGGGGATCGGGCGCCTCCCCGAGGTGGATGACCGCGGAGGAGCCGAGCGAGAGCACGAATGCGTTGAAGTCCAGCCGGGGCCGCTTCGGTTCGTCCGCCATGGTCTCACCCCAGATCGAGCGCGAATTCCATCAACTGGTACCCGCGCTGCACCAGCAGCACCGCGCGGCCGCTCTTGCGGGCCTGCGCGACCGCCTTGTGGAAGTCCTTCAGCGTGTCGACCTCCGCGCTGTTCACCGCCAGGACGATGTCGCCGCGGCGCAGGCCACCCCGCTGCGCCAGCGATCCCCGCCGCACCCGGTCGACCGCCACCAGCCCCCGCGGCGCCTCGAGCCCGGCGCGGCGCGCCTCCGCGGGAGAGACCTCGGCCAGCTCGAGGCCGGTCGCGCTCTGGAAGCTGGCCATGGCCCGCTCGGGCGTGAGCGGCCCCGGGGTGAGCGAGAGCTCGAGGCTCGCGCTGCCGCGCTGCACGCCCAGGGCCACGCGCGTGCCGAGGGGCACGTCGTGGAGCAGGAAGCGCAGCTCGTCGGGATCGCGGACCGGCGAGCGATCGACGCGCACGATCAAGTCCCCGCGCTGGATGCCGGCCTTGGCCGCCGGGGAGCCGTCCTCCACCGAGTCCACCCGCGCGCCGGGCTTTCCCTCGGCGGCGCCGGCTTCGAATCCCCACCAGCTCGCCGCCAGCTCTCCGCTCCTCACCAGCTCGCGGGCCACGCGCAGCGCCCGCTCGATGGGGATGGCGAACCCGATGCCCTGAGCGTTCGCGTAGACGGCCGAACAGACGCCGATCACCTCGCCGTCCGCGTTGATCAGCGGCCCGCCCGAGTTGCCCGGGTTGATCGACGCGTCGGTCTGCACGAAGTCGTAGTAGCTGCGGTTGTCCGCCCGCACCGTCCGGTGCAATGCCGAAACGACCCCGACGCTGACGCTCTGGTTCAAGCCGAACGGATTGCCGATGGCGATGACCGGCTCGCCCAACATTAGATCTGAGCTGTTGCCCAGCGCCACCGCCGGGAACCTCTTCTCGGACTGGATCTTGAGCACGGCGAGGTCGCCGCCTGGATCGGTGCCGACCACCTTGGCGGTGTAGTCCGACCCGTCGTCGAAGCTGACCTGGATGCGCGAGCCGCGCTCCACCACGTGGTAGTTGGTCAGCACGTAGCCGGCGGGGTCGAAGACGAATCCCGACCCGAGGCTGGTGCGGACCTGGTCGCGCGCGCGGCCGCCACCGAAGAAGACGTCGAAGGGATCCTGCGCCGCCCGCGCCTTGACCACTTCCTGCGCGTTGATGTTGACCACGGCGCCCTTGGCGCGCTCCACCGCCTGGACCGTGGGCGTCCGGCGGGCGCCGGAGGCGCGGTCCGCCCTGGCGGGCACGGCGGCCAGGAGCGCGAGCAGGGCCGGCGCGGCGCGGACCACCTGGGCACCTCCGGGGAGGCCAGAACGCATCCCGTAAACGTCCGCGCAGTGAAAAGCGTAGCGCCGCCCTATCGGCAGCGGCTAGCGCGCGGGGCCGAGCTCGTCGGTGGAGCTGAAATCGGTCTCCACCTTGGCGGCCTTCTCGGCGAGGTCGGGCAACGTCTTGAGCAGCCGCGCGTACTCCTTCTCGTCGACCAGCCCCTTCTTGATGTACCGCTCGACCACGCGGCGATCGAGGTACTTCAGCGGAAGGTCGTGCTGCTTGTCTGCCACTTGCATGCTCCTTTGAAATCCGAAGGGCCGGGCAACTTAACACATCGTGCGGTATGGTAAAGGGGCGGTGCCTGTCCGGCAGCTCAAGGAGCGGCGGCTCGCGCGCCTGCGCGGCCTGTACGCCATCGTGGACGGCTCGGCGGAGCGGCCCCCGCTGGAGCTGGTGCGGGCGTTCCTCCGCGGCGGCGCCGCCGTCATCCAGCTCCGTCTGAAGACATTGCCTGCGCGCGAGCTGTGCGAGGTGGCGCGGGAAGCGGTCAGGGTCTGCCGGCAGCGCGACGCGCTGCTGCTGGTCAACGACCGTTCCGACGTCGCGCGGGCCGCCGGCGCCGACGGAGTGCACCTCGGGCAGGAGGACCTCCCCGCCGGAGCGGCGCGCGACGTCCTCGGCGACCAGGCGCTGATCGGCGTCTCCACGCACTCCGACGCCGAGATCGACGCGGCGCTGGCGGCAGGCGCCGATTACCTCGGATTCGGCCCCGTCTTCGAGACCCGCTCCAAGCCGGGCGCGCCGCTTCCGCCACCCCACGGTCTGGCCGGGCTCGAGCGCGCCGTCCGGCGGGCGGCTCCCGTCCCGGTGGTGGCCATCGGCGGTCTGACGGCCGGGTCGGCTGCGGGGGTGGCGCGCGCCGGGGCCGCTTGCGCGGCGGCGATCGGCGAGCTGTGCCGCGCGGTGGATCCGGAGCGGGCGGCGCGGGCGCTGGCGGAGGCGTTCTCGCGTGGCTGAGCGCCGCCGGCCGGTGGTGGGGCTGACGCCCGACGTCGGCGAGACCGCGCCGCGCCCCGCGCGTCCGGCGCTACCCCAGTACGAGCTGAAGCAGGCGTACGCGGACGCGGTGCTCGCCGCGGGCGGCCTCCCCGTCATCCTGCCCTACGGCGAGGACGAGAGCGCCGCCGCCGAAGCCGTCGCGCTCTGCGACGCCGTGGTGGTGACCGGCGGGGCGTTCGACATCCCGCCGGAGGCGTACGGTGCCCAGGCGCACCGCCTGCTCGGCCGCCTCAAGCCGGGCCGGACGCGGTTCGAGCAGGGCGTGCTGCGGGCCGCCCTCGAGGCCCGCAAGCCCGTGCTGGGCGTCTGCGGCGGCATGCAGCTCCTCGCCGTCGAGCTGGGCGGGACGCTCTGGCAGGACATCCGCGAGCAGGTGCCCGGCGCTTCCGATCACGAGCAGAAGATCGACCCGCGCCAGCCGGGCCACTCGGCGCGCATCGTCTCGGGGACGCAGCTCGCGCGGATCGTGGGGGCGGACATCGTGCAGGTGAACTCGACCCACCACCAGGCCGTGCGAGATGCGGGTCCCGCGGTCGTCTCCGCGGTCGCTCCGGACGGCGTTATCGAGGCGATCGAGCTGCCGGATCGGTTCGCGGTCGGCGTGCAGTGGCACCCCGAGCTGATGGCCGGGGCCGAGCACCGGGCGCTCTACCGCGCGCTGGTCGAGGCGGCGCGCGCAGCCGCGCGCTGAGGCCGCCGTGGCAGCGTTCCCCGGAACCCCGTGCGTGCTCGTCCTCGCCGGCCTGGATCCGAGCGGCGGTGCAGGGTTGCTCGCCGACGTGGAGGCGATCCGCGCGGCCGGCGCACGGCCCCTGTGCGTCGCGACGGCGCTGACGGCCCAGACCACGCGCCGCATGCACGGGTTCCAGCCGCTCGCGCCCGCCCTCGCGCTGCAGACCGCGGAGGCGCTGCTGGACGAGGAGCCGATTCGCGCGATCAAGGTGGGCATGGTGGGCACTCCCGCCATGGCGCGCGCGATCGCCGAGCTGCTCGCGCGGGCGGGGCTTCCCGCCGTGGTGGACCCCGTGCTGGCGGCCTCCAGCGGCGCCGCCCTCTTCCAGGGCGGCCCCCGAGCGGCGCGGGAGGCGTACGCCTTGCTCTGGCCGCACGCCGTGCTGACTCCCAATGTCGCGGAGGCGCGCGTCCTGCTCGACCTGCCGGAGGAGCCGCGGGATCCCGGGGCCCTGGAGCGCGCCGCGCGCGAGCTGGTCCGGCGGGGCGCGAAGGCGGCGCTGGTGAAGGGCGGCCACGCGGAAGGCGCCGAGGCGGTGGACGTGCTGTGCACGGCCGACGCGAGCGAGCGCCTCTCGGGGCCGCGCCTCGCCGGATCCGGCGCGCGCGGCACCGGCTGCCGCCTGGCCAGCGCGCTGGCCGCCGGGCTCGCGCTGGGGAAGCCCCTGCCGGATGCGGCCCGCCGCGCGAAGGAGCTCGTCACGGAATACCTGCGCGGGGGCGGCTGAAGAACGGCCGTCCGAATCGGAAGCCGCGGACGTTCCGGCGTGTTATCGTCCCAGCGCTTCCTGGAGGCATTCCATGCGCACGCGCCGCTGGCTTCCCATCGTCCTCTTCTCGCTGGCAACGAGCTGCGGCTACAACCGCATCGTCAACGAGGAGCAGCAGGTCGAAGCTGCCTGGGGCCAGGTGGAGAACCAGCTGCAGCGCCGGGCCGATCTGATCCCCAACCTCGTCGAGGTGGTGAAGGGGTACGCGAGCCACGAGAAATCGGTCTTCGACAACATCGCCAACGCGCGCTCGGCGATGGTGGGTGCCGGCTCGCGCGCGGACAAGATCGCGGCTTCGAACCAGCTCGACGGCGCCATCTCGCGCCTCCTGGTGGTGACCGAGAACTACCCGCAGCTCAAGGCCGACGCGAACTTCCAGCGGCTGATGGACGAGCTGGCCGGCACCGAAAACCGGCTGGCGGTGGCGCGCAACCGCTACAACGAGGCCGTGCAGCAGTACAACAGCGACGTGCGCGGCATCCCCGGCTCGTGGTGGGCCCGCATCGGCGGGTTCCCGCCGCAGAAGGAGTACTTCAAGGCCGAAGCCGCCGCGAAGGCGGTCCCCAAGGTCTCGTTCCAGCGTTAGTCGCCGCCGTAGTCGGCGGCGCGACGCTTTTCATGGCGCGGAGGTGATCGGATGCGCTCTAGGCGCGGGCGATGAAGACAGGCGGCATCCTGTTCTTCGGCGGGGTCGTCCTGCTGGTGCTCGGCGGGCTCGGCGGGCTGGTGTTCATCGGTCCGCTCCTCCGGGGGCAGGGCGGCACCTTCTCCAACCTGCTGGCGGTGCTGGTCCTGGGCGCGCTGCCGGCCGCCGCCGGCGTGCTGCTCATGGCCGCCGGCAGCCGGCGGGGGAAGGTGGAGCGCGAGAACGAGGATCGCGGGTTCACCGAGGTCGCCACCGCGCTCGCCCGCAAGAACGGCGGGCGGGTGGGGCTCGACCAGGTGGCGCGCGCGAGCGGTCTGCCGAGCGGCGAGGCGCAGGCGAAGATGCGCCAGCTCACCGGGCGCGGCTTGTTCGAGCTGGACTTCGACGAGAGCGGCCAGATGGTCTTCAAGCTCTCTCCCGACGCGGGCCGGGCGCAGCTCGCCGAGCTGGGAGGGAGGAGCTGATTGGCCGGACGCGCGCGCGCCGCGTGCCGCGGCGGCACGGCGCGCAGCCTTCCGGCCGGTGAACGGCTGGCTCCAGGGCGATGGATCGTTGCCCTCGCGCTGCTCGCCGGTTGCGCCGGCGCGCAGCGACCCCCGCCCGCACCCGCCCCGCAAGGCGAGGTGCCCGCCGGCGAGACCGAGCCGCGGCGGTACGTCAGCGCCCGCGCCCACCAGCACGTGCTCACCGCGTTGCTCGCGCGCGAGCGCGACGATCACGCGGCCGCCGCGCGGGAGCTGCACGAAGCGCTCCTCTACGATCCCGAGTCCGGGTACCTGCGCACCCTGCTCGCGGAGGAGCTGCTGCGGCAGGGGCGGATCGCCGACGCCGAACGCGAGCTGGGGACCGCGCTCGGCGGCGATCCGCGCTACGCGCCGGCGCACGTGCTCGCGGCGCGGATCGCGCTCGCCGGCGGCAGGGCCGACGAGGGGCGCGTGCACCTGCGGGCGGCGATCGCGGCGGCGCCGCAGGATCCGGACGCCTACCGCGACCTGGTCCGCCTCGAGATCGCGCAGGGCGACCTGCCGGCGGCCGCGGCGGCCGCGCGGGAGCTCGGCGAAGCGGCGGAGCGCGCACCCTCGGATGCGGGTCCCGGCGAAGCCGCCCCTGCCGCGACCACGCAGGCCGGGCGCCTGCGCGCCCAGGCAGCGGATGCGTGGATCGAGGTGGCGCGGGCCATGGCCGACCGGCAGGACGATGCCGGCGCGCAGGACGCCTTCGCCCGTGCCTCGGCGCTGCGGCCGGACAGCGACGAGGCGCTGGCCACCCGCGCCGCCTTCCTCGAGTCGCGACGCCGCTGGGCGGAGGCGCGCGAGCTGCAGTTGCGCCTCCTCGCGCGGCGGCCGGATTCGCCGGAGGTACTGTCGGCCCTGGCGAGGCTCTCGCTCGCCGAGGGCGAGGTGGAGGTCGCCTCGGCTTACCTGATGAAGCTCCGCGCGCTGGCCTCGACCGCCGCAGCGGGCGCGGGCGACGAAGAGCGCCGGGAGCTGGGCGGCGCGCTGTTCCGGCTGGCCGTCCCTCTGCTGGGCGCGCACCGCCCGGCGGACGCCGAGGCGGCGCTCGACGCGGCCCTGCGGCTCTTCCCCGGGCATCCCGAGCTGTCCTTCTACCGGGCGCTGGCCCTCGAGGAGCGCGGCCGGCATCGCGAGGCCGCCCAGCTCCTCGAGCAGATCGAGCGCGCGCTGGGCGGGCCCGGGCGGCCCCGGGACGCGGCCCTGGCCGCCATCGCCGGCGGTCCCGCCTTCCTCGCCCCCGACCCCGCGCAGCTCCTGCTCGACGCGCGCGTGCAGGCCGCCCTGTCCCGCGGCCGCGCCGGAGAGACCGCCGAGGCCGCGCGCCGGATGAAGGCGCTCTTCTCCGCGGACCCGGGCGACGAGGGTGTCGCGCTGGGTCTGCTGGAGGCGTTCGAGCGGGCCGGACGGGTGCCCGCGGCGGTGGCGCTCTTGGAGGACGCCGCGCGCAAGCACCCGGACACGCCGGCGCTGCTCTATGCCCGCGCCTCGGCGCTGGACCGCGCCAGGCGCGTCCCCGAGGCGCTCGCCGCCATGCGCAAGGTGCTGGCGGTGGCGCCCGCCCATGCCGGCGCGCTGAACTACGTCGGGTACGTCATGACCGAGCAGGGCGGCGACCTGCGGGAGGCCGAAGGCCTCCTGCGCCGCGCGGTGGAGCTGCGGCCCGACGACGGCGCCGTCGCGGACTCGCTCGGCTTCTGCTTGCTGAAGGAGGGCCGCGTCGAGGCCGCGCTCGAAGAGCTGCGCCGCGCCGACCGCCTGGCCCCCGGCGATCCGGTCATCCTGGGCCACCTCGGGGACGCCCTGCTCGCGGCGGGCCGGCGGGACGACGCCGCGGAGGCGTTCCGCCGCGCCCTGGCGCGCCTGGTCCGGGCGCCGCGGGGCGGGCGCGATGGGCGCCCCCGGGAGGGGGCCCCCGGCGAGCAGGAAGCGCGGTCTCCCGAGCCGGGAGACGCCCGGGTGCGCGCCGAGTTGGAGGAGAAACTCCGCTCCTTGACTGCGCGCTGATGCCGTGGTCTCTCCGCGCCGGAGGAGTGCGTGCCCGATCCGCAGATCGACGAGGGCTTCTTCAGCGCGCGCGACGGCCTGCGCCTCTTCCGGCAGGCGACGCGGCCGCCCGGGACGCCGGCGGCGCACGTGGCGGTGCTGCACGGGTACGCCGAGCACCTGGGGCGGCACGAGGAGGTCACCCGGGCGCTGTGCACGGCCGGCTACGCCGTCCACCTGTTCGACTGCCGTGGGCACGGCCAGAGCGGCGGCAAGCGCGCTCACGTCGATTCGTTCGACGAGTACCTGCAGGACCTGGACGTCTTCCTCGCCCGCGTCCGCGAGGAGGCGCAGGGGCGGCCCGTGTTCTTTCTCGGCCACAGCCACGGGGCGCTGATCGGCATCCGGTACCTCCTGGACAAGCCGGACGCGGTGCGCGGCGCGGTCTTCTCCTCGCCGTACCTGCGGCTCAAGCTGCGCGTCTCGCCGCTGAAAATCCTGGCCGGGCGGCTGATCGCGAACCTGTTCCCCTCGCTGCCGATGCGCAACGAGCTGAGGCCCGAGCAGCTCACGCGCGACGTCGCCATCCAGAACGCGACTCGCAACGATCCGCTCTACCAGCAGATCGCCACGCCGCGGTGGTTCACGGAGTCCAGCTCCGCCCAGGAGACCTGCCTGCGGCGCGCGACCGAGTTCGTCACGCCCTTCCTGCTGCTGACCGGCGGCGCCGATGCGATCGCCGACCCGGCCACGGGCCGCGAGTTCTTCGACCACGCGACCAGCAAGGACAAGCAGTTCAAGCAGTACGACGGCCTGCTCCACGAGCTGTTCCACGAGCCCGAGCGCGACCTGGTGTTCCGCGATCTGATCGGTTGGCTCGACGAGCGCGCGCGCGGCGCGCAAGGGCGCGCGGCCACGGGGCGCGGCGCGTGAACGAGCGCGCCCGCCTGCTGGAGCTGCTCACGCGGCTCGCGTACGAGAAGCGCAAGGTGGTCCTCTCCAGCGGCCGCGAGAGCGACTTCTACATCGACACCAAGCAGGCCACCCTTTCTGCGGAGGGGCACTACCTGGTCGGCCGGCTGGCGCTCGCCGAAGTGCGCGCGCTGGTGCCCGACGTGCAGGCCGTGGGCGGGCTCACCATGGGGGCCGATCCGATCGCCAGCGCGGTGAGCCTGACGAGCTTCCTCGCCGGCCAGCCGGTGCCCGCCTTCTACGTTCGCAAGGAGCCGAAGGGACATGGGACGAACCAGTGGGTCGAGGGAAGGAAAGGCCTTCCCCGGGGCGCACGCGTGTGCGTCCTCGAGGACGTGGTGACCACCGGCGCGAGCACGCTCAAGGCGGTGGAGCGGTGCCGGAGCGAGGAGCTGGACGTGCGCGGAGTGGTGGCCCTGGTCGATCGCGAGGAGGGCGGCCGCGCGGCGGTGGAGGCCGCCGGCGTGCCGCTGCGGTCCTTGTTCCGGAGGAGCGACTTTCCGTGAACGGCGCGGCCCGAAGACTCGTCGTGCTGCTCGCGCCGTTTTCCCTGATCGGGTGCAGGACGTTGCCGTTCCCGGAGCCGCAGCTGGAAGGCGAGTACGGCAAGGTGCTGGCGAAGTGGACGCGCGAGGTGGCGCTGTACAGCGGCCTGGAGACGCGCGGCTTCTGCCGCACCGTCTACCTCTCCGGCGAGTTCGTCGACGCGCAGGCGAAGAAGATCTCCGAGATGCGCGCCGAGCTGCCCGACGAGGCGCAGCGCACGCGCGAACGGCTGCGCGCCCAGGCCGCCACGCCCACCGTCTTCTCCGTCTTCTACACGCCGGACAAGCTGTCCAACGACTGGAACGAGAAGAGCTCGGTCTGGCGCATCGCGATGAACCTGGGGTTGGGCCAGGTGGAGCCGCAGCGGATCGAGCGCATCGAGCGTCCCTTCAACGCCGAGCTGCGCGCCCTCTATCCCTACCTCGATGATTACTCGGTCGCGTACGTGATCCATTTCCCGGGTCAGGGGGCGCCGCCCGGCTTCCTGCCGGCGGAAGCCGACATGGTGGTCGCGGGAGCGCTGGGAAAGATGGAGTTCAAGTGGAGCCTGCTCCACCCGGAGAAGGACCGGCGGCACTGACCCACGTTTCCCCACCATCGTCTCTGCGACGCTTCCTTGCGGGAGGCGCGCCGCTCGCGCATCGTCGCGCCATGCGGATCCTGTCCGGAAGCTTGATGGCGTTGTGGCTCGTGGCGCAGCCGGCTCGCGCCCAGGTGCAGGTGCAGATCACGATGGGACTGCCGGTCGTGCTGCCGCCCATGGTGGTGGTGCAGCCGGGAGTGCAGGTGGTCAGCGAGCTCGACGAGGAGGTGTACTTCGTCGGCGGCTGGTACTGGGTGCGGCGCGGGCCGCACTGGTACCGCACGCATGATCACCGTGGCCAGTGGGTGTGGGTGGCGCCGGCGCGCGTCCCGGTCACGCTGGTGCGCATCCCGCCGGGCAGGTACCGGCGGCTGCACCGCGACGAGTGGAAGGAAGCGCGTCGCGAGCGCAAGGAGCGCGAGAAGGCAGAGCGCAAGGCGTGGAAGGAGCGCGAGAAGGCCGAGGGCGCCGCCTGGAAGGAAGGCAAGCGCAAGGGCCGCGGGCACGATCGCGACGACTGACCGGGCCCATTCGCAAGGCGGCGCCGGCAAAAGTGCTTAGAATGGCGGCATGACCTCGCCATCTCCTTGCACGGGCTTGCGGCGCGTCGCTCGACCGGAAGATCTGGTCGAGCGGGACAGGGACCACGACTGCGGCGGCTTCGGCCCGCACCGGATCTGCGTGAAGGTCGACGGGGTCGCCGAGCTGCCGACGCGATTCGGCCGGTTCAAGATCGTGGCCTTCTGGAACAACCGGGACGAGAAGGAGCACGTCGCGCTCGTGCACGGGGACGTGATGGGCGCCTCGGAGGTGCCCACGCGCCTGCACTCCGAATGCCTCACCGGCGACGCGCTGGGCTCCCTGCGCTGCGACTGCCGCGACCAGCTCGAGGTGGCCCTGCGGCGGCTCAGCTCGATGGACCGCGGCCTGCTCCTCTACCTGCGCCAGGAGGGCCGCGGGATCGGGCTGCGCAACAAGGTGCGCGCGTACGCGCTGCAGGACCGGGGGCTCGATACCGTCGAGGCGAACCGCGCGCTGGGATTCCGCGACGACGAGCGGGACTACGAGGTCGCCGCGCACATGCTCGCCAGCCTGAACGTCGAGTCGATCGCCCTGATGACCAACAACCCGGACAAGATCGCGCAGCTGCAGCGCTACGGGGTCAAGATCGCGCGCCGCATCCCGCACCTCATCCCCCCGAACGAGTTCAATCGCGACTACCTGCTCACCAAGGCCGTCCGCTCGGGGCACCAGCTCGAGATCGACGGAAAGCCCATCATCGAAGAGCAGGACGACCCGGTGCTGGTCGAGCAGCCCGTCACAGGGACCTGAGGAACGCCTCCAGATCCGCTTTCTCGCGCGGGTCGAGGCCGAGGCGCAGGACCCGGTCGTAGTGATCGATCACCGCGGCGTAATCGGCGAACCGGCCATCGTGGTAGAAGCCGCCCTTCTGCCGCGTGAACAGCCCCTTGAGCGGCGTGGTGCGATAGCGACCGTCGGGCGACCGTCCCGACTGGAAATCGTCGACCCCGATCTCCGCTCCCGTGTGCATGTTCCAGCCGGGTTCCGTGTACAGGGGCGGGACGTGGCAGGTCGCGCACTTCGCCCGGCCCTCGAAGACGGCCTTGCCACGCGCGGCCGCGGCGCGGTCGAACGAGCCTTCGGGCGGCGCGGGCGCCGGGATGGCGAGCTGGTAGAAGTGGAGGGCGGCCAGCTTCGAGCTGATCCGATCGTCGCGGACGTTCTGGCGGTGGCCGAAGCGGGCGCGCGCGGCGACGGGGAACTTGTCGCGGTCGTCGAGGCGCGGATCGAAGAAGACGCCCTTGCCGTACATCTCGTTGTTGGCGACGTACGCGTTCCAGTAGGTGACCGATCCCCATCCGGAGTAGGTGTGCAGGTTCACGCCGGCCAGCCCGAACGCGGCCGGCAGGAGCGTCGCGGCCGGCTTGCCGTCGGGCCGGAACGCCTTCCCGTCCAGGTTCAGCTCGGCGTCGAACTTGCCGGGACCCCAGCTGGCGAGCACTTTGCGCACCGTCGCCTCGTCCACGCCGAGCAGCTTGGTGAACGCGGAGAGGTCCGGCGAGAGGGACACGATGGCTCCCACGTTCAGGTCGCGGTTCGGCCATCCATCGAGGCGTTTGCCGATCCCCGCTGCGAACGAGTCGTCCACGGTCGAGTGGCAGAACGCGCAGGTGATCCCGAGCGAGGTCAGGCGGTCGCCTTCGAAGACGCCCCTCACGCCCACGACCGCGTTTGCCCTCAGCAGGGCGAGCGTGTTCGCTGGATCGTCGAGGCTCACCGCGCCGCTCTTGATGCCGGCGGCGACGGGGGCCGGCACGCGCTCCGCGTCCACCTTCAGCCCGACGGACAGCGCGGTCTTGGGGGACACGCCGTCTCCCAGCCCCCCATTCTTCTGGCCCGCGATCGCCCGGTGGAGCTGGAGCGCGCCGCCGAAGAAGTCCTCGCTGCCGAACGTGTCGTCGCGGAAGATCGCCCGGCCCTGGGCGACCATTCGCTTCGCGTTCTCGTCGATCATCGACGCCTGCCCGCCGGCGGAGGTGCTGCCCTCGCCGCGGTCCTGGGGCGCATCCTGCATTCCGGCGGTCTTGCACGCGCAGACGATCCCCAGCACGACGGCCGCAGCTCGACCCTTCATGGCATCCTCCCGACACGCAAAAAGCGCTTTCCGGGATGGATTCTGCAAGCAGCAGGCCGGATGTTGTGAGCGACCCGACAGTGCAGCAGGAGGCGCCTAACGACCCGGCCAGGCCTCCGGTGCCGATTTCCCGCGGACCAGCACCGTGTCGCGCACCCAGGACGGGTCCGCCCCGGGCCAGGACAAGGTGTAGTGCAGGCCGCGGCTCTCCTTCCGCTCCTGCGCGCAGGCGACGATCAGGCGCGCCACGTCGGCGAGGTTCCGCAGCTCGACGATGTCGCGGGTGACCAGGTAGCCCCAGTAGTACTCCTGGATCTCGCCCACCAGGTTGTCGAGCCGGCGCTGCGCCCGGGCGAGGCGCTTGTCGGTGCGCACGATGCCGACGTAGTTCCACATCAGGCCGCGGATCTCGTCCCAGTTCTGCTTGACGATGACGCCCTCCTCGGGCGGCACCGCGTGACCCGGGTTCCAGTCCGGCACCCGCAACGCGGGGAGATCCCCGGAGGCCAGCTCGGCGGCGCACTCCGCCGCGCGGTGGCCGAAGACGAGGCCCTCGAGGAGCGAGTTCGAGGCGAGCCGGTTGGCGCCGTGCAGGCCGGTGCAGGCCACCTCGCCGACGGCGAGCAGTCCGGGGATGGTCGTCTGTCCGCGCAGGTCGGTGCAGACCCCTCCGCACACGTAGTGCGCGGCGGGCACCACGGGGATGGGCACCTGCGCCATGTCGATCCCGAAGGCGAGGCACGTCGTGTAGATGTGCGGGAAGTGCTCGACCACGAAGGCCTTCCCCAGGTGGGTCATGTCGAGGAAGGCGCAGTCGTCGCCGCGGCGCTTCAGCTCGGAGTCGATGCTGCGCGCCACCACGTCGCGCGGGGCCAGCTCGCGGCGCGGGTCGTAGCGCTCCATGAATCGCTCGCCGGCGGAATTGCGCAGGATGCCCCCTTCGCCGCGGAGCGCCTCGGAGATGAGGAAGTTCTTCGCCTGCGGGTGGTAGAGGCAGGTGGGGTGGAACTGGATGAACTCGAGGTTCGCGATCGCCGCGCCCGCGCGGTGCGCCATGGCCAGGCCGTCGCCGGTCGCGACGTCCGGGTTGGTCGTGTACAGGTAGACCTTGCCGGCCCCTCCAGTGGCGAGCACCACCACCTTCGCGAGGTGGACGTGCACCTCGCCCGTGCGCGCGTCCAGCACGTAGGCGCCGAGCGCCCGATCGCGGCCGCCGGCGCCGAGCTTTCCGGAGGTGATGAGGTCGATCGCGACCTGCTCCTCGGCGATGCGGATGCCCGCGCGGTCGGCGGCCCCGAGGAGCGCGCGCTCCACCTCGCGGCCGGTCATGTCGGCCGCGTGCAGGACGCGCCGCTGCGAGTGGCCGCCCTCGCGCGTGAGGTGGTAGCCCAGCGGCGTCCCGTCGCGGGTGAACTCGGCGCCCAGCTCGATCAGCTCGCGCACGCGCGCCGGGCCTTCCTCCACCGCGACGCGCACGACCCGCTCGCGGCAGAGCCCGGCCCCGGCGATCAGCGTGTCCTGCACGTGCTGCTCGACGCTGTCCTGGGGCGAGAGCACCGCGGCGATGCCGCCCTGCGCGTGCGCGGTGTTCGACTCCGACCGGCCCCGCTTGGCGAGCACGGTGACGGACCCATACCTGGCCGCCTGCAGGGCGAACGAGAGGCCGGCGATGCCGCTGCCCAGGACGAGGAAGTCGGATTGGTGACGCATCCTTGGCAGCTTACCGGAGCGCCGCCGTGTGCGCCCGGGTGCGAGCTTCGAGCAGTCCAGCGCAGGTCGCGAACCGGACGAGCGCCCGTGCGGGGATTTGCTTGCCGGCTCGCAGACTTGTTATCGTTTCCCTCGAAGATGTCGCGTTCCGTCCTCGCTGCAGCGTTCCTGCTGGCGGCCCCGGTGGCCGTGCGCGCTGGACCCTTGCACTCCTGGGTCGACGAGGACGGCGTCTACCACGTCGCCGACGCTCCGCCGCAGAAGGCCCGCAAGCCCCCTCGCAAGCTGGAGCCGGCCGCGCCCAAGGCCTCGAGCCCGAAGCCGCAGGCCGCGCGCGAGAAGCGGCCTGCGCGCTGGTGGGAGCGCCGCAGCGACGCGCCGCCGGACGAGATCGACCGGGCGGCGAAGGTCTTCAACATCCCCGCCGAGTTGATCCGGGCGGTGATCGCCGTGGAGAGCGCCGGAGACACCTCGGCCATCTCCCACAAGGGCGCGATGGGCCTGATGCAGCTCATGCCCGAGACGGCCGGGCAGATGTACGTCGAAGACCCCGTCGATCCCGCCCAGAACATCATGGGTGGGACCCGCTACCTGCGGCAGCTCGCGAACGAGTTCGCCGGCGACATGGTCCTGGTCCTGGCCGCGTACAACGCCGGACCTGACGCCGTCCGCAAGTACAAGGGCGTGCCGCCGTTCGAGGAGACGCGCCTGTACGTGAAGAAGGTGCTCGCCAACTACTACCAGCTCAAGCGCGCCGCGAGGCGGACCCAGGTGGCCGAGTCCGCGCCCGCACCTGAGGCGGCGCAGGGCGCTCCGTGATGGATGCGACCACGCCGCGCGCGCTGGACGAGGGCGGGCTCTTCGAAGACGACGCGGACCTGGCCGAGAACCAGGAGTTCGACCGGTCGGTGGCGGAAGCGTCCGATTCGTTGCAGCGCGGCGACGCGGGCGGGGCGCGCCAGCTCCTGGAGAAGGCGCTGCGCTACAAGCCGCGCAACCAGCGGGCGCGCAACCTCCTCGGGCTCTCGCTCTTCAAGCTGGGCGAGCTGGAGAAGGCGGAGGCGATCTACCGCGGGCTGATCGAGGACCACCCGGCCGACCCGACGCTGCGGGTCAACCTGGGCCTCGTCTTCCTGAAGCTCGGCGCGGCCAACGACGCGGCCCGCTGCTTCGAGACCACGCTCGATCTCTCCCCCGACCACCGTAAGGCGCAGAACTACCTGGGGCTGGCGCTGGCGCAGAAGGGCGAGGTGGGCCGGGCCCGCGAGTGCTTCCTCAAGGCGGGCAACTCGGCGATGGCGCAGCGGATGGAGCAGCAGCTGGCCGCGACGCCTTTGCGCGAGGTGGCGCAAGAGGCGCAGGACACGCTCGAGGAGGCGCGGCCGTTCCGTCCGGCCACCGAGGAGAAGCCCGCGCCGGCCGAGGAGCGCGCGCCGGCGAGCACCTGGGTGGCGACGGCGCCCGCGATCGGCCGCGTGGCCCTGGGCACCGCGTCGGCCGGTTCGGGGCCGGCCGCGAACGAGCCGCCCGAGGTGGAGGAGCCCAGCGAGCTGGCGGCCTACACCACCACGCGCCGCCTTTCCATCCCGAACCGGGAGGGCGGGTTCGGCATCGGCTCCACCGAGGTGCTCGTGCAGGTGCGCGGCGAGATGCTGACGCGGCTCGACGGCCTGGTGGCCAGCTGGGGCCAGCTCTCGCTCAAGCCCGAGCTGAAGCGGTTCCGCGGCAGGCCGACCGACAAGCCGTTCGGCGAGGGCGCCCGGCGCATGCTGCGCGCGGTCGGAGAAGGCCGGTTCGTCATCTCGCGCGAGGGCCGCGTGTTCACCGCGCTCGAGCTGGGCGACGAGCCCGCCTACTTCCGCGAGGAAGTGCTGTTCGCCTTCGAGGAGTCGATCGTGTTCGAGAACGGGCGGGTGCCGTCGAAGACGGGACACGATCTCCACCTCGTGCACGTGCGCGGCCGGGGGAAGCTCCTGCTCGTCACCGTGGGCGAGCCGAAGGCGGTGGAGCTGACCCGCGGCGAGCCCCTGCGCATTCCCATGGATCAGCTGGTCGGCTGGCACGGGCCGCTCATCCAGCCCCGCGTGGTGCCCATCGTCGAGGAGGCGCCCGAGCTGGGGGTGGCGCTGGAGCTCGCCGGCGAAGGCAGCGCGCTGGTCGACGCGCCGGACGGGAGATAGCTCGTGGAGGCGGTGCTCTCGGTCGCTCCTCCCCCGCAGCGGCGCAAGACTCGGCGCGAGCGGCTCCGCGAGGAGCTGCTCAACGCTCCCAACCTGATGACCCTGGGGCGCATCGCCTGCATCCCGGTGTTCCTCGCGCTGCTCTCCTACGAGAACCGGCGCAACAGCTTCCTCGCCGCGATGGTCTTCGCGGCGGCGGCGATCTCGGACTGGCTCGACGGGTGGCTGGCGCGCGTGTCGAACAAGGTGACCACGCTGGGGAAGTTCCTCGACCCGCTGGCCGACAAGATCATCGTGCTGTCGGCACTGGTGATGCTGGTGCGCCTGGGGCGCGTGCCCGTCTGGGTGGTGGTGATCATTCTCGCGCGGGAGCTGCTCATCAGCGGGCTGCGCACCATCGCCATGAGCGAGGGGCTGGAGATCGCGGCGTCCCGCGGAGGGAAGTGGAAGACCTCCCTGCAGCTCTCCGGGATCATCGCCCTGATGGTCCATTACCACTTCGCCATCGACTACCTGTTCGGGACGGTGGTGACCGACTTCCACACCGTCGGGCTCACGCTCCTGTACCTGTCTCTCATCCCCGGCATCGCCTCCGCCGTCGACTACGTCCGGGCCTTCTACACGCTGGAAACGGGCGAAGGTCGCTGAGCTCTCGCCGTGTTGAGCTGTCGCCGCATCGGATGCCGCGCTCGACCGGCGCCGGGGCCCGACCAGGGTGCCCCGGCCAAGTCGCGCTAGATGTTGTCCG
>DASWGI010000397.1:0-2207 GCA_036393835.1 Myxococcales bacterium | reverse complement strand
ACGTCGCGGACGCGCGCGCGCTTCCTCAGTGGCTGGCGGATCCGGAAGGCTGGGACGTCGCCTTGCTCCCGCCCGATCTCGCGCTGCTCCACTCGCTCCAGAAGGCGTGCCCGCGGACGGAGGTGATCGTGCTCGCGCTTCCGGGGGAGCGGGCCGCGGCGATCCGCTGCCTGCGCGAAGGCGCGTTTGCCTCGGTGCGGCGCCCCTGTGAAGGAGGCGAGCTCGACGCGCTGGTCGAGAGGGCGCTGGAACGCAAGGCGTTGCGCGAAGCCGAGGCGCAGCTGCTCGCGCTGCGCGGAGTGCTCGAGGCGCGCGAGAAGCTGCCCGAGGCCATCGTGAGCGCGTTCGCCGAGGCGCTCTCGGCCCAGAGCGCATGCCTGCTGGTGCCCGCCCCCGAGGACGGCCGCCTCACCGTGGCGTACCTCTGGGGCGGCGACGGCCAGGGCGCGTCCGCGCCGTCCTGGGTGCACGACTGGCTGCGCACGGAAGAGGAGCCCGCCATCGTCGGCGCGGCCTCCGGCGACGAGCCTCCGCAGCGGGCGGCGCGCGGTCCCGGGCTGGTCCATCCCCTCACCGCCGAGGGCCGGCTGGTCGCCATCCTCACCGCCCAGCGCGAGCGCCCGCCCTTCGGACCCGCCGATCTGGAGCGCGCCTCGGTCCTCGCCGCTCAGGCGCGGCTCGCCCTGGAGAACGACCGGCTGCTGCAGCACGTGGCCTCGTCGGATCGGCTGGTCGCGCTCGGCCAGCTGGCGGCGAGCATCGCCCACGAGATCCGCACGCCGCTCACCTACGTCCTGGAGAACGCCGGCTACATCGCGGAGCACCTGCCGCGCTTCGCGCCGCCGGAGTCGGCGCAGCCCACCCGCGAGACGGTCACCTTCACGCAGATGCGCCGGGCCTCCTCCGACGCCGTCGACGGCGCGAACCGCATGCGCGACATCATCCGCGACATCGGCGCGCTCGCCAGCGCGGACGAGAACACGCAGCTGCCCTTCGATCTCAAGGAGGCGGTCCGGGCTTCGCTGCGCATGGCCGAGGCGGAGCTGCGCGGCCGCGCCACCGTGACCTTGCGGATGGACGGCGAGACCCAGGTCATCGGCAGCGTGGGACGGATGTCGCAGGTGTTCGTCAATCTGTTGGTGAACGCGGTGCAGGCGATCGGGACGGAGCGGGCGCGCGACGGCCGCATCGTGGTGGTGGTCCGGCGGGAAGGAGCGCGCGTCCTGGCCGAGGTCTCCGACAACGGCCCGGGCATTCCGGCCGGGATGCTGAACCGGGTCTTCGAGCCGTTCTTCACCACCAAGCCGGCGGGGCAGGGCACCGGGCTCGGCCTCTTCCTTTGCCGGAACATCGTGCGGCGCCACGGAGGCGAGCTCAGGGTCCGGTCGACCGCGCAGCACGGGACCACGTTCGTCGTCGATCTACCGGCGGATCCGACGCAGCCCGAGCGGCAGCGCGCCCCCGAGGTGGAAACGCTCCCGCCGTTGTCGGTCGCAAGGCCCAACTGACAGCTACTGCTCGGCGGCCTTGCGGGCCATCTCGTCCACGTTTCTCTGCTGCTCGCGCTCGAGCTGCTTCGCGCGGGAGCGGACGTTGTCGAGCTGGCGCTTCGGTTGGGTCGGGCCCGCGGGGCTGCCGGCGGCGGTGCCGGCGAGCATGATCTTCGCCGCGAAGGCCAGAGCGGCGAGGCCCAGCACGAGCGCGAGGAGGCGACCCATGCGGCGATCCTTCCAGCGTCCCGCCGCCGCTGCAACGGCGGGCATGTGCGGCGCGCGGGGGCGGAAGTAGGATGGTCGGATGCGCGTGCGCTTGATCCGAGTCCCCCCTACGACGCGGGGAACCGCGGGCTGCGGATGGGCGCGGGTCCCGGGCGGCTGGCCGCCGCGGCGGACCGGCTGGGCGCACGAGGCATCGAGGTGGACGAAGCGGCCGTGGAGGCGCCGGCCGGGCTCACGCCGGCAGAGGTGCAGGGCGCGATCCGCGCAATCGCGGCCGCGCGCCCGATCTGCTCGGCCAGCGTGGCGGCTTACGACCCTTCCGCGGATCCGGAGGGCCGGGCGCTCGAGGCGGGCCTCCGGCTCATCGACCTGCTCGCGGACCTGGCAGGCTGACTAGGCCTTTGCCTGCGGAGCGGGCTGTCCTTTTCTGTCCCCCTGCGCCGCCTGCTCCGCCAGCGCCTCCTTGCGCGACAGCCGGATCTTGCCGCT
>DASWGI010000396.1:0-11012 GCA_036393835.1 Myxococcales bacterium | reverse complement strand
CTCACCGCTTCGGTGGGCGTCGCCGAGGTGAAGTTCGCCGCCAAGATCGCCTCGGACCTGCGCAAGCCCGACGGGCTGGTGGTCGTTCCCGAGGGTGGCGTCCGCGAGTTCCTCGCGCCGCTGCCGGTCGCGCGTCTGTGGGGCGTCGGCCCCAGGACCGAGGAGGTCCTGCTGCGGCATGGCCTCCGGCGCATCGGCGACGTGGCCGCCGCCGACCGGGCGCAGCTCGAGCGCGAGCTGGGCACGCTGGGTCCGTGGCTGCACGACCTCGCGAACGGCGTGGACGATCGCGCGGTCGAGCCGGACCGCGAGGCGAAGAGCATCGGCGCGGAGGAGACCTTCGAGGAGGACCTGCGCGGCGACGACCTCCTCCCCTTCATCCACGAGCAGGCGCTGCGGGTCGCGTCGCGCCTGCGGCGCGCGGGGCTGCGCGCCCGCTCGGTGCACCTCAAGGTGAAGTTCGCCGACTTTCGCATCGCCACCCGGCAGGAGACCCTCGCCGAGCCGACCGACGACGGCGCGGAGATCTACGCGGTGGCGCGGCGGCTGCTGGGCAAGGTGGACGACCGCCCGGCCCGCCTCACGGGAGTGCACGCGGGCGACCTCGGCGCGCCCCCTCAGCTGGGGCTCTTCGACCAGGTCCAGCCCGCCGCGCGGAAGCGGGCGCGCCTCAACGCCTCGCTCGACCGCATCAGCGATCGATTCGGTCCGGGAGCCGTGGTGCCGGCGGACCTACTCGCCCGCAAGAAGTAGCACCCGCGCGCACGTCCGCAGACTTGCGGCGGCCGATCGTCGCAACGACAATCGTGCACATGGAACGGAAAATGGTGCGCCGCAGCAGCGCGAACCGCGGGTTCACGATCATCGAGCTGATGATCGTCGTTTCCCTCATCGGCGTCCTGGCGACGCTGGCGATCCCGTACTACCAGAAGTTCACCGCGCGGGCGCGCAGGTCGGAGATGGAGCTGACCATCAGCAAGCTCCGCATGCAGTTCATCGCCACTTATCACACGAACAGCTTTTTCCCGGCGCCCGCCAGCGGCACCGACAGCACCTGGAACCCGGCCGACCCGGTGACCGGCACTCCGCCCCTCGGCAACGCCGCGGCGTGGAACGCCACCGACCCGGACTGGATGAACCTCCCCAGCATGGATGGCGCCGTCCGCATGCGCTACCAGTACAGCGTCACGAACTCGGGCAATACGGTGACGCTCACCGCGCGCGGCAACTTCTTCGGGGTCGGGCTGTACACGTACTCCGAGTCGTGGACCGGCTCGGATCCGGCGGGCGTCCCGGTCGAGTTCCCGACATTCTGATCCGCCGCGCGGATTTGCCCGTCAGCTCGGTCGATCGCGAAGTCGCGTTCGTGCGTCGCGGCGCTCGAGCGATTCAGCGCGCCCGCGGCGGCTTCCCGGCGGCCGTCTGCGCGGGCGCGGGAGCCCGGCCAGGCTGCGCAGGCTGGGGCTGCGCGGGTTGAGGCTGGGGCGCGGGTTGCGGCGCCGACTGGGGCGGCACGAAGGGAAGCGGAACGTCGTTGCGCTTCACCGCCGGCGGCAGCCCGTACGTCTTTCCGTCGGTCACGGAGAGCTGGCCCGCTCCGCTGCCGTTCTGCCGCACGAGCACGGCATTCTGCACGCCCCGCTCGCGCAGCACCTGCACCAGTGCGGCGACGGCCGCCTCCTGGCGGTCGGCGAAGTCGGACGCGAGCGTGACCCGCGCCGTCTGCCCGGACACCTCGATGCGCGCGATGCCCGCGACGGGCGGCAGCTCGTGGACGTGGGGATACGCGAAGAACAGCACGTTGATGAGCGCGCCCCCCAGCGCGAGCATGCAGACGACCAGCGTCGTCCGCCGGCGCGACTCGGGCGAAGCTTCTCCCATTCCCTGGAACTCGCGCAGCTCGGCCCTGACCGGCGCCGGCTCGGTTGCCTTCGGCGGCGGGCGCCAGGCCTGACCGGGAAGGACCACTTCCGGGTCGAGCGATCCGGCGCCGAGGCGGGGAGCCGTGCCCACGCCGCGCAGCCGGTCGGCGGTCTCCTTGAAGGAGTGCAGATCGCGCGAGAGCGCGGCGCTCGAGGCGGTGATCAGCTGCAGGCTCTCGACCTCGCCCCGGCTGATGGCGCCGTCCGCCTCCTTCTGGAGGCGCGCCGCGGCC
This sequence comes from Myxococcales bacterium, assembly GCA_036393835.1. Lineage (GTDB taxonomy): Bacteria > Myxococcota > Myxococcia > Myxococcales > 40CM-4-68-19 > VBKO01. The sequence goes on along the minus strand of DASWGI010000396.1, from coordinate 8,857 downwards.
GCGTCCGCGAGCTGGGTCATGGCCTTGACCGAGCCGTCGTCCACCACCGGCGGCGGCTGGCTGGAGAACAGGCGCGTCGCTTCCGCACGGCCCACCTCGAGCGCGATGCGTGCCGCCAGCACGTCGGCGAAGTGCGACTCGGTGCCCGCCTTCTCCAGCGCGGTGCGCTCGCCGATGTTCAGCACACCGGCGATCTTCTTCGCGGCGGCGGCAATCTCGGGCGCCGCATCCTTTGGGGCCTTCTTGTCGCGCACGAGCGCGATGCCGGCGAGGAGGCACGCCTCGGGCGGCGGCACCCGCGGCCACATCGGGGCGGGAGCGGTTCGCGCGGCAGCGGCGACCGCCGGGCCGCCGTCGTCGAACAGATCGGACAATCCCGCCGCCGCCGGCGGCTGCGCGGCTGCGGGGGCTGGCGGCACCGCAGCCTGGGGCCCGCGGGCCGGAGGAGTGCCCGCCGTGATCGGCCGCACGCCGTTGCCGGCGATCGGAGCGCGCGCGGGGACCGGCGGAGGGCGCACCGGCGTCGTGTCCTTGATGCGCGGTCGCTCCGCGAAACCCGGCGGAGGCCCGCCCTGCGGCACGGCGCCGGTCGCGGCGGCCTGCGGAACGGCGCGCGCAGGCTGCGGGGGAGGAACCACCGGCGCGCCCCGCGGCGCCACAGTCGGAGGCGGGCGAGGCGCGGCGGGCGCCGACGGACGGGGAGCGGAGGCGGAGGCCGCGGGCTTCGCGGCGGCGCCGCCCATCGCCTGCCGTATCCAGTCGCGGATGCGGCCCTCCTCGTCCGGCGTCACACCCGCGAACCGGATCTGCGCGTCGGGCGAAGCGCGGACGACCAGCCCCCACGCCTCGAGGGCGCCCCACGACAACCGGACCGTCTCGCCCGGCTGGAAGGGCAGCGCCGCGCCGGCATGCACTCCCGACGCCGTCACCGTGGCCTGCGCGAGCGGCACCAGGTTCCCGCGCGCGCCGACCTGTACCGCGGCGGTCGCTCCGCGCTCGGCCGCGTACGAAAGCCCCACCGCCTCGGCCAGGCGCGCGACGAACTGCTCCTTCGGCATGGGCATGAAGAGCAGGTCGCTCGCGCCCGCCTTGAAGCAGTCGTCCCGCTGCGCCGCCTGCTCGCGCTGCAGCACCGCGATCACGCGGCCGCCCCGGCCGCGCACCGCGGGGGCGAGCGCCTGCAGCGCGGCCTGCAATGGTCGGTCGGGAGTCCCGTAGAAGACCGCCAGCGCGTCGGCGCGCTGGGCGGCGGCCCCCGCCCCAGCGTCGCCGAAAGGGAGCGTGAGCACGTCGAATCTGCTGCCTTCGCGCAGGCCGCTGGCCAGCGCGGGCAGCATCTTCGGGTCGGCGAGGACGAGAAGGCGAGTAGCCGGCACGATGGTCGGAAGCCTACTCTACGGTCGTCGGAGTGCAAAAGAATGGATCGAGACGGAGATCATCGCACACATGCCCCTCCGTACGCGCCGCTGGAACGACCCGGGACGGCCGGGCGACGGACTGCGGATCCTCATCTGCCGGTACCGTCCCCGCGGGCTCCCGAAAGGAAAGGAAACGTGGGACGAGTGGCGCAAGGAGCTGGGTCCCAGCCCCGAGCTCCTGGCCGCGTTCCACGGCAAGCGCGGCGCGACGCCACTGTCTTGGTCCGAGTACCGCAAGCGGTACCTCTCGGAGATGCGCGAGCAGACCTCTGCGATCGACGAGCTGGCGCGCCGCGTGGGCGCCGGCGAGACGATCACGCTGCTCTGCTCGTCCACCTGCACCGACCCCGCGCACTGCCACCGCACCCTGCTCGAGGGCCTGATCGAGGCGCGCGTCCCCCGCGCCAACCGTTCATCGAGCGACAGCAGGAGCTCCGCCGCCAGGGGCACGGAGCGCTTCCGTGCTACGTAAAGCGCAGGAGGAAGAATGGCCCTCTGGTTCTTCCAGCGGACCGCTCCAGGCAACATCCGCCGCATCCCCCTGCCGTCGATGCAGCGCTTCCTCGCGGGCGAGCGCTCGCTCGCGCACGACGGCGACGGCTACGTGCGCTGCATCGGCATGGCCGTCGAGCTGCGCAACCGCAAGCCCTGCGCCGTGCGCCGGGTGTGGTTCTCGAAGATCCGCGTGCGCGGCGACGGGCGCGTCGACCCGGAGCACCGCCCGCGCGTCCTGCGCGAGTCCTTTGCCCGCCTCCACGGCCACGGCCCCGTGGTGCACGCCGCGCACCGCTTCGCCGAGCGGCGCCTGGCCCACCTCGCCGAGTGGCGCCCCGAGGAGTCCGACCTGCAGGCGCTGCGGAGCGCGGTGAACGGCCGGGCCGGCAAGGAGATGATCTAGTCGCCGCCGTATTCGGCGGCGCTACGCCTTTCCAAGCGCGGACGATTCTGACCTCGAGCGCGCCGAATTGCTTGCCAGCGCGTCCAACAGGCGATTTACAAGGGACGCCATGCGCGAGCGCATCCACGCGCCGGACCTCGCCGGAGCGACGGCTTGGCTGAACGTCGACCGGCCGCCGTCGATCCGCGACCTGCGCGGGCAGCTCGTCATCCTCGATTTCTGGGCCTACTGCTGCATCAACTGCATGCACGTGCTGCCGGTGCTGCGCGACCTGGAGGAGCGGCACCGCGACGACCCGCTGGTGGTCATCGGTGTGCACTCCGCCAAGTTCGACGCGGAGAAGGACCCCGAACGCATCCTGCAGGCGATGCGCCGCTACGGCGTGTCGCACCCGGTCGCGGTCGACAGCGAGATGCAGCTGTGGTCGCAGTACGCGGTGCGCAGCTGGCCGACGCTGGTGATCATCCGCCCCGACGGGACGCTGGCCTCGGTCGCCCCCGGCGAGCCCGATCCCTCCGTGCTGGAGGCGTTCGTGTCGGAGCAGCTGGCGCGGGCGCGCGACGACGGGACGCTGGCCGCCGCTCCCCTGCGGCTTCTGCGGGCCGAGCGGCGCGACGAACAGACCCTCTCGTTCCCGGGCAAGGTCGTTTCTACCTCGCACGGCCGGATCGTGGTCTCCGACTCCGGGCACCACCGCGTGCTGATCCTCGGGCCGGACGGCGCCGTGCAGGACACGATCGGCAGCGGCCTGCGCGGGAACCGCGAGGGGCCGTTCGCCGAGGCGGCGCTCGACGATCCGCAGGGGCTCGCGCTCTCCGGCGATTCGCTCTACATCGCCGATGCGCGCGCGCACGCCGTCTTCCGGGCGGACCTGCGCGACCGCACCTTGCATCGGCTGGCCGGGACGGGCGAGCTGGGGCGGACGCCGCTCTCGCAGCGCACCCGCGCGCTCGAGACGCCACTGCGCTCGCCGTGGGACCTGGCGCTGCGCGACCGGGAGTTGTACGTGGCGCTGGCCGGGTCGCACCAGGTCGCCGTCATCGCCCTCGACGAGGGCACCATCGAGCCGGTCGCCGGCAACGGCCGCGAGGCGCTGATCGACGGTCCGGGCCCGCACGCCGCCCTGGCCCAGCCCTCGGGGCTCTCGCTGCAGAACGACGTGCTGTACGTGGCGGACAGCGAGTCGAGCGGCGTGCGCGCGATCGACCTGCGCACCCGGCGCGTCTACACGCTGGCGGGCGGCCCGGGGCTGTTCGACTTCGGCGATCGGGTGGGGAAGGTCGAGACCGGCATGCTGCAGCATCCGCTCGCGGTCGCGGCGACGGCGAGCGGCCTGATCGTGGCGGACACCTACAACGACAAGCTGAAGCGGTTCTCGCCCGACGGGCTGCGGCTCGAGCCCTTCTTCGAGGGGGCGGTGGATTCCAGGCTCTCGCAGCCGGCCGGCCTGTCGGTCCTGCCTTCGGGCGAGGTGCTGGTCGCCGACACCAACCACCACCGGATCGTGAAGGTGAGCGCGGACGGACAGCGCGCGTACGAGCTGACCGTGCGCGGGGCTCCCGCTCCGCGCCACGGCGTCGCGGTGGACACGAAGACCCGCCCCGCGCAGGGCGAGGGCGGCGCCGGATGGTTCACGGCCATCCTCCCGGCGCCGCGCGACAAGGGATTCGCTCCCGGCGCGGGCAAGCTGGTGCTGACCATCGCCGCCCCCGAGGGACTCGAGCTTTCCGCGGGCGCCCCCTGGTCCGCGGCGCTGGAGGTGTCGCGCCGCAGCGACCTGCTGCAGGTCGCGCCTGAGCTCACCCGCGGCGAGGCGCGCGGCGGCCGCACTGAGGAGATCGAGCTGCGGGTCGAGGCGCAGCACCTCTACGACGTGGACTCGGAGCTCCTGGTGGAGCTGCGCGCGGTGGCGTGCGACGCGACCGATCACAAGGCCTGCTACCCGGTGAAGAGCTCGTTCCGCGTGCCGCTGCGGCTGCTGCGCGACGCCGGCCAGCGCGAGGTGCGCGTGACCTTGCCGCTCGAGGTGCGCAGGTAGGAGGAAGGGTTGGGCGAGCCGCACATCCTCTCGGCCGCCGCCGCGCTGCCGGAGAACTACGTCGATCAGGAGACGCTGCTGGCCGCCTTCCGCGCGCACTGGGGGCGGAAGCACTTCAACCTGGATCGCCTCGAGCAACTGCACCGCTCGGTGCGCGTCGGCGGCCGCCACCTTGCATTGCCGCTCGGCCGCTACGCGGAGCTCGGCTCGTTCGCCGAGCGCAACGACGCCTGGATCGCCGCGGCCGTCGAGCTGGGGGAGAAGGCGCTCGAGCAAGCGCTGCTCCGCGCGGACTTGCGGCCGCGGGACCTGGACCACCTCTACTTCGTGACGGTGACGGGCCTGTCGACGCCGTCGATCGACGCGCGGCTGGTGAACCGGATGGGCCTGCGCGCCGACTTGAAGCGCGTGCCTCTCTTCGGGCTGGGCTGCGTCGCCGGCGCCGCCGGGCTCGCCCGCGCGTCCGATGCGGTGCGCGCCTTCCCCGGCCAGGTGGCGGCGCTCGTCGCCGTCGAGCTGTGCTCGCTGACGCTGCAGCGCGAGGACCTGTCGGTCGCCAACATCATCGCCAGCGGGCTGTTCGGCGACGGCGCGGCAGCCGCGCTGATCGGCGGCGGCGATCGGCCGGCGCGCGGGCCGCGGGTCCTCGCCACCCGGTCGGTCTTCTACCCCGGCACCGAGCGCGTGATGGGCTGGGACGTCGTCGACTCCGGCTTCAAGGTGGTGCTCTCGCCGCAGGTGCCGCAGCTGGTGCGCGAGCGCGTGCGCGGCGACGTGGACGCGTTCCTCGGCGCGCACGGCGTCTCGCGCGCGGCCGTCCGGCACTGGATCTGCCACACCGGCGGGCCCCGCGTCCTCGAGGCGTTCGAGGAGGCGCTGGAGCTGCCCCGCGCGGCGCTGCGGCGCACCTGGGACTCGCTGCAGGAGGTGGGGAACCTCTCCAGCGCGTCCGTGCTCTTCGTCCTGCGGGACTTGCTCGACTCCGGGGAGGCGCACCCGGGCGACCTGGGCCTCCTCATCGCGATGGGACCCGGCTTCTGCTCCGAGCTGGTGCTGCTGCGATGGTGACTTCCCGCGCGCTGTACCTCGGGTTCCTCCTGCTGCTCGCGGCCGAGCGGCTCTTCGAGGTGGCGCTGTCGCGCCGCAACGCGGCCCGGGCGCTGGCGCGCGGAGGGCGGGAATCCGGGCAGGCGCACTTTCCCGTCATGGTCGCGCTCCACACGGCCTTCCTCGCCTCGTGCGCCGTCGAGTCCGCGATCCGGCCCTTCCCCGGCGCGCTGGGCTGGGCCGCGTTCGCCGCCGCGCTCGGCGCCCAGGCGCTGCGGTACTGGGCAGTCGCGTCGCTGGGGGATCGCTGGAACGTGCGCGTCATCGTCGTCCCGGGCGACGTGCCCGTGCAGCGGGGGCCCTACCGGTTCGTGCGCCATCCGAACTACGCCGCCGTGGTGCTGGAGATGCTGGCCGTCCCGCTGGTGCACGGCTGCTGGGCGACGGCGCTGGTGTTCTCGGCGCTCCACCTCGTCGTGCTGCGGGTGCGCATCCGCGCGGAGGAGACGGCGCTCGGCGCCGCGTGGGAGGACGCGTTCGCCGGACGCCCGCGCTTCCTGCCCGGAGGTCACGGACGTGGCTGAGCCGGCCGAGGTGATCGCCGTGATCGGCCGCGTGCTCCGCGAGGAGCTCGGCATCGCACGGGACGTGCGCGCCGAGGACGACCTGCTCGCCGACCTGCAGCTCGACTCGGTCGGCGTGCTGACCCTGGTGGTGGGGCTCGAGGACCACTTCCGCATCGCGCTCGCGGAGCAGGACGCGGCGGAGGTGCGTACGGTCGGCGATCTCGCCGGGCTCGTGGCCGCGCGGGCGGAGGGCCGCTGATGCTGCGCGGACCCCCGCTGCCGCCGCTCAAGCACGCCACCATCGGCGAGGCGCTCGCGGCGGCGGCGAAGGCGTCGACCCCGACGACCCCGACCCCGACCTCGACCCCGAACGCGACTGAGCCGGTCGGCTTGACCTTCCTGGACGCCCGCGAACAGGAGCGCCACCTCTCATTCGCCGACCTGCGCCTCCGCGCCCGCCGCGCAGCCGCCGGCCTGGCCGGCCTGGGGATCCGGCCCGGCGACCGCGTCGCCCTCGTGCTGCCCACCGGCGTGGACTTCATGGACGCCTTCTTCGGCGCGCTGCTCGCGGGAGCCGTGCCGGTGCCCCTCTACCCGCCCGTGCGGCTGGGCCGCCTCGACGAGTTCCACGCGCGCACCGCGCGCCTGCTGCAGTCTTGTGGGGCGCGGCTGCTGCTCACCGACGCGCGCGCCGGGCGGCTGCTCGGCCAGGCCGCCGCCCGCGCCCGGCCCGAGTTGGGCGTGCGCGCGGTCTCCGATCTTCCCCGCGGGGGCGAGCTGGAGCGGCCCGCCGCGCCCGGCGACCTGGCGCTCATCCAGTTTTCCTCCGGGACCACGGTGGAGCCCAAGCCGGTCGCGCTCACGCACGCCAACGTGCTCGCGAACGTGGCGGCGATCGACGCCTACATCCCGGAGGAGGGGCCGCTGCGGCAGCGCGGCGTCTCGTGGCTGCCGCTCTACCACGACATGGGGCTCATCGGCTGCCTCCTGCTCGCCGTCTATCACCCGGGGCCGCTGGCGCTGCTCCCGCCGGAGGCGTTCCTGGCGCGACCGGCCTTGTGGCTCCGCGCGATCGCCCGGACGCGCGCGACCCTGACCGTCGCGCCCAACTTCGCCTTCGGCCTGTGCGCGAAGCGAATCCGCGACGAGGAGATGGAAGGCGCCGACCTGTCTTGCCTGCGCCTGGTGCTAAACGGGGCCGAGCCGATCGCTCCCGCGGCGCTGCGGCGCTTCTGCGAGCGGTTCGCCCGATTCGGATTCGACCCGCGCGCGCTGATGCCCGTGTACGGCCTGTCGGAAGCCTCGCTGGCGGTGACCTTCTCGCCGCCGGGGCGCGGGCCGCGCACCCTGCGCCGCGCGGAGCGCGAGCTCGCCTCGGTCGGGCTGCCGGTCGCCGGCGTGGAGGTGAGCATCCAGCGAGAGGATGGGAGCGAGCTGCCGGACGGCTCGATCGGCTCCATCCGCGTGCGCGGCCCGTCGGTGATGCGCGGCTACTTCCAGGACGCGCACGCGACCGCGCAGGCGGTGCGCGGCGGCTGGCTGGACACCGGCGACCTGGGATTCGTCGACGGAGGCGAGCTGGTCGTGTCCGGGCGCGCCAAGGACGTCGTGATCCTGCGCGGGGCCAACCATGCTCCGCAGGAGTTCGAGGACGCCCTGGACGGCCTGGCCGGAGCGCGCCCCGGATGCGCGGTGGCCGTGGGGCTCGTCCCCGACGGCGCGGACGGAGAGGAGCTGGCGCTCCTGGTGGAAGTGGAGCGCGACGGCGCCCTGACGGAAGACGCGGTGCGGGCGCGCGTCGTCGAACGCACGGGCATCCGGCCGCACACCGTCAAGCTCCTGCAGCCCGGGACGCTCCCGCGGACCTCCAGCGGCAAGCTGCGCCGCGCGGAGGCGCTCCGCCAGCTGGTGGAGGGTGAGCTGCGGCCGCCTCACAAGATCTCGCTGCTGCGGATGGCGCGCGAGGCGGCGCTCTCGGCCGCGGCGCTGGCGCGCCTGCGCTTCTCGCGATGATCTGGGACGTCGCGATCTGCGGCGGGGGTCCCGCGGGGCTCGCCGCCGCCGTGCACGCCGCCAGCGCCGGGTTCTCCACACTGGTCCTCGAGCGGACGCCCGGCGTGCCCGACAAGGCGTGCGGCGAGGGGCTCATGCCGCGCGGCCTCGAGGCGCTGGAGAGGCTCTGCGCCCTGGGCGAGGTCCCGGCCGATCAATGCAGCCCCTTCCGCGGCATCCGGTACGTGCAGGAGGACGGCTCGAGCGTGGAGGGCCGGTTCCGCGCCGGCAGCGGGCTGGGCGTCCGGCGCACCGCGCTCTGCCAGGCCCTGCAGCGGCGGGCGCGCGAAGCGGGCGCGGAGATCCGGAACGCGGGAGTGCGCAGCCTGTCCGGCGGCCGGCTGGACACCGACGCGGGAACCGTCGAGGCGCGCCTGGTCGTCGCCGCGGATGGGCTCAACTCGGCGCTCCGCCGCGCGGCCGGGCTGGAGCTGCCGGCGCGCGGCCCGCGCCGATTCGGGCTCCGGCGTCACCTCCGCCTCCCGCCCTGGAGCGATCTGGTGGAGGTGCACTGGTCGGCGGGCGCCGAGGGCTACGTCACCCCGGTCGGGCCGCGCTCCGTGAACGTGGCCTTCCTCTGGCAAGAGGATGCGCTCTCCGAGAAGGCCTCGTTCGAGTCGCTGCTCGACCGCTTTCCCGCGCTCGGCGAGCGCGTCCGCGGCGCCACGCTGGAGTCCGAAGCGCGCGGCTCGGGACCGCTCTCACGCCGCGTGAAGGCGCGCACAGCGACCCCGGTGGCGCTGATCGGCGACGCCGCCGGATACGTCGACGCGATCACCGGGCAGGGCCTGTCGCTGGCCTTCACCTCGGCGGAGCTGCTCGTGCGCGTGCTGCCGCG
>DASWGI010000395.1:0-3450 GCA_036393835.1 Myxococcales bacterium | reverse complement strand
CTGGTCGCCCGCGCGGCGGAGTCGCTCGGCCTGGGCCGCACGCGCGAGGAAGACATCCCTCCTCCGCCCGCCCCGATGGGCCAGTGGCGGACCGAGTAAGCGTCACTGGTTTGGCGGCGTCCCCAGCACCGGCTGCGCTTTCCTGAAGTCCTCTGGTGCTCCGCGGTCCCACGGGAACCGGCCATCGCGGTCGGGCCACACGATCTGGAGAAAATGCGGGATCCCCTTGGCGCGATAGTGACGCAGCGCTGCCCCCGTCCACGTCGGCGCGTGCTCCGGCCGCATGTCCACGTAGACTACCGGGTAGCCCCGTAGCACTTCCTGGTCGACCATGCCCGCGCGGAGCTTCTCGCCTTGCCTGATACGTCCGCCGCAATCGTTCAACACGGTGTGCGCCGTGTCGCGCCGGAAACCGATCACAATCAACTCCGGATGGGCGAGGGTCTCCCACAGTCCCAGGGTGTACGCGAACGCCTGCGACGAGCCCTCGGCGGCGATGTGCACGACGCTCCAGCCGAACTGCGCGATGTGCCGCCGCGTTCGCGCCTCGAAGTCTTCCTCGATTCGCCACGCCTCGGCCGGGCTTCGACGCACCAGGGAGTCTCCGATGCAGACTTCAATCTGGCGCAGCGATGGATCGCGCTCGAGGACGTGACCGAAGTGCAAGAGGAGAGGTCCTTCGCCGCTTCCTTCCCCGTGCGATCCGCCGCACAGGAATTGCCAGTCCCCGTCTCCATCGTGGCTCACGCGCAGTACGGGAGCGGAGCCTTCAGCGACGTGACGGCAGACAAAAACACCTTGGTCAGGTCGAGGGTGGTGACCCACGGTTCCATTTTATCAGCTTGGCGGCTTCCACCGAGCGGCTGCCCCGGGAGAGTGCTCCGCGCGACATGTACGAGCTGTACAGTGGATCTGCAGGTGATCTCCCCCCGCTCCGCCGAGGTGGATGGGCTCCTCAACCCGAGGCGCGAAGCATGTCCGCGGCGAGCTTCGATACCAGCGCGAGGACGACCAGCAGGACCACCGCCCGGACCAGGCGGTCGCCGCCGCGGACGGCGAGGTGGGCGCCCAGCCAGCCGCCGGCGAACTGGGCCGCGGCCATGGGCAGCGCAACCTCCCACAACACGGCGCCGCGCGCGGAGAAGAGCGCGAGCGCGGCGAGGTTGCTGGCGAAGTTCACCGGCTTCGCATCGGCCGAGGCGCGCTGCAGCGGCAGGTCGAAGAGGAAGGCGAAGGCGAGGATGAGGAAGGTGCCGGAGCCCGGACCGAAGAAGCCGTCGTAGGCGCCGAGGACGAGGGCCACGGCCGCGGCGGCGAGGCGCGGTGCACGGCGCGCCCAGGTCGAGGGGGAGGTCGGGGTCGAGGTCGGAGTCGCGGTCGGGGTCGCGGTCGAGGGCCGCAGGGCGAGCGCCACCGCCACCGCGACGAGCAGCACCAGCACCAGCGGACGCAGCGTGGACGGCGGAACCAGCAGCACGAGCGCGGCGCCGCACAGCGATCCCGCAAGCCCGGCGGGGAACGTCACCCGCGCGCGCCTCGCGTCGAGCAGGCCGGCGCGCGCGTAGCGCAGCGTCGAAGCGCAGGTCCCGAACACGCCCTGCGCCTTGTTGGTCCCGAGCGCGAGGTGCGGCGGGAGACCGGCGGCAAGCAGCGCCGGCACCGCGATGACCCCGCTGCCCCCGGCGACCGCGTCCACCATGCCTGCCGCCAGCGCGGCGAGCACCAGCCCCGCCATCGCCCACGCCGAGAGGTGCATGGGCCGCGCACCCTACACCATCGCGCGACTTGCATCCCGGAGCGGCGCGCGCGATATGGGCGCGCATGCTCCCCATCGACCTCTCGGGCAAGCGGGCGCTCGTCGCGGGCGTGGCCGACGACGGCGGGTTCGGGTTCGCCATCGCCAAGGCGATGGCCGAGGCGGGCGCCTCCATCTGCGTGGGCACCTGGCCGCCGGCGCTGAACATCTTCGAGAACCTCCTGCGGCGCGGGAAGATGGACGAGTCGCGCAGGCTGTCCGACGGCAAGATGCTCGAGTTCGAACGCATCTATCCGCTCGACGCCGCGTACGATCGGCTCGAGGACGCTCCCGAGGACATCCGCTCCAACAAGCGCTACGTGGAGCGCGGCGACTTCTCCATCGCCGGGCTCGCGGCGCAGCTGGTGAAGGACTTCGGGGACAAGCCCATCGACATCCTGGTCCACTCGCTCGCCAACGGGCCGGAGGTGAAGAAGCCGCTCCTGGAGACGAGCCGCGCCGGATACCTGGCCGCGGTGAGCGTGTCCGCCTACTCGCTGGTGGGCCTGCTCGCGCGGCTGGGCCCGCTGCTGCGGCCGGACGGAGCGGTTGTCTCGCTGACGTACATGGCCAGCGAGCGCGTGGTGCCGGGGTACGGCGGCGGCATGTCCTCCGCCAAGGCCGCGCTGGAGAGCGACACCCGGACCCTCGCGTTCGAGGCAGGGCGCAAGTACGGCGTGCGGGTCAACACCATCAGCGCCGGGCCCTACGCCTCGCGCGCGGCGAGCGCGATCGGCTTCATCGACGAGATGGTGAAGTACTACGCGCAGAACGCGCCGCTGCCGCAGGAGCTCTCCGCCGCCGAGGTGGGGAACGCGGCCGCCTTCCTCTGCAGCCCGCTGGCGAGCGGGATCACCGGGACCACGGTCTACGTGGACAAGGGCTACCACGCCATGGGCCGCACGGTGACCTGAGCGATCAGCCGCCGCCGCGAGCGGCCGCGGGCACGGCCAGGGCGCGGTCGAGTACGCCGCGCAGCTCCCGCTCGCCCGCGCCGGTGAGTGCGCCGACGTGGTTCCAGACCACGTGCGCGTCCCGGTCCAGCACCAGCATGGTGGGGAGGACGGCGATGGAGAACGCGCTCGAGGCCGTGCCGTCGTCGAGGACCACCGGGAAGGTCAGGCCGTTGCGCAGCAGGAACTCCTTCACCTGCGCCTCGCGGTCCGCCCCGGGATCGTCGGTGTCCACCGAGTAGAGATCGACCCCGCGCGGGCCGTACTCCCGCCACACCTCCTGGATGCGGGGCATCGACACGCGGCAGGGCGCGCACCAGGTGGCCCAGAAGTCGACCACCGTCACCCGTCCCTTCGCGATCGAGGCCTGGCCTTTCCCGTCGAGGAGCGGCAGCGAGATGCTCGCCGCGGCGGCGGCTGGCCGGGGAGCCTCGCGAACCCGGCCGCGCGCGATGGCCACCACCACCACGGCGCCGGCGGCGATGGCCAAGAGCCCCCACAGGAGGCGGTCCGCCGTGCCGGAGGGGCCGGAAGCCATGGGACCGGTACCATGCGGGCCGACCCCCGCTGCGTCAAGCGGTCCGGAAACTGGCTGCCGGGCGTTGCGCGTGGCAGCGTCCGCCGCATGCGCAAGGCGCTCCTGCTGCTGGTCGTCGCAGCCGCGGTCGCCGTCTGCCTGGTGCCCTTCCGCGGGAGGACGCT
>DASWGI010000394.1:0-9358 GCA_036393835.1 Myxococcales bacterium | reverse complement strand
GGCCCGAGGCGCGTCCACCGGCCGCTGCGGCGCGCGCGCAGGCCGGCCCAGATGGGCACGCCGTAGCTGGTGTAGAGCGCGATGGTGCTGAGCGCGGCGATGGCGCTGTACACCGCCTCGCGGTACTGCGCGTAGCGTTCCGTCCACAGCGCGACGGCCAGCGCGGCGGCTGTCGAGACCCAGACCGCCACGTGCGGAGAGCGGTAGCGTTCCGACACCGCCGCCAGCTGTCGCGAGAAGGGAAGCCCGCCGTCGCGCGCGAAGGCGAACAGCATGCGCGAGTTCGAGGTCACCGAGGAGAGCCCGCAGAACCACATCGCCACGATCGCGACCCAGACGAGCGCGCCGCCGGCGCGAGTGCCGAGCGCGCCGCGCAGCACGAAGATGAACGGGTTGTCCGCGGCGGCCGTCGCGCGGAGGTCGCCGATCGCGAGCGTGACCGCCAGGAGCAGCACCCAGCCGGCGAGGCCGCTCACCGCCACCGAGAGGAAGATCCCCCACGGCGCCGTCCGCGTGGGATCGCGCGTCTCCTCGGAGACATGGGCGCTGGCGTCGAATCCGGTGAAGGTCCAGCCGGCCTGCAGCAGGCCGAGCAGGAACCCGAGCCAGTATGGACGTGGAGCGTCGGTGAAGCGGGTGAGCAGGAACTCCGCCGGCTGGCGCGGCGCGAAGGCGGCCAGCACGATGGCCAGCACCGCGACGCCCGCGATGTGGACCCAGGCGGAGAGGTCGTTGAGCCGGGCGACGAGCCGCACCCCGAGGTGGTTCAAGACGGCGTGGCTGAGCAGGACGGCCGCGTAGACCGCGAGCGTGCGCTGCGGCGGCAGCCCGAGAAGCGCCACCACGAACTGGGCGAGCCCGTAATCGATGCCGGCGGTGATGGCGAACTGCCCGATGCAGTTCAGCCACGCGGTGAAGAATCCGGCTCCGCGCCCGCCGAGGAGGGAGGCCCAGTGGTACAGCGCGCCGGCGGTCGGGTAGCTCGAAGCGAGCTGCGCGAGCGAGGCGGCGACGGGCAGGGTGAGGAGCGAGACCAGCGGCCAGCCGAGCGTCATCTCCAGGGGGCCGCCGTATCTCAACCCGTGGCCGTACAGCGTCACCGCGCCGGTGAGGATCGAGATGATGGAGAAGCTGATGGCGAAGTTCGCGAACCCGCCCATGTCGCGGAGCAGTTGCTGCGCGTAGCCGAGGCGCCGGAGCTGCTCCGCATCCCGATCGAGGGGGCCCTCGCCCATCTCCCCGCAGTCCTACCGCACACGGGGCAGCCGGAGCGAGCGCCCGGCCGTGCCCGGCTCTGCTAGTGTGGCCTGGTGGCCTCCCCTCGCGTCCCGCTGCAGATCATCGCCCCGTCGCGACGGCTGGACGCGGCGCTTCGGCTCGCGGCCGGGCCCAATTCGGGCACGCTCTCCGCGACGCTGAGCTACCTGTGCGCCCAGCTCTCCGCACTGTGCGCTTCGCCGATCGCCTCGGTATACGTGCTGGAGGAGAAGGACGACCTGGTGCTGCGCGGGAACCACGGCTTTCCCGACGGGGTGCTCGGCGAAGTGCGGCTCAAGGTGGGGCAGGGGATCACCGGCACCGCGCTGGAGACCATGCGGCCGATGACGGTGGACGACGCGGGCGTGGTCGAGCAGTTCGAGTATTTCCCGCAGCTGGCCGAGGAGCGCTACCCGGCCTTCCTGGCCTTGCCGCTGCTCGCCGGCCCGCGGCCTCGCGGCGTCCTGGTGCTGCAGCGGGAGGCGGGCCCGTTCTCCGAAGCCGACGTGCTGCTCGCCACCGCGGCGAGCCGCGCCGTGACCGCGGTGCTCGAGTCGCAGCACCCGCAGGGCGCCAACTTGCTCCTGCACGGCGCCGGGAATCGCCGCGGGCGCGTGCTGGGCGCGGCGCAGGTGCTCTCCCGGGCGCTGCCCCGGCGCCAGCGCACCGCCGAGGTCTCCTCCGACGATCCGCACAGCGACCTCTTGAACGCGTTCACCGCCGAGCGCGAGGAGATCCGCGCCCTCGCGGAGCGCGCCCGGGCGGCGCTGCGCGAGCGCGTGCGGGAGCTGGAGGAGGCGGCCACGGTGGTGGAGGACGTGCGGCTCCAGGAGCGCGCCCTCGAGCACCTCTCGGCGGGGCTGCCTCCGTCGCTGGCGCTGGAGCGGATCGCCGCCGAGTTCGCCCGCACGCTGGCGAGCCACGGCCCGGCGGCCAGGCGCGCGGTGGACGTAGAGGCGTTCCTGGGCGCGGTCGCGCACCGCTACGCCGGCCTGGAGCCTCTGCGGGTGCGGCGGGGCGAGCTGATCGTCGCGGTCCACCTCTCGGGGCTGTCCGCGCTGCGCGGGTGGGCCAGCGGGGCGGTGGGCGCCCTGTGCGCGGGCGCCGCCGAGGACTCGACCGGCGTGCCGGTGCTGAGCGCGCTGGGCCTTCCGGTCGCCTGCGGCGTGCGGCAGCTCTTCGACGCGGTGGGGAACGGGACCCGCATCGCGCTCGACTCGGACGAAGGCGAGGTCTACGTCAACCCGACCGCGGCGCAAGCCGCCTCCTGGCGGCGCTGAACTGCCCGTCCGTCGCCCGGTGAAAAGCACAGCGCCGCCGAATACGGCGGCGGCTGCTCAGTGCCGGGACTCGGGCCCGCCGCGGACGCCGCCGTGCTCGTCCAGCTCGATGCCGAAGTACCGGAGCAGGCGCTCGTGGTGCCGCCGCAGCCCGCGCACCCGCAAGGACCGCGAGTGCGCGCTGCGCAGCACGTGGCTGAGCACCGCCAGGCTCGCGTCGCCCAGCTCGTCGACCGAGGCGAAGTCCAGCACCACCTCGTCGCTGTCCTCTTCCTTGACCAACTCGCGCTCGAGGAGGAGCGCGCTGGCCGGGTCGAACCTCCCGGTGATCCGCAGGAGGACCCGTCCGTCCGTCATCTCCCGCTGCATGCGGCGCAGCCTGTACCCTGCAGGGGAACCGGCTCAAGAGGCGGGCCCCCGCTCTGTCGCACCTCGGGAGCGGGCAGGCGGCGCGATGTCCACCAGAACACAATCAAGAATGTCCGCGCTGGGAGAGGCGTAGCGCCGCCGAATACGGCGGCGGCTAACGGACGGCGCGCACCGCCTGCTCCAGGGCGGCGGCGTCGGTGCGGCCGAGGAAGCTCTTTCGCAGCTTTCCCTGGGCGTCGAACACGAAGGTCGACGGCAGCGTGCCGTCCCAGGCGGGCTCTCCCACCGCCTTCGCGACCGGCTCCGGGTCCGGCGCGTCGAGCACCACGGCGGGGAGCCCGGAGACGCCGAAGCGGCGCAGGTCGCGCCTGACCTGGTCGAGCTTGTCGGGGCGGTCGATGCTGACCAGGAGCACGCCGACGTTCCACGCCGGGAGCTGGTTGAGCACCTTGCGGATGCGCGGGAACTCGTCGCGGCAGGCGTCGCACCAGGTCGCCCAGAAGTGGAGCACGGCGGGACGCCCATGTCCGGCCTCGCGCGCCAGGCTGCCGGCTTCGGAGACGGGACGGACGGGAAGGGGGCGGATCTCGGACTTCGGGGTCGGGGTCGAGGTCGCGCTCGACGTCGAGGTCGAGGTCGCGCTCGGGGTCGAGGTGACCGACGCGGCGGCCAGGAGAGTGGCCAGGATCGCGGTGCGCATCAGTCCAGCTCGATCAGCTCGAAGCGGTCCCGGCTGGGCCCGGGATCCGGTGGACGCTGTGGCGCGGGGGAGCGGTCGGCCTCCGGCGGCAGGGGCGAGAGGCGGGACAGCAACGCTTCCAGCTTGCGCAGCGCCTCGTCCTCCCACGCGCGAAGCTGCTCGTCCTCGGGGCCTCCCGACCCGCGGGGCAGCTCACGGATGAACAGGTTGATGAGCGCGACCGGGCGGCCCCGGTGCAGCACGACCGCGAAACGCGCGTCGTCCTCGTCGCGGAGCAGCATCGGCCACGCCTCGCGCGAGACGCCGAGGGAGCGCAGCAGGGCCTCCCCGTCGCGCTCGCGGTCCGGCTGCGGCCATTCCGCGAGCACCAGCACGTGCATCCGGTCTCCGAGCTTCTCCGCGAGCGGCGCGAATGGCCGCAGGCTGGACTCGCTCGTGTAGCGATCCGCGAGGAAGGCGAGGAGCGTCGGCTCCGGCCGCAGGTTGTCCGCGACCAGCTGGACGATGGGTTTGCGCGACTTGCGCGCGGCGAACCAGGACACGACGGTCAGCACGCCCGGAGCATAACCCGGTCCGGCCGCGTGGCAGCTGGCTTGACCCGTCCGGGTCGGCGGGCCACCCTTCGCCCCTCCGTGCACGTCACCGTCCTCAGCCGGGGCCTGTCCATCTACACCACGCGGCGGCTCGCGCAGGCGGCGCGGCTGCGGGGGGCGCGCGTGCGCGTGCTCGATCCGCTCGGGGTCGAGATGCACCTCGACGACCGGCCCGCGGCCTTCTACCGGCAGCGCAAGCTGCCGCCCACCGACGTCGTCGTGCCGCGGATCGCGCCCTCGATCCAGGCGTACGGGCTCGCGGTGGTGAACCACTTCGGCATGATGGGCGTGCCGACGCTGAACGACGCGGCGGCCATCGCCTCCAGCCGCAACAAGATGCGCTCCCTGCAGCTTCTCGCGGCCAGCGGCGTGCCCGTCCCGGCGACGGTCATGGCCGCCACCGCCTCGGACCTGCGCGCGATGGTCGAGCTGGTCGGCGGGGTCCCCGTGCTGATCAAGCTGCTCACCCCGGCCGAGCGCCCGGGCGTGATGGTCTGCGAGAGCCTGCAGTCCATGGAAGCCGCCATGGAGGCGGTCCTCTCGATGGGCCACAACCTGCTCGTGCAGCGGTACGTCCGCCGCAAGCGCGAGCGCGACCTGCGCGCCCTGGTGGTCGGAGGCCGGGCGGTCGCCTGGGTGGAGCGCCGCCCCCGCCCCGGGCGCCTGCTGCACACCCTGGCGCGCGGGGCCCAGCTCAAGGCGGTGCGCGTGCCCTCGGCTTTGGACCGCATCGCAGTCGAGGCGACGCGCGTCGTCGGGTTGGAAGTCGCCGCCGTGGACCTCATCGAGACCCACGCCGGCCCCATGGTGTTCGACGTGAACTCCAGCCCCGGCCTCAAGGGCCTGGAGCGCGCCACCGGCAAGGACCTGGCCCTCCTCATCATCGGCCGCGCCGAGGAGCTGGCCCGCTCCCAACCCCGCCGCAAACACGCCCCCTGAATCGTAGCCGGAGCGGGCGAAAAGCGGAACGCGGAGGCGCGGAGACGCGGAGGTCAGTTTGCTTCTCACGATGCGGCGACCGTCTCCGAGTACGGAAGCCTGGAAATCTCCGCGCCTCCGCGCCTCCGCGTTGATCCTGGAGCCTGGACTTGCAACATTCGGGGGTTTCTGGCGTCTAAGGAGCATGCGGACCTGGATGACGAGCTTGGCTTTGGGCTGCCTGGTTGTGGCGCCGGCGTTCGCGGAGGCGGATGCGCACGCCGATGCGGCGAAGGCCTACAAGATCGAGACGAGCCAGGCTCCCCTCAAGGTGAAGAAGGGGGAGAAGGGCCAGGCCAAGGTGACGGTGGTGCCGCGCAGCGACGCGCACGTCTCGCCGGAGGCCCCTCTGTCGGTCACCATCTCCGCCGGGCCGGCGCTGGAGCTGCCCAAGCAGAAGCTCGGGCGAACCGATGCGAAAGCGACCAAAGCCAAGGGAGTCGAGTTCGACCTCCCGTTCGTCGGCAAGCAGGCCGGCAAGGACGAATTGAAGGCCCAGGTCACCTTCTTCATCTGCACCGAGAAGCTCTGCGAGCGGCAGAAGCGCGAGGTGGCGCTCGCCGTCGTGGTGGAGTGAGCCGGTTCGTCTACGGGCTGAACCCGGTCCTCGAGGCGCTCAAGGCCCATCCGCAGGACGTGGTCCGCGTGCTGCTCGAGCGGGGCCGCGACGGCCGCCGGTCGCACGGGGGCGAGCGGGTCGCCGAGGCGGCTGAGGCTGCCGGGGTCCGCATCGAGGACGCCCCCCACGGCGAGCTCGCGCGGAGGTCCCGCGGCGGCGTGCACCAGGGCGTGGGAGCGGAGCTGGCCGAGTTCCGCTACGCGGAGCTGCCCGACCTGCTCGACGCCGCCCGGGCCCGCGGCGAGCCTCCCCTCCTGCTGCTCCTGGACGGCGTGACCGATCCGCAGAACCTCGGCGCGCTGTTGCGCAGCGCCCACGCGCTGGGCGCGCACGGGGTGGTGCTCCCCAAGGACCGGGCAGCCGGCATCACGCCCGCCGTCTCCAAGGCCGCCGCCGGAGCGCTGGAGCATTGCCCGGTGGCCCGGGTCACCAACCTGTCGCGCGCCCTCGACGATCTGAAGGACGCGCAGGTCTGGTCGGTCGCCTTGGCCGCCGACGCCGACCGCGACCTGCCGGAGGTCGACCTGACCTCCGGCATCGCCCTGGTCCTGGGGAGCGAGGGCAAGGGAGTCCGCCCCCTGGTGCGCAAGACGTGCGATCACGTGGCCCGGATCCCGATGCTCGGACGGGTCGGCTCGCTCAACGTCGCTGCGGCCGGGGCGATCGCCTTGTACGAGGCCGCCCGGCAGCGGCGCGCGCGACGGACGGATCCTTGACAAGGCGCGCAAGGTCTTGTAGACCCCCTCGTCCCCGCAGGTCCGGGGAAGGCGCGCGCGCAGTGAACATGAATGATTCCGGGGACTTGAGGCTGGCGTAGCTCAGCCGGCAGAGCACCTGCCTTGTAAGCAGAAGGTCGCGGGTTCGACTCCCGCCGCCAGCTCCAGAGGCCGAGCCGCCGCCCCGACGAGGAGGACGCACGACACGGATGCGGAGGACGGGCTGACAGACCGGAGGGGTTCCCGAGCGGCCAAAGGGAGCAGACTGTAAATCTGCCGGCTTACGCCTTCGAAGGTTCGAATCCTTCCCCCTCCACCAACTCCGCCACTTTCCACCGCGGGAATAGCTCAGCTGGTAGAGCGTCAGCCTTCCAAGCTGAATGTCACGGGTTCGAATCCCGTTTCCCGCTCCACGAAGGACGTACAGGAGAATGCGGGCCCACCTAGCTCAGTTGGTAGAGCACGTCCTTGGTAAGGACGAGGTCACCAGTTCAATCCTGGTGGTGGGCTCCAACCTGGTTTCCAGAAGGGCAAGGCGATGAACCGGACGATCATCACGCTCGAGTGCAACGTGTGCAAGGAGCGGAACTACACCACGACCAAGAACAAGCGGACCATGACCGACAAGCTGGTCAAGCCGAAGTTCTGTCCGCGGTGCCGCAAGCACACCGACCACAAGGAGACCAAGTAGCCTGGCTGGGATCCAGGCCAGTAGCTCCAATGGTAGAGCGGCGGTCTCCAAAACCGCATGTTGGGGGTTCGAGTCCCTCCTGGCCTGCCAACTTCTTCTTGAAAAGAGACGATGACGAACACGCGGATCGTGCAGATCGGACTGGTAGCGCTGGCCATCCTCACGGGGCTGTTCCTCGAGCACGTGCTGCTCGCAGGGTTCGGCACCTGGAGCGTCACGCAGCCGCTCACGCGCCCGCTGTGGAACGACTGGACCTGGTCCTCGTTCATCGGGCTCGGCATCGCCGGCGCGGGCGCCATCTACGTGTGGGTGACCCCGAAGACCCGCGACGTCGCGCTCGACATCGTGGCCGAGCTGCGCAAGGTGAGCTGGCCCAGCCTGCCCGAGACTCGCGCAGCGACCGTGGCCGTGATCGTGGCGAGCATCATCGCCGCCGCGCTGCTGGGCCTGTTCGACGTGCTCTGGCAGTTCCTCACCGACAAGATCCAGAACCCGAGTCTGTAGAGAAAATGACCGCCATGGCTGGGACCAAGATCGACAAGAAATGGTACGTGGTCCACACGTACTCGGGCTTCGAGAACAAGGCCAAGAAGAGCCTCGAGGAGAAGATCAAGCAGAACGCCCTCGAGGAGTTCTTCGGGGACATCCTCATCCCGATGGAGAACGTGGTCGAGATGGTGAAGGGGGAGAAGCGCGCCTCGAAGCGCAAGTTCTTCCCGGGCTATATCCTGGTGCAGATGGAGCTGAACGACCGCACCTGGCACCTGGTGAAGAACACGCCGAAGATCACCGGATTCGTCGGCAACGCCACCAAGCCGCCCGCGGTCAGCGAGCACGAGATCGCGCGGCTCACCACCCAGCTCTCCGAGGGAGCGCTCAAGCCGAAGCCCAAGGTGGAGTTCGAGGAAGGCGACAACGTGCGCGTGGTGGACGGGCCCTTCTCGAACTTCAACGGCACGGTCGAGGAAGTGAACCCCGACAAGGGCCGCGTGCGGGTGCTGGTCTCGATCTTCGGCCGCGCCACGCCCGTCGAGCTGGACTTCATGCAAGTGGAGAAGACGTGATTCAGGTGGGAGGCCGCGCAGGCCGTTCGCACCACCACGGAGGCCGGCGGGTCCCCCGCCGGCCGGGCGGAGCCCGAAGGGCGTAGCATTGGAGGAGAGCTAGATGAAGAAGGTCACCGGAATGGTCAAGCTGCAGCTCCCCGCGGGGAAGGCGAACCCTTCGCCGCCGGTGGGGCCCGCGCTCGGCCAGCACGGCGTGAACATCATGGGCTTCTGCAAGGAGTTCAACGCCGCCACCCAGGCGCAGGCCAAGGAAGGCCTGATCGTTCCCGTGCTCATCACCATCTATTCGGACCGCAGCTTCACCTTCATCGTGAAGACGCCGCCGGCCGCCATCCTCATCAAGAAGGCGCTCGGGCTGCACACCGAGAAGAAGAAGGGCTCCGGCGCGCACAACCCCGGCAAGGAGAAGGTGGGGAAGCTGACGCGCAGGCAGCTGGAGCAGATCGCCAAGACCAAGATGCCCGACATGACGGCGGGCTCCCTGGAAGCGGCGATGAACAGCATCGCGGGCACGGCGCGCTCGATGGGCGTCGAGGTCGAGTGAGGAACGCGCACATGGCCAGGCACGGGAAGAAGTACGAGGAAGCGGCGAAGCTGGTCGACCGCAACAAACGCTACAGCGTCGACGAGGCGTGCGCGTTGGTGGGCAAGACGGCCAAGAAGAAGTTCGACGAGACGGTGGACGTCTCCATCCGGCTGGGCGTGGACCCCAAGCACGCCGACCAGATGGTGCGCGGCGCGGTGGTCTTGCCCCACGGCATCGGAAGACGGTGCGGGTGGCGGTGTTCGCCAAGGGCGACAAGGCGCGCGAGGCGCAGGAGGCCGGCGCGGACACGGTCGGCGAAGCGGACCTGGCCGCCAAGGTGCAGGAGGGCTGGCTGGAGTTCGACGTCGCCATCGCCACCCCGGACATGATGGGCGTGGTGGGCCGCCTGGGAAAGGTGCTCGGCCCGCGCGGCCTGATGCCGAACCCCAAGGTGGGCACGGTGACGGCGGATGTGGCCCGCGCGGTGCGCGAGGCCAAGGCCGGCAAGGTCGAGTTCCGCGTGGAGAAGGCGGGCATCGTGCACGTGCCGGTCGGCAAGGCT
>DASWGI010000393.1:0-4513 GCA_036393835.1 Myxococcales bacterium | reverse complement strand
ATCACGCCCAAAGGCACGGTGGAGACGCGCATCCGGGACATCAGCCCGGCGGGGATGTTCATCGAGATGGAGAAGATGCCCGCCTTCGCCGCGGTCTTCCCGGTGCTGGTCCCGCTCCCCGACGGGGAGCCGCCGCTCCTGGTGACGGTGCAGAGCGTGCGGCAGGAGACCGGGACCGCGGGCAGGCGGGCCGGGGTGGGCGTGCGGTTCGTCGGAGGGACGGACGAATTCCGGACGCGCCTCGACGCCTTCCTCCGCCCGGGCACACCGCGCTGAATCAGCGCCTCTGCGCGCGCGCGAACAGCTCCTGGGGGAGCCGGCTCGCGAAGTACCGCTTCTCGCCGCACTCGCAGCTGCCGTTGCGCACGTCGCCGCGGCTCGGCGCTCCGGTCCAGGGGGGCGGGTAGGGCCGCCAGTTCGTCCAGCGGATGATCTGGCGGCACCTGGGACAGACGTCCCGGATGGGATCCTCGGTCTCGACAGGGCGCATCATGGTCGCTGCACGCACGATCGGCGCGGCGCGCCCACACTTGAGCAGAATTGCGCTAGGACGCCGCCGCCGAGTGCCGGCAGCTGCCGAGGAAGTGCTCGATCGTCTCGACGAGCACCTCGACCGGACAGGGCTTGACCAGGAAGCGGTCGCAGCCGGCCTCGTGGGCCAGCCGCAGCGAGTCCGGGGCGTAGTGCCCCGAGACAGCGATGATGAAGGTCAGCGCGGTGCCCGGGTTGGATCGCAGCGTCCGGGCGACCTCCAGGCCCGACGGCCCGTCCTCGAGGAACACGTCCACGATGGCGATGTCGGGCGCGTGCGCCGCCACCGCCTCGTGCGCCTCGGGGAGCGAGCCCGCCGCGTCGACCAGGAACCCCATGTCGCGAAGCTCGGCGGCCAGCAGCGTCCGGGTGAAGAGCGAATCGTCGACGAGCAGGATGCGGGACGGAGAGGGCGCCGGGCCTGCCACGAGACGACGCTCGCAGCGAGCCTGGGTAAGTCGCAAGGCGCGGATGTGATCCGCCTGGGATCGCGCTACATCCGGTAGCCGATACCGATCTGCGTCACGAGGCCCAGCCGGCTGCCGTTCGCGTCCGTGCTGAAGATCGGGCCGACGTGCGCGTTGAACCCGATGAGCAGGCTCGGATCGACGAAGTAGTCGAAGCCGATCCCGAATTGCGTGCCGATCACGACCTGCGCGCTGGGCGCGAAGAAGAACGTGAGCGGCACGTCGAGTCCCAGGGCCAGGCGGAGATCGGGGTTGACGGCGATTCCGACCGCGGCGCCCACGGGCAGGGCGAAGCCCCACGGCGTTCCGTTGCCTGGATACACCTTGAGCCCCGGATCTGCCCGCACGAGGAGCGAGACGCGGCCGGCGCGGACCGCGATGCCCCGCAGCGGCACGCGCAGCCCCAGCCCGAAGTGCGTGTCGGTCGTGGTCTCGAATGCGTAGAGCACGTCGAAGCGCACGCCGGCGTCGGTGGTGTCAGTGAGCCCGTGCGTCCAGCCCAGGCTGGTCGAGGGCCAGCCCACCTCGCCGCTGAAGACGTCCTGTCCGGCGGCCAGCGTCTCGCCGCCGTAGAGGCTCCAGCGCTCGGCGGGCGCTGCGGCGAGCAGGGCCAGGAGCAGCCCGAGCATCGCTACAGCCGGTACGCCAGGAGCATCTGGGTGATGAATCCGAACGTGGCCCCGCCGCCCCTGGTGCTGAACATGGGGCCGAACCGCGTGTTGAAGCCCACGGTGAGCTGCCGATCGACGTGGTACTCGAGCGCCGGTCCGAACATGGGCCCGAGGACCATTTGCACCGGCGAGGGGGTCACGATCAATGTCATGGGGAGCTCGACGCCGAAGGCGGCGTTGAACTCGGGCGAAGCCGCGTAACCTACGGTCAGCCCGATCGGCCACTGGAAGCCGAAGATGGCCGGGGTCGTGGTGTAGATCTTGATGCCCGGGTCGACGTGGGCGAGCACGCTGATCCGGTCGCGCCGGTGGACCATGAACCGCAGCGGCACGCGGAACCCGATGCCGAACTGGCTGGTGGTCGTGTTCTCGTACCCGTAGATGAGATCGAACTTGAAGCCGATGTCGGTGCTGGGCCCCGTGCCGTGGGTGAACCCGAATGTGGCGCTGGGCCAGCCGAACTCACCGCTTACGACGTCGGTTCCGGACGGCACCGTGGTGCCGCCCAGCAGGCTGTACTGACCTCCCGGAGTGGTCCTGGCCTGTGCGAATGCGGGGGAAGCCGCGGCCGAAAAGACCAGCGCGGCGCCGATCACAGCGGTCTTGGTGTTCATGGGCGGCGCACCTTACTTGCGTCGGAGCCGGACGTCTACCGATCTGTGCCTCTTCAGGCCCGTGTGTGATCTCCGTCATGGTAAGGTCCGCGCGCCATGCCGGTCATCCGGAGCTGGGCGCGCACCGACGTCGGCAAGAAACGCCCGCACAACGAGGACGCCTACCTGGTCGACGAGGCGCTCGGGCTCTACGCGGTGGCCGACGGCATGGGCGGGCATGCGGCGGGCGAGGTGGCCAGCGCCGCGGCGGTGAAGTCCCTGCGCGACGCGCTCGCCGCCGAGAAAGCCGTGCTGGACGCGTTCACCCGCACGCCGTCGCTCGAGGCGCGCGAGAGCGCCGCGCAGGCGATGGAGCGGGCGGTCCAGAGGGCGTGCGCGGACGTGTACGCGCTCTCGCTCGGCGATCCCGGCAAGCGGGGCATGGGGACCACGCTGGTCGCGCTGCTCGCCTGCGGCCGCAACGCCGTCATCGCGCACGTCGGCGACAGCCGCGCGTACCTCTTCCGCAACGACCGCGCGCACCAGCTCACCGAGGACCACACCATGGTCCAGGAGCAGCTCAAGCGCGGCCTGATCACCAAGGCGGAGGTGGCCACCGCGGAGAACCGCAACGTCATCACCCGCGCCATCGGCATCCAGCGCAGCGTGGCGGTGGACACGCTGGTCACCGACCTGCTCCCGGGAGACGTCTACGTCCTCTGCACGGACGGCCTGCACGGCTACCTGGGCGAGGACGAGCTGCCCGCGCTGCTCGGACAGGAGAAGCGGAGGCTGGTCGACCTCCTCATCGATCTGGCGCTGCAGCGCGGGGGCAAGGACAACGTCACCGCCATCGCGCTGGCCGTCGAGGCGGGCGCGGACGAGGAGAGCGCCGACGTCGAGGGCAGGACCGAGGTCCTGCGGCGCATCCCGCTCTTCCAGCACATGACCTACAAGGAGCTGCTCGGGATCCTGGGCATCGCGCGGGGCCGGCAGTTCCAGAAGGGGCAGACGGTCATCCGCGAGGGCGAGACGGGCGACGAGCTGTTCGTGCTCTTCCGCGGCAAGGTGCAGGTGACCAAGGGAGAGATGGCGATCGCGAGCCTCAAGGCGGGCGGGCACTTCGGGGAGATGGGCCTCGTCGACCAGGCCCCGCGATCGGCCACCGTCACCGCGGTGGAGGAGACCAGCGCGGTCTCCATCGACCGGGACAGCCTGCTCAAGCTGATGCGGCGGGACTCGCTGCTCGCGGTGAAGCTCCTGTGGAGCTTCGTGCAGGTGCTGAGCGAGCGGCTGCGCAACACCAACGAGGCGCTGACCGGGCTCAAATCGGAGCTGGACCGCGCGCGCACCGCGGCCGATTCGCAGGAGGGAGGAGGCGGGACGCCCCCGCCGTTCGGGTCGTGAAGCTCCGGCTTGCGGCTTGCGGCTTGCGGCTTGGGGTCACTGCGCCGCTCTTCGCGTTCAGCGTTGCGTGCAGCCACGCTCCGGCTCCGGCCGGTCCGCCGCTCGATCCGGTCGCGCTGCTGCAGCAGATCGAGAAGGCGCACGCCGAGCCGCAGACGCTCTCCGCGTCCGGCAAGGCGGCGGTGGACGCTCCGCAGAACGGCGGGCGGTACCAGATCCAGATCGCGGTGCGCAGGCCCGCCTCGCTGCGCATCGCCGCGCTGGACCCGCTCGGCAACCCCGCGGCGCTGCTGGTCGCGGACGGCGGCCGGTTCGCGCTGCTCGACCTGCGCAGCAACGTGTTCTACCGGGGGCCGTCCACGCCCGAGAACCTCTCGCGGCTCTTCCCGCAGCCGCTGCGCGACGAGGAGCTGGTCGCGCTGGTCCTGGGCGCCATGCCTCCGCCGCCCGGCGCGCGCCCGGTCGAGGCGCACCGCGCGGGCGAGGGGTCGGTGCTGACGCTCGAAAGCGGCCAGGTCCGGCAGGAGGTCTCCGTCGGTGCGGATCTCCGCGTCGAGCACGTCAGAAGATTTCGCGGCGACGATCTGCAGTGGGAGGTTTCGCTCGACGATTTCGACGACGGCAGCGGCCAGCAGATGCCGCGCCGGCTGCGCCTCTCCGCGCCCGCGGAGAAGATCCAGGTCGAGCTGCAGTTGAAGGAGCGTGTGTGGGGCAAACCCACCTTGCCCGGCGCGTTCCAGCTCACCCCGCCGCAGGGAGTGAAGGTCGTCGAAGTCGAGTGAGGAGCGTCAGTCGCCGCCGATAGGGCGGCGCTGCGTTTTCAGAGC
Organism: Myxococcales bacterium; assembly: GCA_036393835.1. Taxonomy (GTDB): domain Bacteria; phylum Myxococcota; class Myxococcia; order Myxococcales; family 40CM-4-68-19; genus VBKO01. Next base: position 17 of record DASWGI010000393.1, on the reverse strand, counting down.
GCGGCATCATGAAATGC
>DASWGI010000392.1:0-8823 GCA_036393835.1 Myxococcales bacterium | reverse complement strand
GTGCCCGAGATCCGCGCGGCGGTCGACTGGTACGAAGGCCACCTCGTGGTGGCGGAGTACGAGCGGGCGCAGACGCGAGGGTCGCCTGGATGGCTGGAAGCGATGGGCACGGCCGCGGCCGCCGCTCTCGAGGTGCCGCAGTGGCGCGTGCATCTGAAGACCCGTCGCACGCGCCCGGCCCGCGGGCAGCGCTACCAGCGGCTGGGCCGCGGCGGGCAGCGCATCGCGGTGCGGGAGCGGGGCCTTCGCTTCTGGGTCAACCTGGACGACTTCATCGACACGGGCCTGTTCCCCGACCACCGCGAGACCCGCGCGCGCGTCCGCGCCGAGGCGGAAGGCGCCGAGTTCCTCAACCTGTTCGGCTACACGGGCAGCTTTACCTGCGCCGCAGCCGCCGGCGGCGCCCGGCGCACGGTGACGGTCGACACCTCGGAGGAGTACCTCGCCTGGGCGCGCGACAACCTGGAGGCGAACGGCCTGGCCAGCGAACGCCACGAGCTGGTGCGCGAGGATGCGCGCGACTTCCTCGCGCGGGCGGGCCGCCGCTTCTCGCTCTGCGTGCTGGATCCTCCCTCATTCTCGACCCGCGCGGGCGCCCCGCCCTTCGACGTGCAACGCGACCATCGCGCGCTGATCGAGAGCGCGCTCGCGGTGCTCCTGCCGGGAGGAGTGCTCTACTTCTCCACCAACCACCAGCGGTTCGAGCCGCGCCTGGAAGGGCTGCGCGCCACCGAGATGACCCGCGAGACTGCGCCGCCCGACTACCGGCGGACCCCGCACCGTTCCTTCCGGATCGTCAATGCGTGAGCAGCCGCCGTTGCTCCTCGGCGAGGGCGATGGAGAGCCAGTAACGCGCGGCCGCCAGATCGCCGTTCCCGACCGCGGCGCGCGCGCTCTCCACCGCGCCCTGCACGGGGGCGGGCAAGGGGCCGGAGATGGAGTCGAGCGTGTCGAGGGCGTGGTAGTCGCCATACGCGAGCTGCTGCTGCGCGGCGGCGATCGCCGCCGTCGCCTCCTGCTCGCGGACCCTGGCCTCCTGGGCGGCCAGCTCCTCCGCCTGCCGCCGCGCCTGCTCCTGCGCGAGCTGCTCGCGCAGCGCGGCGACCTGCTGGTTCAGCCGATCGAGCTCCTGCACCTGCGCATCGGAGCGCGTGCGGGCCAGCTCCTGCTCGAGGCTGGCGACGCGCTCGCGCAGGCCTTGCAGCTCGTCGGCCTGTGCGCCCCCGTCGGCCTGCGCACCCGCATCGGCCTGCCCGCCGCCGTCGGCGGAACCGGCATCGGCGTCCGCATCGGCGCGGACCCGGCCCGGCGTGTCGCCGAGGTAGACGGACCCTCCGTCGCGCGGCCGTGGAAAGCGCAATGGCGCGTCGGGCGCGCGCGCGGCCGCCGCCGGAGCTCCGCCGCTGCCCGCATCGGCGCCCGGATCCCGGGCCGCGGCGGCGCCCGCGTCGGCCGCCCCGGGCGCGGAGCCGGGCCCGGCTCCGCCGTCCCCTTGCAGCTGGAAGACGGCGACCGCCGCGCCCAGGCCCGCGAGACCGGCGAACAGTCCCTTGACCATGCGCGTAGAGTGCGCCCGCCGGAGGCGGCACGCAGCAGCGGCGGGCGCCCGCGCGCAAGGCCGGCGATCAGGCGGGCGGAGGCACCGGGAAAGCCGGCTCGCTGTGCGCGCGCAGCCAGGTGACGATGCGCGGGTAGATCTCCTCGGGCGCCTTGCGCCCGAAGATCAGGTCGGAGTGCCCGTAGTCCACCGACAGGCCGGCGTCGCGCCCCGCGATCCAGAACTCCTTCTCGCCCGCCCATAGCTCGTACCCGCCCCGCACCGCCGCGGGCGGGGCCAGCAGATCGAGCGCTCCTGAGACGAACAGCGCCGGCTGCCGCGCTCCCGACAGGCCCGCGCGGTAATCGGTGAGCCCGTCCAGCGAGGCGAAGCGGTCGCGCCGCATCCAGTCGAGGAACTGCCCGAGCACCCGCGGTGGAACGTCCTCGATCACGTTGGCGAGCACCTGGCGGTAGATGCGGGGATCGATGTTGCGGGAGTTCCAGGCGAACTGCGCCAGGCCCGGATGGAACCAGCCCGCCAGAGGCGCCGCGGCCCGGGCGAGGAACCGGTGGCCCCGGCCGGTGGCGAGGAACGCGTACGGGAGCAGCTTCCGCAAGGCTTCCTGGGCGTGGAAGTGGGTCGGCGGGGCCAGGGCGACCACGCCCGCAATGCGCGCCGGGAACAGGCCCGCGGCGACCAACCCGAGCAGCGCGCCCTGGCTGTGGCCCACCCACAGCACCCGATCCGCGCGCGACGCCGCCCTCACCTCGTCGAGCGCCGCCGGGATGTCCTGCGACAGGTACGTGTCGAAGCTCCACGCCTGAGGCGATCCGCGGCGGGAGTCGCCGTGCCCGCGCAGGTCCACGGCGAAGCTGTCGAAGCCCGCGTTCGCGAGCGCCAGGGCCAGCGAGTACCGTGGAACACCGAAGTCGAGGTTGCCGCGGTTCGCCGACAGGCCGTGGCAGAGCAGCACCGGCGGCCACCGGGGCTGTCCGCGCGGCGCGCGCCGGGCCACGGCCACGCGCCAGCCGTCCTGCGTGTGCGCGAACCGCAGCTCGTCCTGCGTGGGGCGCACCCGGTACACCCAGCCCCAGAACAGGGTGTGCAGGAGCGCGAGGGCCGCGAGGGCGGCGGCGGCGGCGAGCCAGAGGAACCAGGGGCTGCGCAAGGCGCGCGGAGTGTATCCGCGCGCGCGCCGGCGTGCCCGCCCGCAGCCGTCTCCGGTTAGTGGACCGACGGCGGAGCGGCGCCGGGTTGCTCCGCGGCCTGCTCGAGACGCAGGTCCACCGACTGCGCCGCCCCGAAGCGCTGGGCCACGTCGTTCCAGTTCCACAGGTTCCAGATGGCCTCGAAGTACCGATTCTTGTCCGTCTGGTACTGCAGGTAGTAGGCGTGCTCCCAGGCATCGAGCACCAGCAGGGGCACGCTGCCCTGGGTGACCTCCGACTGGTGGTCGTGGATCTGCGTGGTGCCCAGGCGGTGGATCACCGGGTCCCAGACCAGCGCGGCCCACCCCGATCCCATGATGGTGGAGGCCGTGTGGATGACCTGCTGCTTGAAGCTCTCGAAGCTGCCGAAGTCGCGCGCGATGGCGCGGGCCAGGTCGCCCTGCGGCTCGCCGCCCGCCCGTGGAGCGAGGTTCTGCCAGAACAGGCTGTGCAGCACGTGCCCGGAGACGTTGAACGCGAGCTTGTGCTCGAGCGCAGCGATGCTCTCGAAGTCGCGCTTGCGCCGCACCTCGATCAGCTTGTCGATGCACTCGTTGGCGGTGTCCACGTAGGTGCGGTGGTGCTTGTCGTGGTGAAGCTGCATGATCTTGCCGGAGAGGTGCGGCTCCAGGGCGCCGTAGTCGTACGGCAGGTCGGGCAGGACGTAGCGAGACACTTGGGTATCGCTCCTTTCTGGAAGGCTGCGTTCCAAGATCGGCATTGTACCGCCGCGATGCAGCGGAGCGGCGGACGGGCGAGCGCATGGAGCTGGTGGTGTTCGTCGGATTGCAGGGCTCCGGGAAGAGCGGCTACTTTATCAGCCGCTACGCGGGCACTCACGTGCACGTGAGCAAGGACCTCTACCCTCGCCACGCGCGCAGGAAATCCGAGCGCCAGCTCCGGCAGATCGAGCAGGCGCTCGCCACCGGCCGCTCGGCGGTGGTCGACAACACCAACCCGCGCCGCGCGGACCGGGCGTCGCTGATCGAGGCGGGCAAGCGCGCCGGCGCCCGCGTCATCGCGGTGCACTTCGTCGCCTCGGTCGGCGAGGCGCTCCGGCGCAACGCCTCGCGCGAAGGACGGGCGCGCGTGCCCGACGTTGCCATCTACACCGCCGCGCGCCGCCTGGAGCCGCCGCTGGCCGAGGAGGGATTCGACGAGATCGTGCGCGTCCGCCTGGGCGAAGGAGGATTCGCGCTCGAGCCGGCCCCTCTCTGAAACCGGCCGCCCCCGCAAGCGAACGGCCTGCCCCGGCCGGCGCACTTCCCGTCCCGGATGAGCTGACGGTTCCGCAACGTGCACGCGCTGTTTCACCTGCCACCGAGGCAGAGCGATGCCGGAGCAGCCGGCCTTGCCGGCGGCGCCGCGGGGCAGAGGTGAGGCGGCGCTACTCCATCTCGACGGCGGTGACGCGCACCTGGCCGTCCTTGTCCTCGGTGGTGAGGCGTGCCTTGCCGCGCTTCTCCGCGCTGTCGGTCTTCACCGCCAGCTCGGAGACCGCGATGCCGACCACCTTGCCACTGCCCGGCTCGCGCACGGTGGAGAGCCCGCGGAACGGCAGCACGGCCTTGATGTCGCTCTTCCCGCCGGCGACGTCGACGTCGTACGACTTGTCGCCCAGCTTGACCGCCACCTTGTCGGCGGCGACGGGCCGCGCCTCGTCCCACCGGCCCTTGCCCCAGGCCTTCAGGAACGCGATCGCGGCGTCGATGTGCATCTTGCCGTCCGCGGAGATGGCCTGATCCGCGGGGGCCTTCTCCGCGGCGGGGGCGGGGGCGGGCTTTTCGGCGGCGGGCGCCGGCTGCGCGGCGGCGGCCGGCTGCGGAGCGGGCTGTGCGACAGGGGTGCCGGCGGGCTGCTGCGCCGCGGCGGCGAAAGACAGGGACAAAGCAATTGCGACGTTGCGTACCATGTGTCGTTTCCTCCCGCCGGAAGCAAATCCACAACGGACCGTCGGTGGTCAACCGGCCGTGGTAGGGTCCGCGCCCCGGAGGTAGTCATACATGCTCCTCGCCCTCACCTGTGCCGCGCTGGCGGCCGGCACCGTAGAAACCGAGGCGCGCGAGATCCTCGACCAGTTGCTGCGCGTCGACACCAGCCACGGCAACGAGACCGCAGCGCTGCAGCCGCTGGTGGCACGGTTCCAGCGCGCCGGCGTCCAGGCGCAGCTCCTCGAGTCCGCGCCGGGACGCGGGAACCTGGTCGCCCGCGTGCGAGGGACGGGCGCAAAGCGGCCGCTCCTCCTGCTCGCGCACATCGACGTGGTGCCGGTCGAAGGCCAGCCGTGGACCGTGCCTCCCTTCCAGCCCACCGAGAAGGACGGCTACCTGTACGCGCGCGGGGTGAGCGACGACAAGGCGATGGCGGCGGCGTTCACGGCCATCGCGCTGGAGGCGGCGCGCAGCCCGCAGAAGCTCGGCCGCGACCTCATCGTGGCGCTGACCGCGGGCGAGGAGACCGGCGGGCTGGCGGGCGCGCGCTGGTTGGCGCAGAACCACCGCGACCTCATCGACGCCGAGCTGGCGTTGAACGAGGGCGGCGCGCTGGTGGTCGCGCCGGACCTCTCGCGCATGGAGTCGGTGGAGATCGGCGTGGCGGAGAAGACGTTCCAGAGCTACGCCCTGACGGTGAAGGGGAAGGGCGGCCACTCGTCGGTGCCGCCGACCGACTCGGATCCCGTGGTGACCCTGGCGCGCGCCCTGCAGCGCGTCGGCGAGCTGCGCTTCCCCGCCAAGGTGCTCCCCGAATCGCGCGAAGGCATCGCGCTCCAGGCGCTCAGGGAGAAGCCGCCGCTCTCGACCGCGCTCGAGCACGCCGCGCAGTCGGGCGCGCTCTCGCCGCAGGACGAGGCGGTCATCGGCAAGGACCGGCTCGCCAACGCCCAGGTCCGCACCACCTGCGTGACCACCATGCTCAAGGCCGCGCCACAGGACAACGTGCTGCCCACCACGGCGCAGGCGACGGTGAACTGCCGGATCCTCCCCGACGAGACGCGCGAGCAGACGCAGGCCCGGCTCGCGCAGGCAATCGCGGATCCGGCGGTGGAGCTGAAGCCGACGGGCGACATCGGCTTCGCCAAGCCCTCGCCGATCAGCGGGCCCGTAACCGAGGCGGTGCACGCCGCGGCGCGCTCGCTGTGGGGCGACGTCCCCGTCTCCCATTCGATGGGCACCGGCGCGACCGACTCCCGCCACCTGCGCGAGATCGGCATCCAGTCCTACGGCCTGGGCGGCGCGCCGGGGACGCAGGACGATCAACGCGCGGGCCGGGCGGCGCACGGCGCGGACGAGCGGCGGCCGATCAAGTGGATGGGCGAAGGAGTGCGCTTCCTGAGCGAGGTGACGCTGCAGCTGGCGCGCTAGAACTTTGGCGCCAGGAATTCCCGCTCCGGCTTGCCGAACAGGTAGCCCTGCAGGAGCGTGCAGCCGAGCTGCTCCAGCACGTCGCGCTCGGCCACGGTCTCCACGCCCTCGGCGACGGGGGCGATGGCGAGGTCGCGGCAGAGGCCGACGATGGACTGGATCAGCTTGCGCTTGGTGGGCGCCTCGTGGAGGTTGCGCACCAAGGACATGTCGAGCTTCACGATGTTCGGCTCGAGCTGGGCGAAGCTGGTCAGCCCCGCGTACCCGGCGCCCAGGTCGTCCACCGCGATGCGGTAGCCCATGCGCTTGAGCGACTCCACCCGGGCGCGGGCGTCCTTCACCTCGTCGAGCCCGGCGCGCTCGGTGATCTCCAGCACCACCCGGGCGGCGTGCGCCGAGAGCGGCGAGGCCGGGTCGAGCAGGTGATCGTCCAGCAGGTCGGCGGCGTGGAGGTTGACGAACATGCTCCCGCCTGACGCGGGCAGCCGCGCGGCCACCGCGTTCCGGATCGCGCGGCCCAACTCGGGCAGCCGGCGCAGCCGCTCCGCCGCGCCGATCAAATCCGGCGGCCGGGCCAACGCGGGCTCGGAAGTGCGCACCAGCGCCTCGTAGCCGAAGGTCCCGCGCGCCGGCCACTGCACGATCGGCTGGAACGCCATCCACAAGCCCTGCAGCGCGCGCTCGAAGGTGCGCTCCAGGCTCGCCCGGTCGTCCTTCAGCGCCGCGTTCTCGCCCAGCACCGCGAGCGCCTCGCGCTTGAGCTGCGCCAGGCGGTGGTAGCTCGCCGCGCGGCGCACGATGCTCTTCAGCTCCGACAGCTCGACCGGCTTGACCAGGTAGCGGAACGCGCCGTGCTCGATGGCCTGCAGCGCCGTCGCCAGCTCGGGTCCGCCGGTCATCAGCACGATCGGCACGTCCGCGTCGTGCTCGCGGACCGCGCGCAGGAGGTCGATTCCGGAGAGCCGCGGCATGGCGATGTCGGTGAGGATGGCGTCGAAGCGCTTGTCCCTGAGCAGCGCCAGGGCGGCTTCGCCGTCGGCGGCCACGTCGACCTCGAACCCCTCGGCCCGGAAGGCGCGCGCGAAGACGCGGCGGAGCAGCTCGTCGTCCTCCGCGAGCAGGAGGCGCGTGGGCCTGGTCGTGTCGGACCCTGACGCACCTTCTCCGACGGTTGTCGCGGTCATTCCCATGCGCAGAGGATCCATTCGGCGAGGCGGCCTGGACCTTGAGCGTAGCCAGGGAATAACAGGCGAACCGCCGCTCGTCAGGATTTCGGCGGCTGGCCGGCGGCGGCCTTGTCCTGCACGGGTGGGCCGCCCACGATGCGCTTGTACTGCTGGCCGGCTTGCAGCTGGCCGTTCTTGTCGTCGAACCCATTGATCAGCGCCAGCTCTTCCAGCTTCACGTTCGAGGGGAAGCGCTGGTTGAACCGCTCGACGGTCATGTTGGTATCGACGCGCACGATCCGGATCTTCGCCGGCTGCACCGAGAGCGCCGCGGGGTCGGTGAGCGGGCGGAAGCTCCCGATGAACGACTTGAAGACCGGGTCGTACTGCTGCAGCGTCTGTGCGCCGGTGTAGCCGAGCAGTGCGTAGGTGGTCCCGTTGTAGCTGACGAACGCGATCAGCCCCGCGATCTGCTCCTGCTGCGTCTGCGCCGCGAAGTACGAAGCCAGCGCAGGCTGGCCGTTGACCGTCACCTGCGCGGCCTCGCCCCGCTGGATGCCCTGCTGGGTGAAGAACTTCTGGGCGGCCTCCTCGGGGGACATCTTGCCCGCGGTGGCGAGCTGCACGGTGGCGTCCTGCTTGGGGCTGATCCCGGCCACCGCCTGCGGCGTGTTCTGCGTCTGCCAGCCCGCCGGGAAGGCGACCTGGAACCTGAGCTCCGGGTGCAGGAACGTGTTTCCCTGGAAATAGCCCTGCCGCGGGTCCTCGCCGTAGACCATGCCGTCGATCACGGCGAGATACTCATCGCGGTTCACCTTCGCCTTGCTCCAGTCGACGTTGAGCTCCTCGAGGCGCGCCTCCGCGTCCTTCTCGCGGTTCTCGGGATTGGGGTGGGTCTGCAGCCATTCGGGGAGCTTGCCCGCCCCCGCGAGCTTCGAGACGCGGTCCAGCGTCCTGAACACGTCCACCATCTGCCGCGCGTCGTAGCCGACGTTCGCCATGTAGGCGAAGCCGAGCTTGTCGGCCTGCTTCTCGTCGTCGCGGCTGAACTTGAGGAACAGCACCTGGAGCCCCACGCCGGCGATCTGGCTGAGCTGGGCGATCTGCGGGCTCAGCACCGATCCGATGCCGAGGCCGACCTGCGCCAGCTCGGCCTTGCTGATCTGGTTCGCGGAGTGGCGGGCGGCGATGTGCCCGCACTCGTGCCCCATCACGCCCGCGAGCTCCGCCTCGGTCATGAGCGTCGCGAGGATGCCGCGCGTGACGTAGACGGGTCCGCCGGGCAACGCGAACGCGTTCACCGCCGCGTCTTCCACCACGTGGAACTGCCAGGGCAGGTTCTTGCGGTTCGTCTGCTGCGAGAGCGTCTGCCCGAGCCTGCCGACGTACGATTCGACCTTGGGGTCCTTGTAGAGGCCGATGCTCTGCTCGACTTCCTGGGCGGCCTGCTTGCCCATCTCGATCTCCTGAGATTCGGAGATCAGGTTCAGCTGCAGGTCGCCGGTGGCGGGGTTGCGGACGCAGGCGGCGAACGCGGCGCAGGCCGC
>DASWGI010000391.1:0-7086 GCA_036393835.1 Myxococcales bacterium | reverse complement strand
GCGACCCGCTTCCCGCTCGCCACTCCGGCCGGCGCTCCCTTCGGCAGCGACATCCCCGCCCAGCTCGAGGAACCCGCCCCCGAATACCAACCTCCCGCCGGCAAGATCGGCGAACCCCCCCGCGGCGTCCCCGAACCCAAGTAACGGCTCGCCGCGGTCGTGGACTAAAAACGTTTCAGGGGAGCGCGGAAGGGACGGAAGCGCGGAAGATTTCTGTTTCAAGTGCTCGAGCGGGCGCTCGCGCTCGAACGAGCGAAACCCCATCTACTTCCGCGCTTCCCGATCTTCCGCGCTCCCTTGAAACGCTTTTGGTCCTGCTCGCGGAAGGTCAGGGGTGGTGGGTGGGGGCGTCGGGGGATTCGATCGCTTTCTTGCCGAGGTCCTCGCGGCTGCGCCCGTCCTCGGCGAGGTTGCCGAGGCCGAAGCGGCGCTCGGCCTCGGCGAAGTCGCGCAGCGCCTCCTCGTAGGAGTCGTAGCGCGGCTTGGGAAGCGACTTGAGGAAGTTGATCACCTCGACCGGCGCGTCGTTGTCGGCGGCAGTCTGCACGATCTCGTCGCGGGTGGCGGGATACTCCAGCGCCTGCAGGTGCGCTGCGGGGCTACGGGCTGGGTTCTCTCCGATGCCTCTGGCCATGGGGGCAGCCTACGCATGCGCGCGCAGGTGGGCCAGCGCGAGGCCCGGCGCTGTCAGCTATGCGGCAGAGCCCCGCGCGCGCCAGGCCGGCAGCCGAGTGACCGCCCGGCCCCCTTCTCGGTCCTCGACCGGGTGGGCTAGGATTACCCGCGGGAGGCTCTACCATGCTCTGTCCACGCGTCGCTCTCCTGGGGGTCCTGCTCTCCGCCTGCGCGACCGTCTCGGAAAGGCCGGTCCCGGTCGAGGCGCCGGTCTCGCGCGGCAAGCAGATCGCGGCGCAATCGGCCGCCCAGGCGCCCGCCGGGCACCGCTACAAGACGAAGATCGCCATCGCCCGGTTCACCAACGAGAGCAACTATGGCCGGTCGCTGCTCACCGACCAGGACCTGGACCGCATCGGCAAGCAGGCGGGCGACATGCTCATGTCGCGCCTGGTGCTCTCGGGGAAGTTCCTGGTCCTGGAGCGCCCCGACGCGGCGAAACTGGAGCGCGAGCAGAAGCTCTCGGGAGGATCGCTGATCGGCGCCGACACCGTCATCGCCGGCTCGGTCACCGAGTTCGGCCGCTCGGTGGGAGGCAAGAGCGGCTTCTTGAGCAGCACGAAGCTGCAGACGGCGAAGGCCAAGGTCGACATCCGCCTGGTCGACGTGCAGACGGGGCTCGCCTATTTCTCGGCGAACGGCTCGGGGGAGGCCAGCACCGAGAGCGGCGAAATCGCCGGCTTCGGCAGCCGCGCCGAGTACGACGCCACCCTCAACGACCGCGCCATCGCCGCGGCCATCTCCGACGTGGTCGACCGCCTGGTCGACAAGCTGTACGACCGCCCCTGGCGCACCGACATCCTCGAGGTGCGCGGGACGCAGCTCTTCATCGCCGGAGGCGAGCGCCAGGGGCTGAAGCCGGGGGACGTGCTCGCCGTGCTGCAGGCGACCGGGACCCCCAAGAGCAAGCAGTCGGGGTTCGAGATCGCGCTGCCCCCGCGGCAGGTCGCGAGCGTCCGGGTGGTCAGCCTGTTCGGCGACAGCGAGACCAACGAGGGCTCCGTCTGCGAGGTGACTTCGGGGACGGTGGACCCCGGCGCGCTCGCGACGCTCTTCGTGGCCGAGCCCGGCCGCGGAGGGACGCCATGAAAGCTCTACTCGCCGCCTCGGCGCTGTCGATCGCCGCCTGCGCCATGCCGTCGACCACGGTGCGCACCACCGACAGCCGGCCGAGCCTGGCCGTCGAGGGCGCGCCGCGCGGATCGCAGCTCTTCGTCGACGGGAACCCGGTGGGGGACGCCGGCGCCTACGACGGCCAGCCCGCGGTGCTGCTGGTCGAGCCGGGCACGCACGTGGTGGACGTGCGCGACACCTCGGGCAAGGTGCTCTTCCGGCAGACCGTGTTCGTGGAGAGCGAGACGAAGACCATCCAGGTGCGCTGACCATGCGGGCCCTGCACACCCTGGGGGCCGTCGCCGTGCTCGCCGGGCTGGGGCCCTTCGGATGCGCGCAGAACACCATGTACCGGTGGGGCGGCTACGACGAGGCGCTCTACGACCACTACAAGAACCCGCAGAAGCGGGACGAGTACGTCGCCAAGCTGTCGGGCATCATCCAGGCGGCGGAGGAGCACGGAGGGTTGGTGCCGCCCGGGTGCTACGCCGAGTACGGCTGGGCGCTCTACGAGGAAGGCCGCATCGCCGATGCGGTGGTCTACTTCGAGAAGGAGAGCAAGCGCTGGCCAGAGTCGCGGACGCTGATGGAGAAGCTGATCCGCAACGCGGCGCGCGCCAAGGCGCCTGCTGCCGCGCCCGCGGCGGTGCCCGCCTCGACCGTGGAGGAGGCGAAGAAATGAAGCGCATCCTCGTCCTCGCCGCGCTGGCCGCCGCCTGCGCCCAGCCCCCCAAGAAGGACTACTCCAAGCTGATCTCCTCGAACCCGCGCGCGATCCTGGTCGTGCCGGTGGTGAACAAGAGCGTGGACGTGGACGCGGCGGACTACTTCCTCTCCACCCTCTCGGTGCCGCTCGCGGAGCGCGGGTATTACGTATTCCCGGTAAATCTCGTGAAGCGGATGCTCGAGGACGAGGGAATGGCGGACGCCTCGCTCGTCCACGGCAGCGACCCGACGCGGCTGTGCACGCTGTTCGGCGCGGACGCCGTCCTCTACGTGACCATCGAGCAATGGACGGCGAGGTACATGATCCTGAGCACGCAGGTCACGGTGGAGTTCGACTACGTGCTCAAGGACGGCCGGACTGGCGAAGAATTGTGGAAGGACCACCAGACGGGCGTGTACGCGTCGCAGAGCGGGGGCCAGGGGCTCGCCGGCGCGATCGCGGCGGCGATCGTCGCCAAGGCGGCGCCGAACTACATGCCAATGGCGCGGGAGGCCAACGCGCGCGCCCTCGCCTATCCGGGGCCCGGCTTCCCGGCGGGGCCATACCGGCCCGAGTACCGCAAGGACCTGCCGCCGCCGGCCGCCCCTGAATCTCCCGCAGCCGCGAAACCGGCCGCGCCGCGGGCACCGGGCGCTCCCCAGGCACCGGCCGCTCCGCAGTAGCGGCACCTGTCCGGTTCTGGGATCGCCGGATCCCAGGGACGGGCGGAAATCGCCGCCAGAAGGGCGTTTCGAGCCGGTTTACGGCACTTCGCTCCCTGGCACGAAGTTCGCTCTTGCAGAGCGCGATGCAGGCGAACGAGCAGATTGCGGGTAGATCCCCGGGCAGCGTGGTGGACATCCCGCGCAAGAAGCCGGCGAGGACGCGGCGCAACGTCGCGCTCGCGGCGGGCGGCGCCCTGGCCATCGTGGCCATCACCGTCGGACTGTCGCGCTTGAAGGCGGCGGCGCCCACCGTCGATCGCGGCGCAGTGTGGACCGACACGGTGAAGCGGGGCGCGATGCTGCGCCAGGTGAAGGGCCCCGGCACGCTCGTCCCCGAGCAGATCCGCTGGATCACGGCCGACACCGCGGGCCGGGTGGAGCGCCTTCCGCTGCGGCCGGGCGCGAGGGTGGAGCCCGGCACCATCCTGCTGGAGCTGTCCAACCCGGACGTGATGTTGCAGGAGCTGGACGCCGAGCGGCAGCTCGCGCAGGCCACGGTGGACCTCATCAACCTGCGCAACACGCTGCACACCCAGGCGCTGGCGCAGCGCTCGACCATGGCGACGCTGCGCACCGACGCGCAGGACGCGCGCCGCAAGGCCGACGCCATCCGCGACTTGAAGGGCGTGGTCTCCGACATCGAGATGGGGCAGCAGCTCGACAAGGCCGAGGAGCTGTCCAACCGAACCGCCATCGAGGAGCAGCGCCTCACCGTCATGCAGGGCAGCCTGCGCGACCAGGTGCGCGCGCAGGCGGCGCAGATCGAGCGGCTCAAGGCGGTGGTGGCTTTCCGGCAGAAGCAGGTCGAGTCGATGAAGGTGAAGTCGGTCGACGAGGGCGTGCTCAGCGAGCTGCCGCTGGAGCTGGGGCAGTGGGTGACGCCCGGCGCGCTGCTCGCCAAGGTGGTGAAGCCGGAGCGCCTCAAGGCCATCGTCCGCATCCCCGAGACGCAGGCGCGCGACGTCGCGCTGCAGCAGAAGGCCGAGATCGACACCCGCAACGGCGTCGTGCAGGGCACGGTGGCGCGCATCGCCCCGTCCGCGGCGCAGGGCTCGGTCGAGGTGGAGGTGGCGCTGCCGGCCGAGCTGCCCAAGGGCGCGCGGCCCGACCTGACCGTCGAGGGCACCATCGAGCTGGAGAAGCTGAGCGACGTGCTCTACGTCGGCCGCCCGGCCGGCGCGCAGCCCGACGCCACGGTCGAGCTGTTCAAGCTGACGAAGGACGGCGACCTCGCGGTTCGTACCAAGGTGCACCTGGGCCGCAGCTCGGTCAGCACCATCGAGGTGCGCGACGGGCTTTCCGAGGGCGACGCGGTCGTCCTCTCCGACATGACCCAGTACGACAACGCCGAACGAGTGAGGCTGCGCTGAATGGAGACGAACCCGACCCCCGCCGTCCCCGGAGCCCATCTCGTCACGGGACCCGCCCCGACCCTGCTCGAGCTGCAGGGCATCCGCAAGGTGTTCCTCACCGACGAAGTCGAGACGCACGCGCTGTCCGACGTGCACCTCGCCGTCAAGAAGGGCGAGTGGCTCGCCATCGTCGGCCCGTCCGGATCGGGCAAGACGACCTTGCTCGCGCTGCTGGGGCTGCTCGACACCCCCAGCGCCGGCACCTTCCTGCTCGACGGGAAGCCGGTGCAGGACCTCTCCCCCGCAGACCGCGCGCATGTGCGCAACAAGCACATCGGGTTCATCTTCCAGAGCTTCAACCTGATTGGCGACCTGACGGTGTTCGAGAACGTGGAGCTGCCGCTCACCTACCGCGGCATGGCGCCGGACCAGCGGAAGAAGCGCGTCGATCAGGCGCTGGAGCGGGTGGGCATGTCCCACCGGGCGCGGCACATGCCCGGGCAACTCTCCGGCGGCCAGCAGCAGCGTGTCGCGGTGGCGCGCGCCGTGGCCGGCGACCCGCTCATCCTGCTCGCCGACGAACCCACCGGGAACCTCGACTCGAAGAACGGGCAGGCGGTGATGAAGCTCTTGCGCGAGCTCCACCAGTCCGGCTCGACGCTGATCATGGTGACGCACGATCCGGCGTACGCGCGGCTCGCCTCGCGCACGGTGACGCTCTTCGACGGGCGCATCGTCGACGAGTCCAACTCGCCGGGAGGCGAAGGACAGCTCGCGCCGTCCGCCTGAGGAGGGCCACATGGATGCCGTGCTGCGCGACCTGCGGTACGCGGTCCGGATGCTCCTGCGCACCCCGGGCGTCACCGCCGCGGCGGTGCTGGCGCTGGCGCTCGGCATCGGGGCCACCACGGGCATCTTCAGCGTGGTGCACGCGGTCCTGCTGCGCTCCCTGGGATGGGGCGAGGAGAGCCGCCTGGTCGCGGTGCGCGGCAGCTTCGAGGCGCAGAACCTCATCGGAATCTGGGTCTCGGTCCCCGAGTACAAGGACCTGCGCACCGCACCCTTCCTGCAGCCGGTCGGGGTGTATGCCGGGTACACCGCGGCGCTGCAGGGCCCCGACCGGGCCGAGCGGGTCTCGGTCGGATACGCGACAGGCAGCTTCTTCGACGCGCTGGGCGTCCGGCCCGTCTACGGGCGCAACTTCACCGAGGAGGAGGACCAGAAGGGGCGCGACGACGTGGCGCTGCTCTCCTCGGGGGCCTGGCAGAAGCGATTCGGCTCCGACCCGGCGGTGGTGGGCAAGACGGTGACGCTGGAAGGGCGGCCGCGCACCATCGTCGGGATCCTCCCCGCCTCGTTCCACTGGGAGCAGCCGCACGAGCTCTACCTGACCTTCGGCTTCACCCCGCAGCAGCTGGAGGAGCGCGGATCGCGGTACCTCGACGCCGTGGCGCGCCTCGCCCCCGGCGTGTCCTTCGAGGGCGCGTCCCGCGGCATCGACGAGCTCTCGGCCGCGCTGCGCAAGGCGCACCCCGACAACTATCCGGAGAGCGTGCGGTGGCACCTGACCCTGACGCCGCTGCGCGACCGCTTCGTCGGCTCGGCGCGGCAGCCGCTCCTGGTGCTGCTCGGCGCGGTCTTGCTGGTGCTGCTCATCGCCTGCGCGAACGTGGCGAATCTGATGCTCGCGCGCGGCGCGGCGCGAAGCCGGGAGATCGCGGTCCGCACGGCGCTCGGTGCGCCGCGCTCGCGTCTCGTCCGCCAGCTCCTCACCGAGAGCGCGCTCCTGGCCCTGGCCGGCACGGTCTGCGGGGTGCTGCTCTCCATCTGGTCGCTCGACCTCCTGCTCGCCGCCGCCCCCGAGGCGATCCGCCACCTCGCCGACGTGCGCCTCGACCGCGCCGTCCTCGGCTTCGCGGCCGCGCTGACCGCCCTGACGACCGTGCTGTTCGGCCTGGTGCCGGCGCTGCACGCCACGCGCAGCAACCTGGTCGACGCGCTCAAGGACGGGGGGCCGGGCACGGCGGGGCCGTCGCGCGGCCGGTTGCGCCGCGCACTGGTGGTGGGCCAGTTCGCGCTCTCGCTGATGCTGCTGGCCGGCGCCGGGCTCCTCCTGCGCAGCTTCGCCGAGATCCTGCGGGTGCGCCCCGGCTTCGACAGCAGCGGGGTGCTCGCGGCGCAGGTGACGCTCGGCGGGAGCCAGTACGACCCGGACGAGGCGCAGCAGCGGTACTGGACCGAGGTGGTGCGCCGCACAGCCGCGCTTCCCGGGGTCGAGGCCGCCGGGGCGATCAGCTCGCCGCCGCTCGGCGGGCGGGGCGACTGGAGCTATCACATCGAGGGATACGAGCCGAAGGCGGGCGAGACGTACCCCGACGATCAGCTGCGCCGGGTGACCGCGGGCTATTTCCGGACGATGCGCATCCCCGTCCACCAGGGCCGCGAGGCGAGCGAGAGCGATGACGCGAAGTCGCCGCTGGTCTTGCTGGTCAACGACGCCTGGGTGCGGCGCTTC
>DASWGI010000390.1:0-6014 GCA_036393835.1 Myxococcales bacterium | reverse complement strand
GCGTCCAGCTTCTCCATGCTCGAGCGGACGCTGCCGACGCTCTTCTTCAGCTCACCGGTGTCCTGCGATCCCACCACGTTGCCGACGGTCTTGAGGATGTCCCGCGCCTCGGCAGTCGCGTCTCGCGTGTTCTTCAGGATGGCGAGCATGTCCTGCTCGCCGCCCGCGCCGATGTTGCGCAGGTTCCCCGTGAAGGACTGCACGTTGCCCAGGATCGCGTCGACGCGCGACTGGCTGCGCTCGATGATTCCCTCGATCCCCTCGGTGATGCGGGTGAGGTTCTCGATGATGGTGCGGAGGTTGTTCTCGCCTTCCTCGCCCCCGAGCGTCTTGCGCATGTTCGCGGTGACCGCCCCGATGTCGCCGGCGATCTTCGAAAGCTGGTTGAACACCTCGTTCATGCCCGGCTGCCGGACGACGTTCCGGATCTCATCGCCGTCCTTGAGCAGCGGCTGATCGGGCGTGCCCGGCGTCAGGTCGAGGAGGAAGTCGCCGAGGATGCTCTCCGACCGCTTGGTGATGGTGGCGTTCCGGTGCAGGGGGTATTGCTGCTTGATCTTGAGCCACACCTTCGCCCGCGCGGTGGCCTGGTCCAGCTCGATGCGGTCGACCTGGCCGACCGGGATGCCGGCGATCTGCACGCGCGAGCGCGCCCCCAGGCCGGTCGCGTCGTCGAACATCGCGTACACGCGGTAGCCCTTGTCGCCTCCGATGTTGGCGCCGATGAAGTAGAGCGCCAGCGCGAAAGCGACGGCGGCGGCGGCAACCACCAGACCGACCCGCAGGGGTGTCCAGAAGGATTGCACCTTGCGATCCTATGCTCGCCCGAACCAGGTGGCGAGGAAATGCCGGGTGTGCGGCTCCTGGCTGTGGCGCACCTTGTCCGGCGGCCCTTCCTCGACGATACGCCCGTCGTGCAGCATGGCGACGTGATCGGCGATGTGGAAGGTGGACCCGATGTCGTGGCTGATGACCACGCTGGTCACGCCCAGCTTCTGGCGCGCGCCGATGATCATCTCGTCCACGCTCTCGGTGGTGAGAGGGTCGAGGCCGGTGGTGGGCTCGTCGTAGAGGACGATCTTCGGCTCGCGCGAGATGGCGCGGGCCAGCGCCACCCGCTTGCGCATGCCGCCGGACAGCTCGGCGGGGTACTTCTGCTCGACCTCGTACAGCTCCACGACCGCGAGCTTCTCCTTGACCCGCGCCTCGATCTCCTCCTCGGAGAGCTTGGTGTGCTCGCGCAGGGGGAAAGCGACGTTCTCGAACACCGTGAGCGAGTCGAACAGCGCCGAGCTCTGGAACACCATCCCCATCCGGGTGCGGAAGCGCGAAAGCTCGCGCCGGTCCATGCGGGTGATGTTCTCGCCGTCCACGATCACCTCGCCGCGGTCCGGCTTGAACAGGCCCATGATGTGCTTCATCAGCACCGTCTTGCCGCTCCCCGAGCCCCCGAGGATGACCACAGTCGTCCCCAGCCAGACCTTCAGGTTGACTCCCTTGAGCACTTGATTGCCGTCGAACGATTTCCACAGGTCCCGCACTTCGATCATGGGCTCGGTCATCCGCCCAGGCCTCCGCGCGGCTGCGGATTCGACAACGTGATCGCCGTGTAGACGTAGTCGATGGCGAAGATGGCCACGAGGCCGCCGACTACCGCCTGGGTGGTAGCGATACCCACACCGCGCGCGCCTCCCTCGGCGCGGTAGCCGCGGAAGGCGGCGATGAGCGTGACCACGAACCCGATCACCGCCGACTTGCCGAGCCCGTCGGTGATGTCCTTGAGCTCGACCAGGTACTGGATTCGATTGAGGAATGTGCCCGGGGACAGGTCCTTGAGGAAGACCGCCACCCCGTAGGCGCCGGTCATGGCGATGACGTTGAACAGCATGGCCAGGATGGGAGCGGCGACCAGGGCGGCGATGATGCGAGGCACGACCAGGTAGTTGATGGGGTCCACGGCCATCGTCTCGAGCGCGTCGATCTGTTCGGTGACGCGCATCGTGCCCAGCTCGGTAGCCACCGCGCTTCCGACCCGCGCCACCAGCACGATGCAGGTGAACACCGGGGCCAGCTCGCGGGCCAGGGACAGCTCGACGGTCGCGCCCACCAGCGACTGCGCGTTGAAGAGGCCGAAGGCGTAGACGGTCTGCAGCGCGAGCACCATGCCGGTGAAGAGCCCGGTCAGCCCGACGACGAACAGCGAGCCGTACGCCATGAACTCCAGCTGCGTGAACAGCAGGCCGACGCGGTAGGGCCGTCGGAAGATCGCGGCGACCGACTGCGCGAAGAAGAGGCTCAGCTCACCCAGCATCTCGAGCGGCGCGCGCAGCGGCTTGATCCACGCCGGCGGCCAGGCCGGGTGGGACGAGGTGGTGGGCTCGGCCATGCGGGCGCTTTCTACTCCGAGACGGCCCCGCAGGCGAGCTTCCGGACTGTTTGCGCCAGCCGCCGCCGCAATCGGCGGCGCCGCGGCCGGATTGTCCGGTCGATGACTCCTGTCTTGCCGGGAGGGCGGTCGGTGCGCAGCCTGCCCCCATGACGGGATGGGTCCTGGTGGCGTTGCTCGCGGCGGCTGACCCCGCGGCGCGCGAGCGCGCCGGGCGCGCGTCGGCCCTGTTGTCGTACGTGGCGGGCGATTACGCCGTCGCGGTGGGCCCCCGCGGCGAGATCCTCTCCCCGGAGGAGCTCGCCGAGCAGGGCCAGTTCGTGCGCGAGGCGGCGGCGGAGCTGCGCGCGTCCTCGGCGGAGGACCTGGCCGGCGAGCTGGACCAGCTCGCGGGATGGGTGGACGCCCGGGCGGCGCCGCCGGAAGTGATCGGGCGGGCACAGAGGATCGCCGCGCTGATCGCGCAGCGCTTCGATCTGGCCGTGCTGCCGCGCGCCCAGCCCGATCTGCGGCGGGGGCAGCGGCTCTACCGGCAGGCTTGCGCCGCCTGCCACGGGCGGGACGGCACGCCACCGCCGGCCGAGCGGCTGCCGCTCCCCACCCGCCCTGTCGCGTTCGCCTCGAAGCCGGACATGTCGCGGCTCAGCCCGCAGCGCGTCTTCTCCGCCGCGACCTACGGCGTGCCCGGCACGGCGATGCCGTCGTTCGGCGACGCGCTCACCCTGGGCGAGCGCTGGGACCTGGCCTTCTATGCGCTGACGCTGGCCCACAAAGGCGCCCGCGAGCGCGCCCGCGGCGAGGAGCTTCTGCGCAAGGCGCCTCGCACGCCCGACTTCCTGCAGCTCGCGGTGCGCAGCGACGACCAGCTCCGCGCCGCCCTCTCCCGCAGCGGCCTGTCGCCAGCCGATCGCGAAGCCGTCCTCTCCGCCGTCCGCGCCGCCTTTCCCGCCAGCCCCGGACGCGCCAGCCGCTGAAAGGGCGCTCGCGGCTAGATGGTCACGCGGGGGACGCGGGCGCCGATGGCGCAGAACAGCTCGTACGGGATGGTGTCGCACAGGTCGGACAGGTCCTGCGCGGTGATGCGTTCCCCGCCCTGCTCGCCGAGGAGGACCACCTCGTCCCCGACGCGCGCGCCCGGGACGTCGGTCGCGTCGATCATCACCATGTCCATGCAGACCGTTCCCACCTGCTTCACGCGGCGGCCGCCGAGCAGCACCTCGGTCTTGTTCGTCAGGCTGCGGCGGTATCCGTCGGCGTATCCGACCGGCAGCGTGGCGATCACGCTGTCGCGCCGCGCGGTCCAGCGATGGCCGTACGAGATCGGAGTGCCCGCCGGAACGCGCTTGAGGTGCGAGATTCCGGTCACCCAGCTCATCGCCGGCTTCAGATCGGCCAGTCCGGCGAAGCGCGGAGCGGGCACGGCGCCGTACAGCATCAGGCCCGGACGCACCATGTCGTGGTGCGAACTGGGCAGGTCGATCGTCGCCGCGCTGTTCGCCAGGTGGCTGAGCTGGAGCGGCTGCCCCGCGTCGAGCAGCGCCCTGCGTCCCTCGACGAACAGCTCCATCGCCAGCCGCGTCGAGGTGGGGTCGCGCAGGTCCGCGTTGGCGAAATGCGAGCACAGGCCGGTGATGCGCACCTCCGGCCGGCCGCGCAGGTGCGCGATGAGCCCGGGCAGCTCCTCGGGCAGCGCTCCGATGCGGCCCATGCCGGTGTCGAGCTTGAGGTGCGCATCGGCGACGGCGCCTCGGGCGCGCGCCGCGGCGGCGAGCTGGTCGATCATCTCGGGGCGGTACACGAGCGGTGTCAGCCGGTGCTGCAGCAAGAGCCCGTAGTCCGTGTACTGCCCGCCCAGGACCAGGATCGGCGCCGTCACGCCGACGTGGCGCAGCGCGAGCCCCTCCTCCACGAGCGCGACCCCCAGCCAGTCCGCGCCGGCCTGCAGGAAGGCCTTGGCCGCGATGGCGGCTCCGTGGCCGTAGCCGTCCGCCTTCACCACCGCCATCACGCGGCTGCGGGGCGCCGCCTGGCGCGCCTCGCGGAGGTTGTGCATCAAGGCATGTGCGTCGATGCGCGCCTCGGTGGGCCGGACGCGCAGATCGAAAGCGCGGCGGGCGGTATCGCCCAAGGCTGCGGCGGCGGATTCGGACACGCGAGGCCTCCCGGTCGGAACTGTAGCCCAGTCCAGGATGACAACAAGCAAATCACGGTTGGCTTTCCCGCGCGCGCTGGATAGGGTCGCCCGATGGCACAGCCACTCCGCGTCGGCGGCGACATCGACTCCTTCTGCACCCGCTGCAAGATGGTGCTGGGCCACACCATCCTGGCCATGGTGGGCAAGAGGCCCGTCCGGGTACGCTGCAACACCTGCGGCGGCGAGCACAACTACCGCGGCAGCTCGGCTCCCGCCCGCAAGGGATCGTGGGTGCCCGCGTCCGAGCGCGCCAGCCGTCCCGCGGTGACCAGCTGGGAGGCGCTGCTGCGCAAGAAGGACCTCTCCCGCGCGCGGCGCTACACGGCGAAGGAGCGCTTCGAGGCGGAGGACGTGCTCGAGCACCCGGTCTTCGGCATCGGGCTGGTGCAGGAGGTCCGCGGGGACAAGATCAGCGTCGCGTTCAAGGCGGACGTGAAGACGCTGGTGCACGGGAAGGGCTGACGGCCCCCGCCCTCCGGCCGGCGCGAAGCAGCTCCAGCGAGGCGGCGAGGTCCTCGGGCAACGGCGCCTCGACCTGCAGGAAGCCGCGGCCGGACGGATGCGGCAGGCGCAGCGCGGCCGCGTGCAGCGGAGTGCGCAAGAGCGCCGCCGCGTCCGGGTCCGTGCAGCCGGGGTGCAACTCGCGGCGGAGCACGGGGCCGGGCTCGCCGTACCGCGGGTCGAGCAGCAACGGATGCCCGAGAGCGGCGAGGTGCACGCGGATCTGGTGCGTGCGGCCTGTGAACGGCCGGCAGGAGCACCAGGTCGCGGCTCCGAACCTCTCGACCGGCGTGAAGTCTGTCCGCGCCGCCTGCCCACGCGCGTCTCCGCGTCCGGCCACGCGCATCGCTCCGCGCCGCCCCTCGACCAGCGGCAGCTCGCAGCGCACGGGCGACGCCAGGTCGCCCCGGACCAGCGCAAGGTACGTCTTCTCCGCGCGCCGCGACTCGAACGCCGCATTCAGGGCGCGGTGGGCCTCTCGCGTGACCCCGAAGAGCACCACTCCGCTGGTGTCCCGGTCCAGCCGGTGCACCGGCAGCGCCCCCGGCGCGACGGCCCGCACCTCCGCCGAAAGCACCTCCCCCTCATCAGACCCCCTTCCCGGCACCGTCAACACCCCGGCCGCCTTGTCCACGGCCATCACCCACTCATCCCGATACAGCACCCGCATGAAAGGAGCCTACGCCGTGTGTTTGCCGCGCGGGACTCAGAGATTAACGCGGAGGCGCGGAGGCGCGGAGGATTCGGGTTCCTCCGATCGAGCGAGGGTGACCGTGTGCAACAAGCAGAAATCTCCGCGTCTCCGCGCCTCCGCGTGATGCTTGTAGCCCCCTCATGCTCAACCCGGGGCGGGCGGCTGGTTGCCTGGCTGTGCACTTGGCGCACACGCCCTGCCGGTCCACTATTCAACGGGAGGGCAGCGTGGAGCTCATC
>DASWGI010000389.1:0-5040 GCA_036393835.1 Myxococcales bacterium | reverse complement strand
CTTGATCTGCAGGAGCTGGGAGATCTCCCGCAGCGTCTGTGCCACCTCGCGCGGCGTCATCGGATGCGCAGTGTAGACTTCTCGTGAACGCGGCGCAGCAGATGCGGTTGCTGCCGCCCGGCGGGCGACCTAGCTTGCGGTCCATGGCAGAGAGCGTCCCGTCCGCTTCTGGGGGGTCCGAGGTCAAGCTGAGGCGGTTCTTCGAGACGAGCGCGGCCTCGCGGCGCGCGGCTTCGTCCCTGAGGAAGGCCGCGGAGGTGGGCGTCCGGTTCACCGACGTGCCGGGCGACTTCCGCTTCCACTCGGTCGAGGGGAAGCCCGCGTTCGAGGCCGGGAAGGCGATGGACCCGGATTTCGAGCTAACGCTGGCGCCCGGCGCGGTGGCCGCGATCACGGCGCAGCCGCAGGCGGACGTGGGGGACCTGGGCGTGCTGTTCTTCCAGCACATCGTGGCGAAGGACGAGCACGAGAAGATCCGCGTCAAGCTGCACAGCGGGCTGCTGCGGCTCACGATGCGCGGCTGGCTCGGCGTCCTCGCCGCCGGCGGGCCCAAGGTGATCGGCTGGATGGCCCAGAAGGGGCTGAAGGGGCCCAGCGCGGTCGCCTCCGCGCTGTCCCGGCTCAAGAAGGGCTGAGTTACTGCTGCTTGTCGAGCCTCTTCGCTCCGATCATGAACCACACGCGGCTGATGAGGCCCCCCTTCACCTCGCTGATGGCGACCACGTCCCAGGTGCCGGTGCCTTCGGGAAAGGTCCGGACGATGTTCTCGCGGTCAATCACCTTGTCGCCGATGACCATGCGGCTCACGATGGTCGCGTGCAGATTCGGCTCGGCGAACCGCGGCTCGTAGCGCTTGCGCAGGGCCTCGGTGCCCTTGGCGAGCAGCTTGTCGGGGAACTCGTACAGCTCCGCGTCCGGCGTATAGAACGCGAGAAATGCATCCATGCTGCGCGCGTTGTAGGCGGCGAGCTCGCGATCCAGGACGGCGGCGGGGTCGGCCGCCGGTGCGACGGCCGTGGGCGGGGCGGCGAGGAGCAGGGGAAGCGCGAACAGAGCGGCGAGGCGCATGGGTCACCTCCGCCGGCCGACATTAGCCCGCGCTCACGGACCAGGCCAGACCGCCCTGCGCTGACGCCCGGATCCCGCGCGCCGGGCGGCGCCCATCGCGACCACCTCGTCGTTCGGGCGCACGATCAATTTGAGGCCGCGGGCTCCCCTTGCGGTTGCTGGGTGCGATCGCCTGGACCGTGACCGAGTGCGCTCGGCGGATCGCGTCGTAGAAGCCGCGCGGACGCGCGCGAGAGGGGGGAGATGTCCGGACCGCGGGGCTGTACAGCTCGTACATGTCGGGGCCGGAGGAGTGTCCCCCTCTCTCCGGGGTCATTCCGCTGTCAGATGATGCGGGACACGAAGGCCCGGGCATGCATGTTGAACGCCCGGGCATGCTAGGAGTGCGAGTCATGACCGACGCGCTGCTGGTCTTCACGACCCTGCCGAGCGCCGACAAGGCGGCGGAGCTGGCCAAGGCGCTGGTCGAGGAGAGGCTGGCCGCGTGCGCGAATCTCCTGCCGGCCATCCGATCCATCTACCGGTGGCAGGGGAAGCTGCAGGACGAGAACGAGGTGCTGGTGCTGCTCAAAACGCGCGCCGAGCACCTGGAGCGGCTCAAGCTGCGCATCCTCGAGCTGCACCCGTACGAGGTGCCCGAGGTGCTCGCGGTGCCGGTCGAGGCGGGGTACCAGCCATACCTGGACTGGCTGGCGGGCGAGACGAAGTAGCTCAGGTCGCTCTATTTCTTGAACAGCGCGTCGAGCGCGGCGACGGCCTTCGCGCGGGGGTCCTCCTCCTTCGGCGCGGCGGGCCCCTTGCGGAAGACGAAGAAGTCGCAGTAGTTGGCCGCGTCCTTGTCGTGCGGCGGCTCGGCCTGCGGCTCGCGGCAGCCGTAGCGCGCCGTCTCGTCGTACGCGGCGCAGTTGCGGCAGGCGTGCAAGGGAGCGCGGCAGTGCGGGCACTCGTCGCGCCGGCCGGCAGTCCCGCCCAGGCCGAGGTCGATCTCCTTTCCGCACGCGTGGCAGGCCTGCATCCGGTCAGCTCCTCCGGGCGCCTTGCCCGTCGCCGCGCAAAGAGACTACGCTCGTTTTGCTCCCATGCGACAGCCCGTCCAGTTCGGAAAGTACTTGCTGCTGGACCGGATCGCCGTGGGCGGGATGGCCGAGGTGTTCGCGGCCAAGGCGTTCGGGGCCGAGGGGTTCGAGCGCATCCTGGCCATCAAGAAGATCCTGCCCACCATGGGGGAGGACCCCGAGCTCGTCTCCATGTTCGTCGACGAGGCGCGCATCGCGGTGCAGCTCTCGCACCCGAACATCGTCCAGGTCCTCGAGCTGGGCAAGCACGACGACACCCTCTACATCGCCATGGAGTACATCTCCGGCCGCGACCTGCGGCAGCTGCTCGACCGCTACCGCCGCCGCGGGCAAGCCCTGCCCATCCCGCACGCTTGCGCCATCGCGGCGCGGGTGTGCGACGCGCTCGACTACGCGCACCGCAAGCGGGACGCCTCGGGCAGCCCGCTCGGGATCGTTCACCGCGACGTGTCCCCGCAGAACGTGCTGGTGAGCTTCGACGGCGGAGTGAAGCTCATCGACTTCGGCATCGCCAAGGCCGAGCGGCGGCTGCAGAAGACGCAGTCCGGCATCCTCAAGGGCAAGTTCAGCTACATGAGCCCCGAGCAGGTGCGCGGGGACCCCCTCGACCATCGCAGCGACGTCTTCGCGGCGGGCGTGCTGCTCTGGGAGCTGATCTGCGGGCGCAAGCTGTTCACGGGCGACAGCGATTTCGCCGTCCTGGAGAAGGTGCGCAAGGGCGAGGTGCCCCCGCCGGCCGGGGTGAACCCCGAGGTGCCCGAGGCGCTCTCGCGGGTGGTGCTCGCGGCGCTCGCCCCGGAGCCGCGCGACCGGTACCAGTGGTGCAGCGAGCTGCACGACGACCTCTTGCCGTTCGCGCAGCTCGGCGGCGCGCCCCTGGGGTCGCGACAGCTGGCGGCGTTCCTCCGCGAAGAGCTGCGCGCCGAGCACGACAAGGAGCAGGCGCGCCTGCAGCGCTGGATCGGGCTTGGCGAGCCGGATCGGACCTCCCCGGACGCGATGCGCGACTGGCATGTCGCGCCGGACGCCGACACCCTGGTCCGTCCACCGACTCCGACCGCGCGGACGAAGCCCGACAGCGGAGCGGAGCGGGCGTGGGCGTCGGAATCCCCGACCATCGAGGTCGACGGCTCGCTCCTGGCGGAGCAGCTCGGCGCGACGCAGGTGACGCGCGTGCTCGGGCCGGGAGAAGGAGCCGCGCCGGGGTTCGACAGCTCAGGGGAGCTGACCGCCGCGCGCCGTACCGAGAGGAGAGGCCCGCTGACCAGGCCCCGGAAGGCGCGCGCCGGGTCGCGCCGGCGGCTCGTCGGGGTGGCCGTGGCGGCCGGCGTGCTCGCGCTGGCCGGCGTCGCGTACCTCGGGCTGCGCCGCGGCCCCGCGCCCGGCAAGGTGATCGTGACCGTGAATCCTGCCGTCTCCGCCGAGCTGCTGGTGGACGGCAGGTCCTCTGGCCCACTGCCGCCCTTCCTGCGGCTGCTGTCGCCCGGACGGCACCGGATCGAGGTCAAGGCGGCGGGCTACAAGCCGTTCACCGCGACGGTCGAGCTGGGCCGGCGTCCGGTCGAGGTCGAGGCGGCGCTGGCGCGGGAGGAGCCGCTCGCCCGGGAGGAGCCGCTCGCCAGCGCCGAGCAGCCCGCCAGAGCGGAGTCGCCCGCGAGAGCGGAGCCGCCCGCGGCGCCTCCGCCCGAACGCCGCCGGACCCCGCGCGGGTCGCAGCGCCGCGTGGCCTACCAGGGCGAGCGGCGTCTGCTCGCTTCGAACGCGCCGATGGCGATCGAGATCGACGCCGCGCCAGCCGCTCCGCCGCGGGACGCGGCGACGCCGGCGTCTGGCTCCGGTGTGCAGCCTTCCGCGGGTGCGGCGACGCCCGCGGGCGCGGAGCGCGAGGCGCGCCTGCACGTCATCAGCGAGCCCATCGGGGCGGAGATCCGGCTCGCTGGAAGATCCATCGGGCGTGCGCCCCTGACGACCGATCTCCTCCAGCCCGACCGCGACTACGACCTGAGCGCGACCCTCGAGGGGTACGTGAGCGTGCGGCGCGTGGTGAGGACGACCAGCGGGATGACCGACGTGACGCTGGCGCTCCCCCTCCAGCCGATCGCGGGCGCCGCCCCCGCCGTCGCGCGCGCCGAGGCGCAAGCGCAGACCGCCTCGGCGCTGATCGGCTACCTGGTCACCAACACGCGGCCCGCCGCGCGGGTGAGCATCGACGGACGCGAGACCGGCCGCTGGACGCCGGTGCCGGAGGCGAATCCGATCGCGCTGCCCGCCGGCGCGCACACCATCCTCTTCGAGACCGCCGACGGGAAACGCCTCGAGGAGACGCTCCAGATCGAGCCTGGCAAGACGTCGCGCCTGGTCCGCGATCTTCCAAGATGACGAAAAAACAACTGCACCACGGAGGTCACGGAGGACACAGAGATCAGGTTTTTTGAAAACCCGAAAACTCCGTGTCCTCCGTGTGCTCCGTGGTGCGTTTGTTTGGACCAAGAGATCACGGCTTGTCGCCCCACAGGCCGGGAGGCGGGTCGGCGTGGCCGTACTCCCAGCGGGCGCGGCCCTCGGCCACGTTCCAGTCCACGTAATCCTGCGGCGCCTGCTTGCGCACCACCGTAAGGTTGCTGCCCTCCGGGTTCAAGTGGACGGAGGCGACCTCGAGGAACACGCGCTCGACCTGCCGGAGGGCGACGCGCGCGTCGCGCGGCCGGCGCGTGTCGTGGAACAGCATGCAGCCGCCCACTGCGAGCATCGGCCAGGCGCGCTCCGCGAAATCCGCGCGCAGGCGGTCGATGCCGTCGTCGAAGATCAGCTCGAAGGGCCCCTCCACGGCGCGCCAGAACCCGCGGTAGGGCACGAAACGGATTTCGCGCGAGATGCCCAGGCGCCGGAAGTTCTC
>DASWGI010000388.1:0-4228 GCA_036393835.1 Myxococcales bacterium | reverse complement strand
CCCGCTTCCGCTGGATGCCTCGCGGCTTCACGCGGGGGACCTCGCTACCCGTCATGCTCGATACATACGGTGCGGGCTCCTTTCATCCCGCTAGGAACGCGCCGCTTTCGCGGCGCACCTGCCGGGCGCACAATCAGCACGGCGCGGAGCAGATGTACGGTCGCGCGTTCATGGAACGAGCACGCGCATCGTTCGACCCGCTTCCAACTCTTCCCGGATTTCCTTCAGGGTAAATGTGACGCGCTGCGTGCCGCCCCGGGACGACACCGACAGGCGGCAACTATCCCTCCGCGTTCCCCGGCGTCTTGCCCGCCGGGTCGCGGATGGGATCGTCGTTCGGCCGGCCCTCTTCCGCGGAGCCCGGCGTCTTGCCCGGGTCGAGGTTCTTCCTGGCGGGCGCGTTCTTGATCACCTTCACCTCGCCGTGCTCGGTCGCGGGCTTCAAGTCCTGCGGCTTGTCGGCCATGCGCCACCTCCGCCCGGAATCTACGCACGCGGCTGAGGCGCCGGACGCGGTATGGTCGCCGCATGGCGAACGAGCGCGCGGACGTCGTGGTGGTGGGCGCGGGGCACAACGGCCTGGTCGCCGCGCTGCTCCTCGCGCGGGCGGGGCTCTCGGTGCGCGTGCTGGAGCAGCAAGGCGTCGTGGGAGGGGCCGCGCGGACCGAGCGGCCGTTCGCGAAAGCGCCAGGGCTGGGCACCTCGACGGGGGCCTACCTGCTCGGGCTGATGCCGCCCGAGCTCCTGCGCAAGCTGCGGATCGACCTGCCGCTCTTGCGGCGCGACCCGCACTACTTCCTGCCCACCACCGGGCGGCGGTACCTGCTGCTCGGGTCCGACGCGCGCGCCGTCCGCGAGCAGATGCTGGCGTTCTTCTCCGAGCAGGACTTCCGCGCGCACGAGGCGCTGCTGGCGGAGATCGCGCAGCTCCGCGAGGACGTCGCTCCGACCTGGCTGCAGGAGCCCCTCTCCATCGAGGAGACGGCGGACCGGTTCGTGCGCGCGCCGCTGCGGCAGGCCTTCGTCGACCTCTGCCGCAAGCCGGTGGGGCACTACCTCGACCGCTTCGGCTTCCGCAGCGATCTGCTCAAGGCCATGTACGCGGTCACCGACGGCTTCTCGGGGCTCAACGGAGACTGGGACACGCCGGGCACCGGGATGAACTTCCTCGTCCACAACCTGTGCCGGCTGCCGGGCGCGGACGGGACCTGGATGATCGTGAAGGGCGGCATGGGGACCGTGACCCGCACGCTCGCGGACGCCGCGCGCGAGGCAGGAGCGCGCATCGAGACCGGCCGCCCGGTGCGGCGCATCGCGCTCGAGCGCGGCGCGGCCTCCGGCGTGCAGCTCGAGGACGGCAGCGAGATCGGCGCGCGCGCCGTGGTGGTGAACGCCGATCCCTTCCGGATGCGCGAGCTGGTCGGACGCGATCGCCTGCCGGCGCCGTACAACGCCCGCATCGACGGATACCTGCGCGACGGCACCACTCTCAAGATCAACCTCGCGCTGCGCGATCTGCCGCGCTTCTCCTGCCTTCCGGCCGATCGCGGGCAGTTCGGCTCGACCATGCACCTCTTGCCCGACGAGCCGCAGGTGATGGCCGCCATGCGCGCCGCGTTCGCCGACGTGAAGGCCGGGCGGCTGCCGGAGTTTCCCACCATCGAGTGGTACGTCCACACCACGGTCGACCCCTCGCTGCGCGACGCCGAGGGGCGGCACAACTCGGCGCTGTTCGTGCAGTGGGTGCCGTACTCCCTGCGGGGAACCACCTGGGAGGCCGAGGAGGAGCGGTACGTGCGCCATCTGATCTCGCTCTGCGACCGATTCGCGCCGGGGACCAGCGACCTGGTGGTGGACGCGTTCACGCTCACGCCTCCGAAGATCGAGCGGCACTTCGGCATCTCGCGCGGGCACATCCATCACGTGGACAACTCGTTCGGGTTCGCGGACCGCCTTCCCTACTCGACGCCCGTGCAAGGGCTCTACTCGGCCAGCGCCGGATGCCACCCCGCCGGCTCGGTGATCGGCGCGGCGGGCCACAATGCGGCCGCCCGCGTGTTGCGCGACCTGGGAGCTGCCCAGCCCCTCTAGAAAAGTGGTCGCGCACGGGTTCTTCCCTGGCGCCCGATGCGCAACATTGCGCACCAACTGCTCGCGAGCGGTCGCCGTGCAACCTGGCGGTGAGCTCGCCGAGGAGGCGAGGTCGTGCAGGGCCGGCACAGGCGCGGAGCAAGGGATGAGGTCGCCCTGCTCCGGTGGCTCGGCCGCAGCGCGCAGAGCGCCGTCGGGCTCGTGCGGGGCAACCGCGTCAGCCTGACGAACGCGCTCTTCCGCGCGCTGGATCAGCGCAACGGCGAGTGGCGCTGGAGCTGTGGACAGCACGCAGCCCTTCGGTACCCGTCGCTGCGGCATCTCGCCTGCGGGGAGGCCGGCGACCTGCTGCGGACCGGCGACGCGGTGCGCACTTGCCGGTTCGAGCGCGGCGACTGCGCGCTGGAGCTGCGGCTGGAACGCTTGCCCACCGCGACGGGTCCGGCGGTGGTGCTGCTCGGCCACGACGTCTCCGAGCAGGTGCGCAGCGACGCCCACTGGCTCCGCGACCGCGAAGTCCGGCTGCACGAGGAGCGCATGCACGCGATCGGCGTGGTCGCTTCCGGGCTGGCGCACGATCTGAACCACTCGCTCAACGTCATCGCCCTGCGCATCGCCACGCTGCGCGCAGACCCGCGCTTCGAGCCCGCCCGGCGGAGCCTCGACGGCCTGGGCTGCGTGGTCGAAGAGGCGGCGGCGACGGTGGCGCGGCTGCAGGACCTGGCGCGGCGGCGGCGCGACCGGTCCGCCGAGAGCGTGGACCTGGGCGCCGTCCTGCCGGGCGCGGTGGAGATGGCGCGCACCGAGCTGGACGGCACGGGCGCGGGGGGGCGCATCGAGGAGGACATCCCCCCGCTGCCGCTGGTGCGGGGCACCGCGGCGGAGCTGTCGTACCTCTTCGCCGATCTGCTCGCCAGCGCGCGCGACTCGACGCCGGCCGGCGGCACCGTCGAGGTGCGCGCCCGCGAGGGGCGCGGCGGCGTGGTGGTCACCGTCGCCGATCAGGGACGTGGGATCCCTGAGGAGAACCTGTCGCGCGTGTTCGATCCGTTCTTCTCCAGCGAGTCCCGCGAGACCGGGCTGGCGGTGTCGATCGCGTACGGGCTCATGCACCGTCTGGGCGGCAGCATCTCGGCCGCCAACCGCCCCGGCGGGGGATCGGTCTACACGCTCACCTTCCCGCTCGCCTCCGCGCAGCAGCGGCGGGAGCAGCGGCGGCCGCAGCAGCCGCGCCGGGCCAGCGTCCTCCTGGTGGACGACGAGATCGACAACCTCGAGGTGCTCGAGGAGCTGCTGGAGCTCGAAGGCCACCGCGTCGAGACCGCCACGTCCGGGAAGGCGGCGGTGGAGCGCTTCCAGCGCGGCGAGCGCTACGACCTGGTGCTCTGCGACGTCGGGATGCCGCAGATGAGCGGGTGGCAGGTGGTGCGCGAGATCCGGCGGATCGCCCCGGCAGCCCGCATCTGGCTGCTCACCGGGTGGGCCAACGAGATCTCCGAGCATGACCCCCGGCTTGCCGACGTGCAGGGCGTGCTGGGCAAGCCGCTCGACCTGGACCAGCTGCGCTCGCTGCTCGGCGACCCGCAAGGGCCCACGCCGGACCTACACCACGCAACCGCGTAGGTCGCGTCTCTGAAAAACGCGGCGCCGCCGAATAGGGCGGCGGCTGGCGGCTTGCGGTCAAGGCACGGTCGGGCAGGAAGACTGGCTGCCCTGCACCGGGCAGAACCCGACTGGGAATGGGAGGCAGATCGGGGTGATGCTCAGCGGATCGAGCACGAACGTGAGGCACGCCGTCGCGTCCCAGCACTCGTCCAGCGTCCCCGTCGTGAACGGAGTGGTGACCGCCATGTGCGCTTTCCCCGCACCCGTGGCGGTGAACGCGGTCTGCAGCGAGAAGCGGTTCCCGTTCGCGTCCGGGAAAAGATAATCGAAGTGACCGCTGCCGTCCGGGTTCCCCGAGAAGAAATAGCTGAACTGCGACAGGCCGAGTCCCGTCGCGCCCAGCTCGATGCGGATCGTGCGGGGACTGCCCAGGTCGTAGTGGATCATCATGACCCCGGTCGGGTCGGTCGGCCCGTTGATCTGCAGGGCGCGCGAGTTGTCGAAGTTGATTGCGATCACGCCCTGGCCCGTT
>DASWGI010000387.1:0-4259 GCA_036393835.1 Myxococcales bacterium | reverse complement strand
ATGCGGAGAGTGAAAGTGGCGGTGGCGGGGGCGACGGGGGCGGTGGGGAGAGAGATGTTGAAGGTGCTCGAGGAGCGGGAGTTCCCCGTGTCCGAGCTGGTGCCGCTCGCCTCGGAACGGAGCGAGGGCCACACGCTTTCGTACCGCGGCGAGGAGCTGACCGTCCGCCGTCTCAAGCCCGAATCGTTCGACGGCGTCGACATCGCGCTGTTCTCGCCGGGCGCGTCCGTCTCGCGCGAGTTCGCCCCCTACGCCGCGCGCGCCGGGGCGGTGGTGGTGGACAACTCGTCCGCCTTCCGCATGGACGCCGACGTGCCGCTGGTGGTGCCCGAGGTCAACCCGAAGGCCGTCGAGCTGGCGCTCCGGCCCGGCGGGCGCCGCATCATCGCCAACCCGAACTGCTCCACCATTCAATTGGTGCTGGTGCTCAAGCCGCTGCACGACGCAGCCGGCCTGGAGCGGGTCGTGGTGTCCACCTACCAGTCGGTGTCGGGCGCCGGCCAGAAGGGGATCGACGAGCTGCAGGAGCAGAGCCGCGCGCTGTTCAACCTGGCCGAGGCCACGCCGAAGAAGTTCCCCCACCGCATCGCCTTCAACCTCCTCCCGGAGATCGGGCCGGCCAACTCCAACGGCTACACGGAGGAGGAAATGAAGATGGTCAACGAGACGCGCAAGATCATCGGCCTGCCGGACCTGCGCGTGTCCGCGACCTGCGTGCGGGTGCCCGTTTTCTACTGCCACTCCGAGGCGGCGAACCTCACCTTCCGGGAGGAGCTGACGCCGGAGCGGGCCCGCGAGGTGCTGCGCGCGTCCCCGGGCGTGAAGGTCGTGGACGACCTCGCGCAGCACGTCTACCCCATGCCGTTGCTCGGCGCCGGCAACGACGACACGCTGGTCGGCCGCATCCGCAAGGACCTCTCGCAGGAGCGCGGGCTGGCGCTGTTCGTCGTCTCCGACAACCTGCGCAAGGGCGCCGCCACCAACGCCGTGCAGATCGCGGAGCTGGTCCTGCGCGACCACGAGCCGGCGCTCGGCCTCAAGCACTGATGCGTTGCCAGTTTGTCCGCGGAGCCCGTCGCGGGTCGGACAGAATGTCCAGGTTGCGGCCGGAGGATGGCGGAGCTGGCGGGCAAGCAGGCGCCGAGGCCTCGGCCCAGGGTTTGCTTTCCACCGTCCGCGTGTCTCGACTGGCCGCGCTCGCGGTGCTGCTCGCGCCCGCCGCTTCGCTGGCGCAAACGCAGAACATCAGCGTCACCACCGGCCAGACCGGGGCGAATCCCGTCCTGCTCGGGCGGGACGACTGCAACAACAACCGGCTGATCGTCTTCCAATGGAACCTGGGCGTCACGCCGAACCCAGGCGACACGGTGCGGATCTTCATCACCAAGGACACCGCCTCGTGCAGCGCCGCCTCCGATCCCACCACCGCGCCGTCTCCGCCGCTCCTCCAGCCGAGCACCGTCCAGCAGACGGACCAGGCCACGGTCACGGCCAAGCAGCTGCTCCTCGACCTTCCCAACGGCTGCGCGAACACCGACCACAAGGCGACCTCGCCGTACGCCGTCTTCTTCTGCGTGCGTCGGACGACGAGCGGCATCTTCGGCAGCGGTGTCTTCTTCGGCACCCAGCAGGCGAGCTTCGCCCTGGTTCCACCCGAC
This sequence comes from Myxococcales bacterium, assembly GCA_036393835.1. Classification (GTDB taxonomy): domain Bacteria; phylum Myxococcota; class Myxococcia; order Myxococcales; family 40CM-4-68-19; genus VBKO01. The sequence continues at coordinate 2,601 of DASWGI010000387.1, read as the reverse complement.
GCGCCATCCCCGCCGACGGCGACGCCGGGCGATTCGCACCTGCGCCTCGATTGGACCTCCAACGACGCGGGCGATCAGAGCTGGGACGTCTACGTCTTTCCCGCCGGCACGACGCCGGTGGACCCCGGTCGGCTCGTCCGCAACGTCTCGGTCACGAACGCGGACGTCGATCGGGACGGCTTCTCCAACCCGCTCCAGAACGGCCACGACTACGACCTGTACGTCCGCTCGATCGATGCGTACGCCAACCGATCCGCGCTCTCCTCGCCCGCGACGACCGGGACGCCGGTGCAGATCGACGACTTCTACAGCCACTACCGCGCGGCGGGCGGCTCCGCGACGGGCGGCGGCGGGTGCGCCAGCGGAGGCGGCGCGGGCCTGTTGGCGGCCGCGGTCCTCTCCGCGGCGCTGTGGCGCCGCAAGCGCGGCGCGCTGCTCGCGCTCTCGCTGCTCGCCGCCGCTCCGGCAGCGCGCGCCGACTGGACCGGGCTCGACAGGCGGCCGCGGCGCTGGCTGGTGGGGTTCAAGATCGATCGGTACGATCCGCAGATCGACTCGGAGAAAGGCCTCACCGGCACCCCGTACCACGACATCTTCCACGGGCGCGCGCCGCCTCGGTTCCAGCTCGAGGTGGACTACCAGGCCCTGCATCCCTTCGGCGCGCTGCTCTTCGGCGTCACGGCCGGGTTCTGGCAGAACCTCGGAAAGGGGCTGTTGCACGGGACCCTGACTCCCTCCCAGGACACGGCGAAGCTGAACGTCGTGCCGTTCGGCGCGGTCGCCACCTACCGGCTCGACTGGTTCGCCGACCGGTACCGCTGGCTTCCCGTGGTGCCCTATGCCCAGGCGGGGCTCACGGCGGCGCTCTGGTCTTCCCAGAACGGCACCGGGAACGTCTCCACGAGCTCATCGGGAGGACGCGGGTCGGGATGGAGCTACGGCTACACCACGGCGCTGGGCGTCGCGCTCGACGCGGGTGCCATCGACCAGGCCCTGGCCCGCGAGGCGTACAACGACACCGGCATCCAGCGCACCTCGCTCTTCGCCGAGTACGGCTGGACCCGGCTGAACAACTTCGGGAAGTCGGGCGCGCTGATCCTCAGCGACCGCGCCTGGCGCTTCGGCCTCTCCGTCGAATTCTGAAGTCACCGCCGCCGGCCGGTGGCGAAACGCACCAGCGGCGCGAGGTCGACCTTGTGCTGCTGCACCATCGCGGTGAGCAGCCCGCGCCCGACGCGCGCCAGGTCGGCCAGGCGCGCGATGCGGTCCACCATCCGCGAGATGCGCGCCTGCTCCCCGGGCGGGACCGCGCGCAGCAGGCGCTCGCGGGCGCGGTCGAAGATCTCCACGGCGCGCTCGATCTGCGACAGCTCCCGCTCACGCAGCACCCGCGAGACCATCTTCCAGACGTCGGTCTCCGCCTCGAAGTACTCGCGGCGGTCGCCCGCCTTGCGCGAGCGCTTCACCACGCCCCACCGCTCGAGGTCGGCCAGCGTCATCGAGGCGGCCCCGCTGGAGATGGCCAGCCTCTCGCACAGCTCCGCGGCGCCGAGCGGCTCGCCGGTCAGGTAGAGGACCGTCCACAGGCGGCCCATCACCCGCTTGAAGCCCCAGAACTCCATCAGCGCGCCGACCGCGTCCGCGACCTCGTGGATCAGCTCGCGCTCTTCCTCCCGCGTCGCCATCTCGGGAAGTGTAGTCGCGGCCGGAGCGTCGGGCATCGTCTCTTCCCTCGAGTCAGCGCGAGCGGGAGAGGAGCACTTGCGCCACCTGCGCGAGCAGGTCGCGCGTGGGGCTCTGCGGGACGGGGCCGAGCGCCTCGAGGGCGGCGTCGCGCTCCCGCTCGGCGATGCGGCGCGCGGCCCCCAGCGCGCCGGTCCGGTTCAGCTTCACCGCGAAGGCGCGCACGCGCGCCTGCTGCAGCTCCTCCGCCTCGGCGCCCTGGGCCACGAGGAGCTTCCCCATCTCCTCGCGCAGGACCGGCAGCCGCTTGAGCGCGATGGCGAGCGGCAGGCTCGGCTTCCCTTCCGCCACGTCGGCCAGCACCGCCTTTCCCAGGGTGCTCGCGTCCGCCTCGAAGTCGAGCAGGTCGTCGGCGATCTGGAAGGCGGACCCGGCCCGCTGGCCGAACTCGCGCAGCGCTGCGACCACCGCTGGCGCCGCGCGGGCCGCCAGCGCTCCCGCCTCGCCGCACCAGGCGAAGAGCGAGCCGGTCTTCTTCGCGGCGATGGTGAGCGCGTCCTCCTGGGTGAAGTCGGTCCGCCCCCGCAGCGCGAGCTGGCGCGCCTCGCCCTCGACCAGCGTGCGCAGCGTCCGCACCAGCGCCTCGATCGCTCCGGGCGCGCGCGAGCGCAGCGCCAGGTCGAGCGAGGCGGCCAGGAGCCAGTCCCCCGCCAGCACCGAGACGCCGTTGCCGTACGCCACCCGCGGCGCCGGCATGCCGCGCCGGGTGAGCCCGTCGTCGATCACGTCGTCGTGCAGCAACGTCGCGGAGTGCACCAGCTCGGCGACCACCGCCAGCGCGACCCGCCCGCGCGCGCGCCGCCCGGGCGCGGCCGCGCGCGCCGAGAGCAGCGTGAGCAGCGGGCGCACCCGCTTGCC
>DASWGI010000386.1:0-22439 GCA_036393835.1 Myxococcales bacterium | reverse complement strand
CGCGCCGCGGCCGGATGGGCCACGAACGGGTACGGCACCGCGCCCGCCGCGCGCAGCGCGAGCAGGAGCACGTAGCCAGCCGCGCCCGTCGCCGCCCCGCCGAGCAGGAAGGCGCCGAACCCCCAGGCGAGCGCGGCCGGTCGCAGCTCGCCGCGGCGCACCGCGCGCACGGCGCCGGCCAGCCAGAGAAGTGCCGCGGCGATCGCCAGCACCGGCATCCAGCGCAGCGGCCAGCGCACGACGCCGAAGGCGAGCACGTCGAAGAACACCCGCTCGCCGCGCGGCGGGGAATCGAGGTCCGCCTGCGCCAGGGCGCGCACCATCGCCAGCGCGTTGTCGCCGTGGTGCTGCAAGCTTCCGGGATCGGCGTGCGCGAAGTCGTCGCGCGGCGTGTGGTAGCGCGCCTCTCCGCCGATGAAGGCGAAGTTGAGCCCGGAAAGCCCGCTCCGCTTGTAGACGGTCAGGTCGGTGTCGTTCGGGAGCAACTTGTAGATCGTGTAGTAGATGGAGTTGCTCGCCGGCCTGGCGACGCTCCTCGCGAACAGGTCGATGAGCCACCCGCTGCCGTCGCTGGTCTCGAACATCAGGCTCGCGCCAGTCGTCCCGCGCGCTTCCAGGTTGACGACCGCGCCGATCTCCTTCGCCCATGGATGGCCCGCCACGAACGCCTCGGCGCCGAGCAGGTGGTCCTCCTCGCCCTCGTTGAAGAAAAGCACGATCGGGTTGGGCGGCGCGGGGTCCGCCTTCAAGGCGCGCGCGATCTCCAGCGCGGCCGCGACCCCCGCTCCGTCGTCGCTCGCGCCCGGTCCCGCGGGCACCGAATCGTAGTGCACGGAGAGGAGCACCGCCTTGCCCGGGCGCCTGCCTTCGATCCGCGCCACGAGGTTCTTGACTCGCGCGCAGATCCCCGCCGTCCCGCAGGCGAAGCCTTCCTGGACCTCCGGGCGATGGCCGAGCCGCTCCAGCTCGGCTGCGATGCGCTGACGCACGGCGGCCGCGGCGGCCGACCCGGTCGGGTGCGGCTGCCCGTCGCCCACGATTGCGCGGAGGACCTCGCGGGCGCGGACGGCGGAGAACTGCCGCGGCCGCGCGTCGCCGGCCCGCGGCGGCGGTGGCCGGTAGCGCAGGGCGGCGGCGGCCACGAACGCGGCGAGGAGCGCCAAGGCCGCCAGGAGCTTCGCCGATCCGCGGTCCATCTCGCGCACGTTATCAGTGTTGCGGCCGACCCCGGCGCCCGGTAGAGGGGTGTCCGGTGAGCGGCCGGACCCATCACTTCGAGGCGGTCGCGTTCGTGGAGAACTTCTCCCTGCGCGAGCTCGCGCAAGCCATCCCCGGAGGGCGGCTGCGCGCCCACGAGCTGCGCCATCCGCTCGAGGGCGGCGGCGAGGTGTTCGTCTACCCGTTCGGCGCCGCCGTCTTCCACGACGCGACGCCGGAGCAGCGCGAGGGTTTCCTCGAGCGCATCCGGGCCACGCTGCGCGGTCCGGCCCGGAAGGTGGTCGCCGAGAGCTTCACGGTCCGCGAGGAACCGGGAGCGCGCACCAGCTTCGCCGACGGCGTCCTGCAGATCGGCGAGCTGGGCCCGGCGCGCGCCGCGGCGGTGGCCATCGTGGTCGCGCAGAGCGCCGCCATGGAGTACTACGAGCGGCTCGTCGACGACCTCTTCGGGCGCACGGACGCCCTGGTCGACCGCCTGGAGAAGACCGGCACCGTGCGCGCGCGTCCCGCGCACCTGCACCGGTTCATCGGCGAGGCCATCACCTCGCGCAACGAGGTGCTCTCGGTGCTCCACCTGCTCGACAAGCCCGACGAGGTCTGGGAGGACCCCGAGCTGGACCGCATCTACGACGACCTGCGCGCCGAGTTCGACCTGACCGACCGCTACCAGTCGCTGGAGATCAAGCTGCGCGGCGTGCAGGAGTCCCTGGAGCTGGTGCTCGACGTCGCGCGCGACCGCCGCATGTGGCTCCTGGAGATGTCCATCGCCCTGCTCATTCTCGTCGAGCTGGTGCTGTCGCTGTTGCGGAGGTGAGCTCGGCTCACTTGCGGCGTGCGGCTCGTCATGTGTCCGCCGCCTCAGTCCCCGCTCTCCGCGCGGCGCTTGATCGCGCGCAGCCACATCCTTCGGAGGAAGCCGCTGGCGGGGCGGATGAGGGCCCAGTACCTCCCGAACCTGCGCCGCGCCGGCGCGTCCGTCGCGTGCACGCGCGTCTCCGTCGACACCAGGCAGGTGCCATCGCCCGCGTCCTCGATGCGGAAGCTCATCGTCGCCTTGGCGAATCCCGGGTCGGCGATCTGCTTGAACTGCTCCGGGGTGCGGGGCTTCTTCACGCCGGCTGGAGCGAGGACGACCGCGCCGACGACGATCTCCTGCTCGAGGTCGTCTGCCAGCAGCAGGAACCCCGTCCGCGTCGCGACCGCGAGGACCGGCTCGTCCTTCGGTGGATCGAGGATGCTCTCCGGCCCTTTGCGCCCGAGGCGGCGGATCCAGGTGAGCGCGCGAAACAATGCGATCTCGCCTGCCGTCACCTCCTTGATCGCCCGGTACGCACGGTTCCTGGGCGCGCGGATGCGGATGCCGTGCACCTCGTTGAACTGGTGCTCCGGGGCGAACTCGTCGAGCCGCGCCATCATCGTTGGATCTTAGTAGCGCAGCCGGCGCAGGACGACCAGCGCAGCGGGGCCGACGAGGAGGGCGGCCAGGAGGCACGCCACCTCGCCCAGCACCGCGGCGAGCCCGAAGGAGCGGATCGCGCCCGTGTCCGAACCGAGCAGGACCAGGTAGCCAATCACGGTGGTCGCCGAGCAGAGCGCGACGGCGGCGCCGGTCTGGCGCAGCGCGGAGCGGACGTCGCCCCCGGCGGCGATCTCCTGGCGGACCCGGGCGATCACGTTCAGTGGATAGTCGACCCCGATGCCGATGGTGATGGGGACCGCCACCGCGCTGAGGAAGCTCAGCCGCACGTGCAGGAGCCCCATCGCGCCGAGCATCCCGCCCACGCCGGCGGCGAGCGCGAATGCGCCGGCGGCGAAATCCCGGCGGTACCCGAGCGCGGCGGCCAGCAGCGCCAGCACCAGGACCGCGGAGACGGCGGTGGCGCGCGGCGCGTCCCGCTCTACCGCGCTCATCATGTCCACGAACAGGACTTCCGGTCCGGAGATCTCCAGCGGTCCCTGGAGCGGGCGCTCGAATCGCAGCCCGCGTACCAGCTCGACCGCGCGGCGGATCCCGCGGTAGCTCCATCCTTCGAACGCAGGACCGGGGTGCACCACCAGCAGCAGGCCGGCGCGCCCGTCGTTCTCGACGAACGCCTCGCGCACCGGGGCCGGAAGATCGGCGAGATCGAGCGCCCGGGGCGGGGCGTCCGGGAGCAGCGCGCCCAGGCGGTCCCGCGTCTCGGCCGGCAAGTGCGGCAGCGCCCGGCGGAGGACCGCGCGCAACGCGCAGAGCAGCTCCAGCTTCCGCTGCTGCTCCTCCACGCTGCCGGGCAGCGCGCGCGGCAGCGCGTCCACCTGGCCGAGCACTCGCGCTGCCGGGGCTACCTCGCGCTCGGCGCGCTCGAGCGCCGCCAGGACCACGGGAACGTCGCCCGGATGCTCCACGCCGAGGACGAATCCGCCCGACCGCGTCCGGCCGAACGCGGCGTCGAGGCGACGGCTCCAGCGGCCGGCCTCGCTCGAAGGCAACGAGCGGCTGCGCAGCGCGCCCAGGTCGTCTTCGAAGGGCTCGCGCAGGACGACCCGCGCGCCGGCGATCGCGAACCCCGCCGCGCCGAGCAGCACGGCGGCGGACACCGCGCGGGAAGGGATCCACGGCAGCCGCACCGGGCGCGGCTCGCGGCCGGCCGACCGCCCGGCGGGCCGGAGCACGTCGAGCAGCGCGGGCAGGACCAGGAAGGTCGTCGCCCAGCAGAAGATCATCCCGACGCCCGCTATGGCGCCGAACTCGCTGAAGCCGCGGAAGTCGGTGACGACCAGCGACAGGTACGCCGCCGCGGCCGCCATCGCGGCGACCAGCGTCGGGACGGCCGTCCGCGCCAGCGCTTCCGCCAGCGCCTGCGCGTGAGGCCTGCGGCGCAGCTCTTCCCGGTAGCGGCCCGCGAGGATGATCCCGAAGTTGATCCCGTTGCCCGCCACCACGGAGCCGAGGAACGCGGTGGCCGAGTTGAGCTGCCCGATGGCGAGCCGCGTCCAGCCGAACGTCAGCGCGCACGCGACGGCCAGGTTCGCGCACAGCGCCAGCACGATGCGCGGCGAACGGAAGGCGGCGAGGAGGAGCGCGATCACCAGCAGCAGGCAGGCCAGCGCGGTGACGGCCACGTCGCGCAGCACCAGCGCGTGCTCGAGCGCGGCCGTGACGGGATCGCCGGCGTAGCCCACCTCGACCCCCGGATGGGCCGGGAGCAGCGCCTCCGCGGTCCGGCGCAGCGCCGCGAGCAGGGCCTCGCCCCTGGCCGGCTCGGTGTCGCTGAACGGAGCGCGCACCACGATCATGCGCAGCCGGCCACCCTCGCCCACGTAGCCCGGCGGCCGATCGATCGTCCTCGCCCGCAGACGCTGCACGTTCTCGGACAGCTCGTCGAGGCCAGGCTGGCCCCCATCCTCCAGATCGACCAGGAGCGGATTGCTCCTCGCCAGCAGCGCCTTCGCCGCGTGGAGCGCCTGCCGCAACCCGGCCTCGGAGGCATACAGCGCGCGGTGCTCCCAGACGAACCTGCGCATCGGCAGGTCGTCGTCCTCCAGTTCGCGGACTAGCTCGGGCGGAAGGCGGCGCAGGTCGGGCGCGAGCGCCGCCGCGAAGTCGCGCGCCGCCTCCGGGTCCTCGGCGGCGATGCCGATCTCCACCACGGCCGTGGTCGACTTGCGCGCGGTGAGGCGGTGCAGCGAAACCACCGACGGCTCGCGGGCCGGCAGGAGCTGGCTGAAGTCGGTCCGGATGGGGAGCGTCGCCGCGGCGCCGCCCGCGACCACGGTCAGCGATGCCGCGGCCGCCAGGATGCCGAGCCGATGCCTGGCGACCCACGCCGGATACGCTGCGAGGAAGTCCGCGCGGAGCGCAGGCGGCTCCCTCATGCCGGGCTCCGCTGCCGGGTCCAGCGCTTGCGCAGGACGGCCAGGCCGAGGACGGTCGAAGGGACGATCTGCACCGCGTGGTACAGGACGGCGCCGGCCAGCGCGCGCTCCGCGGGGACGCCGAGCGCGATCAGCGACGCCCCCGCCGCGGCCTCGACGACCCCGAGGTGCCCCGGCGTGGACGGGAGCAGGATCGCCAGGTTGATGGCGAGCAGGACCACGAGCCACGCCGCGGGACCGAGGTGAACGCCGGCGGCCTGCAGGCAGAACCCGAGCACGGCGGCATCGGCGAGGTCGGACGCGCATGACCAGAGAAGGCTGCGCGGCCAGACCGCGGGGGTGGAGCGCACGAGGGGCAGCAGCGCGACGAGCGCGACCAGCGCCCCGCCCAGGAGCGCCACGCTCCACACGGGGACCCGGAAGATCGGCGGCATCCCGGCGGCGGCTGCCGCGACCCCGGAGAGCAGGCACAGGCTCGCCGCCTCGACCACCTTCTCCAAGAGCTGCGCGGCCAGAAGTCCCGGGACGGCATACCCGCGCCGGCGCAGCTCGACCACGCGCACGGCCTCGCCGGCGCGAGCGGGCAAGAGGTTGCTGGTGGCCTGGCTGGCGAAGAGGATCTTCGCCAGCTCCACTGCGCCGGCTGCCGGGCCGGAGCGCGCCACGGGCCGGAGGAGCGCGGCCCACCGCTGCACCTTGGCCGCCGTGTTGACGGTGAGGTACACGGCGAATGCCAGCGCGAACCAGAGCGGCTCGGCCCCGCGCAGCGCCGCGGCGATCCCGGCCACGGGCATGCGGCGGAGGAAGAGGAACACGAGCACCAACGCCGCCGCGCAGACCAGCGCGCGGCCGGCCTTGCGAGCTGCGGCAGCGGTCAAGCCAGCCACCGCCGGCAGACCTGCGGTCCCAGCGCGTCGGCGAACGCTCGCGGGAGCGAGCGCCAGAGGCGCACCAGCAGGCGCACCGAGGGCGCGGTCACGTCGAAGCGCGGAGGCGCTCCGCGCACCGTCCGCACGTACATCGGCTGAGGCTCGGTGCGCGCGCCCCAGCTCAGCTTGAAGGAGAGCGCGCTCGAGTCCCGCAGCGAGCGGCCGAAGTCGAGCGTGTGCAGCCCGGCCCGGCAGGCCCGCGAGATGATCTCCCAGTAGAGGAGGTTGTTGGGGTTCAGGTGGAACGAGGAGGGACGGGAGGACGCGAACGGCACGGTGGCCACGCCGCCGAAGCGGATGACCAGCGCGCCGGAGACGGTGCGGCCGCCCTCCGCCAGGGTGACGATCCCGGCCCGCTCGCCCAGCCCATCCACCAGCTCGCGGAACAGGGACCGGCCGTAGATCGGAGCGCCCTTGCGGTGCATGTTCTCGGCGAGCACGTCGTAGAAGCCGTCCAACTCGCCGTGGCCCTCGCGCACTTCCAGCCCGCTCCGCTGCCCCTTGCGGACTGCGTTGCGGGTCTTGTCGCGGAAGCGCCGCCAGACGATCTCCGGCTCGGGCGCGAGCGGAAGGCGCGCCACCACCCAGCGGTCCACCGGCTCGAATCCGCGCGCATGCGGCTCGTCGCCGAGCGCCTTCACCACGACGAAGCGCGCGTTCAGCGCACGCGCCCGCTGCACCGCAAAAGCCACCAGCGCCTCGCCGGCCGCATCGTCGTCAGCCAGCACGGGCCCGTACGCGCCGAAGAGTCCGGTGGTGAGGTACGCGCTGACCGGCCCGCCCCGGATGACGAACAGCGGCAGCACTCCGCGCACGGGACCGTCCGAACGTTCCCGCGCGAGCAGGAACGGCGCCTCGATCCCGTACGCCGCTTCGGCGGCCGTCTTCCAGGCGCGCAGGTGATAGCAGTTGGCGCGCGGATGGCAATCCACGTACGCGTCCCACGCGCTCGCTTCGGTTTTGCGCAGCTCGGCGATGAGCATCGTCCCTCCTCCCGAAGGCGCTTGAGCACGCGGCGGGCCATCCCGCGCTGCTGCAAGCGGCCGACGCGCCTGGGGACGGAGGCCAAGATACGGTCACGCCGTCACCACGGCGCGTGACGGTGTGACGCTCCGTCACGGAGGGCGGCCGAAGGGAAAAAGGTCGACGCGCGGGCCGCGCGTCGAGGGCACGAAGATCAGCTCGTCGCCGCGGTCGAGGAGGACGGCGCGTCCCGCGGCGGCGAGCTTCGCGGTCACGCGGCAACGGCCGGGAGAGGTCGCGCGAGCCTCCGCGAGCGTCGCGCCGTCCGGTCCCGCAGGGCCAGGCTGGCGGAGGCGGATGCCCGGGCAGGATGCATCCACCTGCACGCGCGCGCCGGGCACCGGGGCGCCCGCGCCGTCGCGCACGTCGACGCGAATGACGATTCGTTCCGCTCCGTCGGCGTGAGCGATCCCGGGCAAGAGCGCGAGCGAGGACCGGCCGGGATCGGGCACGCCCGCCGGCGCGGGACGGGACGCGCAGGAGCATCCCAGGAGTGCGAGCAGCAGGGCAACGCGCGGCATCGGCGACCTCCGGCCGCCGGCAAAGCACGCCTCGTGCCAGTCAGCGGCGGAAGCTTCCCAGGTCGATCTCGTACCGCCGGGCCCAGCGATGGATCTGCATGCGACCCTTGCCGAGCATCCGCGCGACCTCGGCCACGTTGCCGGCGTGCTGGTGCAGGAGCGCGACCAGCTCCTCCCGGTGACCTCCTCCGGCGCCGCCCGCCTGGGCCGGTGGCGGGTGGCCGCGGCGCACCGGGTCCGGCAGGTGCGCGGCCTCGATGGGGCCGTTTCCACAGAGCGCGAGCGCGGTGGCCAGCGACAGCTCCAGCTCCCGCACGTTCAGCGGCCACGAGTAGCGGAACAGGGCCCGGGCGGCATCTGCCTCGAAGCGCAGGCGCTCGCAGCGATCCGGCGCCAGCTTGCGCAGCAGCGCGCCCGCAAGGAGGCCCAGGTCCTCGCGGCGCTCGCGCAAGGGCGGCAGCTCGACGGTGAACGCGTCGAGCCGCGCCAGCAGGTCGGCGCGGAACCGCCCGGACGGGATCAGGGAGCGCAGGTCGCGCTGCGCGGCCGCCACCACCCGCACGTCGACGCGGACGGGCCGCGTCGCGCCGACCGGAAGCACCTCGGATTCCTGCAGCACGCGCAGGAGCGCCGCCTGCGCCGCGAGCGGCAGGTCGGCGATCTCGTCCAGGAACAGCGTGCCCCCGTCGGCCGCGCGGAAGAGCCCCGGCCGATCCTCCGTGGCGCCGGAGAAGGCTCCCCTGCGCGAGCCGAACAGCTCGCTCTCCAGCAACGTCTGCGCGATCGCGGCGCAGTTGACCGCCAGGAAGGGACCGGGACGGCCGGAGAGCACGTGGAGGGCGCGCGCGATCAGCTCCTTGCCCGTGCCGCTCTCGCCGACGACCACGGCGGGCAACGCCGTGCGTGCGATCGCAGGCAGACAAGCGACGGCGGCGGACATCGACGGCGCGATGGTCGCGAGGCCGGGCGCGGCAGCGTCCAGCCGCCGGGTATCCACGTCGTCGCGCCCCTCGCCCGGCGCCGCCTCGCGGTACCACAGGAGGGTACGGCCCACCTCGAGCAAGTCGCCGTCGCGGAGAAGCGTTTCCGCGCAGGGCGCGCCGTTCACGAGCGTGCCGTTGGTCGAGCCGGCATCCGCCACCGACCAGCCGCCTTCGCGCCGGATCAGGCGCGCGTGCACCGACGAGACCCAGCGGTCCGGCAGCTCGAGCAGCAGCTCCCGCTCGCCGTCCCGGCGCGAGGCGCGCCGCTCCTCCCCTCGTCCGAGCACGACCGAATCGAGCCCGTCGAGCGAGTGCCTCGACGACCCCGCGAGGGGGGCATCGCAGTGAATCGCGACCACCAGCTGCGGGCTGGTGCGCGCCGTCGCGGAGCGCATCCTCCGCGCGCCCAGCGCAGGGGTCCCGCCCTGCTGCTCCCCGCCATCGACCCTCGCCTCGGACATCTCCATCGGCGACTCCTCGCGCTCCCGGCCCGTCAGCGGCGGGGGCGCAGCGAATCGAGCATCCCGTCCAGCGCCGCCGCCTGCTCCAGCAGAACGGACAGCACCGGTCCGCCGCCCTGCAATTCCGGCGCTTCCGCCGCCAGCCGCGCCTCGCGGGCGGCGTCGAGCAGCGGAGCGCGGGCGCGGCGGGGAAGGCGCGCGGCGGCGCGCTCCAGAAGCTGCGCCCGAAGCAGCAGCCCCACGGCGAACCGTCCGGCGGCGCTCGTCCGGACGGGGAGGTCGCGGAGCGGCGCGAGGCCCAGCGCCGGGCGCAGGCCCCACGAAAGCATGTACCCGAACAGCGCCCCGCCCGCGGCCGCGGCGGCGGTGTGCGGCGAGGACGCCCCCAGCCAGACTGCCGCGACGACCGCCAGCAGGGCCGCGCAGATCACCAGCAGGGCCGCCCCTCGCCGGGCCAGCCACGCCTCGGCGCGCGAGCGATCGCGCGCGGCCCGCACCGTCGCCGGGACGGCGTGCTCGGCGCACAGCGCCGCGATCGCCTCGGCGCACGGGCGGCTCGCGGAGGTGACCAGCGTCGCCTCGCCCGCCCCGGCGAGCTGCCATCGCCAGCGCCGCGGGGCGCGCGCCCCCAGCCGCCGCAGCACCGCCCGGATCCCCACGTCCCGCTTGAACGGCGCGAGCAGGTCCACCACCTCGTGGACGACGATGTCGTACCCGCCGGCGGAGAGGCGCGGCGACGCGCGCGGCGCAGGCGGCACCCGCCCGCCGTCCAGCGCGCGGAGCAGCTGGGCGGCGGTGAGGAACCGCTCCTCGGGATCGGGCGCGAGCGCGCGCGCGACGATCGCTGCGTCCCGATCGGTCGCCGCGGGGGACACGTCGCGCAGGTCGGGCGGGTCGCGCTGCGCGGCCGCGGCCACGAACGGATCCTCCGCCGCGAAGGCCTTCGTGCCGGCGAGCATCTCGAACAGGATCGCGCCCACCGCGTACAGGTCCGCGCGCGCGTCCGCCGGATCTCCCTCCCAGACCTCGGGCGCGATGTACCCCGGGGTGCCCAGCACCCGGCTGGACGCGGTCAACTGGGCGTCGCCGACGGACTTGGAGAGCCCGAAGTCGAGCAGCTTCACTCCGCCGCGGGTCAGGAAGACGTTCTCCGGCTTCAGGTCGCGGTGCACGGCCCGGGCGGCATGCGGCCGCTGCAGCGCCAGGCAGATCTCGCGCGCGATCCGCCGCGCTTCCGCGGGCTCGAGCGCCCCGCCGCGCAGGCGCCTGGCCAGAGTGATCCCGTGCAGCCGCTCCATGGTGAAGAACGGCCGCCCGGCGTGCTCGTACCACCCGTGGACCTGCACGATGCCCGGCCCCGCCAGGCTGCGGGTCAGCTCCATCTCCCGCCGGAACCGCTCGCGCACGAGCTGGTGCCGCGCCAGGTGCGAGTGCAGGACCTTGACCGCCACCTCGCGCCCGTCCGCGTCTCGCGCCGCGAGCACCTCGGCGATGCCGCCCTCCCCGATCCGGCCCTCGATGCGGAACCGCCCAGCGACGACCGACCCCACCGCGAAGGCTTCCCCAGCCTGCCGGAGGGCAACTCCGCTCCATCGGGCAGGTCGCACCGGCACCCCCACTCGTCGGATTGGACCCCGCGGAGGCCCCGGCGGCCACCGATTGGCTACACCTCCGTGAAACTCGCGGATTGCGCGTATCCGGCATCGATCATCGCCCGGATGTTCCCCGGGTCGAAGTCGAGCGGGTCGTACGGCAACGGCTCGGCCGGCTGGAAGAGCCGGATCTTCACCTTCCGGTATTCGGGCCGCAGCTGCGAGAGGTCGTTCTTGAGGCCAGCGATGCGCAGGTCCGCGCGGCTCACCTCGTCGTTCATGATGTCGATCGACCGCAGCAAGAGCTGCGGGATGGCCCGCGCGTCCGCGACGGCGAACGGGGACTTCGCGAACGGGTCCGAGCAGAGGACCACGTCGATGTCCCCCGCCCCGGCGCGGATGGCCTCTCCCAGCGGCGTGACGCTGCGCAGGCCGCCGTCGGTCCACAGGTCGCCGCCGATCGAGGCCGGCGTCAGCATGACCGGGAAGGCCGACGAGGCGATCACCCACTCGGGCAGGTCGGGCGTCTGCTCGTTGGCCACGAACGACTCTCCCGTGCCGAAGGAGACCGCCACGATGCGCAGCCTGCGCCCGGACGATCGGACCGCGCTCGTGTCGAGGCCCGAGCGGATCCACTTGTGGATCGGCTCGGAGTCGTACACGGAGGTCTTGAAGAACGCCTCCACGCGGCCGAAGGGGAACCACCGCTTGTGCACCTTGTCGGTCGTGACCGTGTCCCACTGCGCGCGTAGCTTGGCGATCGCCTGTTGCGGCTGCCCGAGCGGCGTCTGCGCGAGGTAGGCGGCGTTGATGGCGCCCACCGAAGTGCCGCAGAGCAGCTCGTAGTCGTTCTGCTGGTCGCCCATCAGGCGCTGCAGGACGCCGACTTCGAAGGCGCCCTTGCTGCCGCCGCCCGCGAGCACCAGCGCCTGGCGCTGCCCCATGCTCCTACTCTCGCGCTGTCCCCGCGGAGGTCAAGGCCGGCCGGAACGCATCCCCTGACGTCCGCGCTGTGAAAAAGCGCAGCGCCGCCCTATCGGCGGCGACTGGCGTTCAAGCGGGGAAGATCGGTATGCTCGCCGCGTGGCTGGCGGAGGAAGGGGGTTTCCCTGCCAATGGCGCAGGTCGATCTCGGTCTGACTCGCATCGGATTCGGCAGGACGGCGCGGCTCGACCGCTGGTGGGCCCAGCCCCTGCTCGTCTTCGCCGGCCTCTCGGCCTTCGTGGTCTACGCGACCTGGGCCGCGCTGCAAGGCGCGCACTACTGGTCCGGGCCGTACCTCTCGCCGTTCTACTCGCCCGAGCTATTCGGCGACTCTCCGCACAGCTGGTTCGGGCCCAAGCCGTCGTGGTGGCCGGCCTGGCTGCTCTTCTCGCCCGCGCTGCTGGTCCTCTGGGCTCCCGGCGGATTCCGGCTGACCTGCTACTACTACCGCGGCGCCTACTACAAATCGTTCTGGGCCGATCCGCCCTCGTGCGGGGTGGGCGAACCGCGCGCGCTGTACCGCGGCGAAGCCTCGCTGCCGCTCATCCTCCAGAACGTGCACCGGTACTTCCTGTACCTCGCGCTCCCCATCCTGGTCGTGCTCGCGGTCGACGTCTGGAAGGCGATGTGGTTCCCCGCGCCCGGAGGCGGGACGCGCTTCGGCATCGGCCTCGGCACGGTGGTGCTGGCAGCGAACGTCGTCCTCCTCGGCGGCTACGCGCTGGGCTGCCACTCGCTGCGGCACGTGGTCGGCGGGCGCCTCGACCGGCTCTCCGGCTCCCCCGTCCAGAGCAAAGCCTATGACTGCGCGAGCTGCCTCAACCGGCGGCACATGAGCTGGGCCTGGTGCAGCCTCTTCAGCGTCGCTTTCGCCGACCTGTACGTGCGGCTCTGCTCGATGGGCGTGATCCGCGACTGGAGGATCTTCTGAGCATGGCACTTCTCCGGTACCAGGCGCACGAGCACGACGTGCTGGTGATCGGCGCCGGCGGCGCCGGCCTGCGCGCGGCGATCGAGGCGGCGGCGTCGGGCGTCTCGGTGGGCCTGGTGTGCAAGTCGCTCCTCGGCAAGGCGCACACCGTGATGGCCGAGGGCGGCATCGCCGCGGCGCTGGCCAACGTAGACGAGCGCGATAGCTGGCGGGTGCACTTCGCCGACACGATGCGCGGCGGCCAATACGTGAACGACTGGCGCATGGCCGAGCTGCACGCCAAGGAGGCGCCGGACCGGGTGCGCGAGCTGGAGGCCTGGGGCGCGCTCTTCGACCGCACCAAGGACGGGCGCATCCTGCAGCGCAACTTCGGCGGGCACCGGTACCCGCGCCTCGCGCACGTCGGCGACCGCACCGGCCTGGAGATGATCCGCACGCTACAGGATCACGGGATCCACCAGGGCATCGACGTGCACATGGAGCACACCCTCACCGCGCTGGTGAAGGACGGCGACCGCGTCGCCGGCGCGTTCGGGTACGACCGCGAGAAGGGCCTGCTGCACGTCTTCCGCGCCCGCGCCGTGGTGCTCGCGACCGGCGGGATCGGCAAGGCGTACCAGATCACCAGCAACAGCTGGGAGTACACGGGCGACGGACACGCCCTCGCGTATCACGCCGGCGCCGATCTGATGGACATGGAGTTCGTCCAGTTCCATCCCACCGGGATGATCTGGCCGCCCTCGGTGCAGGGGATCCTGGTCACCGAGGGCGTGCGCGGCGAGGGAGGCGTGCTGCTCAACAACCGGGGCCGCCGCTTCCTCTTTGACGACATCCCCGACGCTTACAAGAACCAGACCGCGGACAACGAGGACGAGGGCTTCCGCTACACGCAGGGCGACAAGTCGGCGCGCAGGCCGCCCGAGCTGCTCACCCGCGACCACGTCGCCCGCTGCATCGTGCGCGAGATCCGCGAAGGGCGCGGGAGCCCGCACGGGGGCGTGTTCCTCGACATCTCCTGGATCAAGAAGAGGCTCCCGAACGCCGAGGAGCTGATCAAGAAGAAGCTCCCCAGCATGTACCACCAGTTCCTCAAGCTCGCGGACATCGACATCACGCGCGAGCCGATGGAGGTGGGCCCCACCACGCACTACATCATGGGCGGCGTGCGGGTGGAGGCGGAGTCGCAGATGTCCACGGTGCCCGGGCTGTTCGCGGCCGGCGAATGCGCTGCGGGCCTGCACGGAGCGAACCGCCTGGGCGGGAACTCGCTGTCCGACCTGCTCGTGTTCGGACAGCGGGCCGGGGCACATGCGGCGCAGTTTGCCAAGAAGGCCGGCGCGGTGCGCATCGATGACGCGCAGGTCGACGATGCTGCGCGTGTCGCGCTGGCGCCGTTCGAGCGCGAGGGGATCGACGACGGCACCGGCCCGTACCGCATCCAGCACGAGCTGCAGCAGGCCATGCAGGACCTGGTCGGCATCGTGCGCCGGGAAGGAGAGATGCTCCGGGCGCTGGACGCCATCGCGCAGCTGCGCGAGCGCGCCGGACGGGTCCGCGTCGCCGGCAACCGCGCCTTCAACCCCGGCTGGCACACGGCGCTGGAGCTGCGAAATCTAATGACCGTCTCGGAAGCCGTGGCCCGGTCGGCCCTCGAGCGCAAGGAGAGCCGCGGCGCGCACTTCCGCGACGACCACCCCGGCAAGGACGCGGCCTCGGGCAAGATGAACGTCGTGGTGCGCCGCGGACCGGACGGCGCCATGCAGGTCGCGCGCCGGCCGATCCCGGAGCTGCGCGCTGACCTCCGCCAGATCGTCGAGGAGATGAAGTGATGGCGACCGCGACCTTCCGCATCTGGCGAGGCGACGCGCGGGGCGGTTCCTTCGCGGACTACCCCACCGAGGTCGCGCCCGGGATGGTGGTCCTCGACGCGGTCCACCGCATCCAGGCCGAGCAGGCGCCGGACCTCGCGGTGCGCTGGAACTGCAAGGCGGGCAAGTGCGGGTCCTGCTCGGCGGAGGTGAACGGCCTGCCGCGGCTGATGTGCATGACGCGCCTCTCCGACCTGCCGCTCTCGGGGCCGGTCACGCTGCGGCCGATGAAGACCTTCCCCATCGTGCGCGACCTGGTGACCGACGTCTCCTGGAACTACCGGGTGAAGCGGAAGATCAAGGAGTTCAAACCGCGGCCACCCGATGCGCCCGACGGCACCTGGCGCATGGCGCAGGAGGACATCGAGCGCGTTCAGGAGTTCCGCAAGTGCATCGAGTGCTTCCTCTGCCAGGACGTCTGCCACGTGCTGCGCGAGCACGAGATGCACGAGCAGTTCATCGGCCCGCGCTTCCTCCTGCACGTCGCGGCGCTGGAGATGCATCCGCTCGACGTGGAGGACCGCCTCGGCGACCTGCGGCAGGCCCAGGGAGTGGGGCTCTGCAACATCACCAAGTGCTGCACGCGCGTGTGCCCGGAAGACATCGCCATCACCGACAACGCCATCATCCCGCTCAAGGAGCGGGTGGTGGACGAGGTCTACGATCCGCTGCGGTGGCTGTTGCGCGTGTTCCGCGCGGCGGGCTGAAAAGGGGGGCCGTCATGTTCGAGCTCAAGCCGCTCAGCGAGGCCGCCATCCCCAGGGCCATCGCCAAGGCGGAGCGCTACCGCCTGCTCCATGAGCCCCAGGAGGCGGACAGCATCTGCCGCGACATCCTCAGCACCGACCCGGACAACCAGGAGGTCCTGGCGATGCTGCTCCTCGCCATCACCGACCAGTTCGCCCGCGGGGCCGACAGCATCGTCTCCGAGGCGCACCGGGTGGTGGACCGCATCCGCGGCGACTACGAGCGGGCCTACTACTCGGGCATCGTCTGCGAGAGGTGGGTCAAGGCCCAGCTCAAGGGAGGCGCCCACATGGGCAGCGCCTCGGGCTGGTTCCTCGAGGCGCTGGAGTGGTACCAGAAGGCGCAGGCGCTGAGCCCGCCCGGCAACGAGGACGCGGTGCTGCGCTGGAACGCCTGCGTCCGCTTCCTGGAGCACAACCCGGGACTGTTGCCGACGGAAGGATCCGGAAACGACGCCGGCTTCTCGGACGCGGCGCCACCGCGCTAGAGACAAGCCGGCCGGGGGGCCGGGCAATGGGAGGGCGAGCGCTGGTCTTTGCTGCTTGCCTGCTGTTCGCGGCCGCGCCCACGGGCGCCCGCGCGCAGCAGGACGGGCAGTCCCCGCCCGCGGCTCCGAAGAGCGTCGAGGTGTCCGAGGAGATCGTGGTGATCGGGCGGCTCCCGCAATTGCCGCTCCCGCCGTCCAGCGTGCCAGCCGGCGTGCAGGTGATCGAGGGAGCCGATCTGCAGCGGTCCGGGCGTCCGAGCTTGCCCGATGCGCTCGCCGGCCAGGTCCCGGGGCTGTCTCTGTCCGACGAGCAAGGGAACTCGTACCAGCCGGACCTCTCGCTGCGCGGGTTCCAGGCCACCTCGGTCACCGGCGTGCCGCAGGGAGTGAGCGTTTTCCTCGACGGCGTGCGCGTCAACGAGCCGACCGCCGAGGAGATCAACTTCGACCTCCTCCCCACCGAGGACCTGGAGCGGATCGAGGTGGTGCCGGGGCCGTCCGTCCTCTTCGGCCGGAACACGCTGGCCGGCGCCATCAACCTCGTCACCCGGCGCGGCAAGGAAGGCGCCTCCGCGTTCGCGGAGGTGTCGGCGGGAAGCGCGGGCCTGCAGAAGTACCGGGCGCTGCTCTCCGGGCGGAAGGGCCCGGTCGATTTCTACCTCTCCGGGACCGAGACGCAGGAGGACGGCTGGAGGGACGCGTCCGGGGCGAGGCTGGCCAAGGGGTTCGGCAAGCTGGGCTTCCGCGATGGCGGCACCGACCTGACCCTTTCCTACCAGCACGTCGACAACCGCATCTCACAGGCGGGTCCCCTGCCCGCCTCGGAGCTGGCCCGCAACCGCGCGGCGAACTACACCGCGGGCGACTTCTTCGCGCCGCGGCTCGACCAGCTGGCCCTCAACCTGCGGCAGGACCTGGGCGACCGCTTCGTCTTCTCGGCGAACGGCTTCGGGCGCCTGCTTCACGTCGAGCAGTTCAACGTCAACCTGGTCGCGGTGAACAGCAGGCTCTTCTCTCGCACCGCCTCGGCGGGAGGGACGCTGCAGCTCGACCGCACCGCGCCGCTCTTCGGCAGGTGGAACCTGCTCACCTTCGGCTTCGAGTACGCGCACAGCGACGTCGAGGTGAGCGTGTTCAACGAGCAGGACCTCGACACCCGGGTACACGACCGCCAGGACACCGTGGGGGCCTACCTGCAGGACACCTTCCAGCTCGCGCGCGGCGCCCTGCGCCAGGGAGACGAGGTGGTCCTGACGGCGGCGATGCGCTGGGACTTCATCCGCCACCGCATCGCCGACCAGAGCCCGGAGAGGCCCGGGCGGCAGGACGCGAGCGGCGTTCCCGCCTTCCGCCGTCTCGACCCACTGATCGGCCTCAACTACAACCTCTCTCGCGACCACGGAGTCTACCTGTCCTGGTCGCAGGGCTTCCGCGCGCCGGCGCTCCTGGAGCTGACCTGCGCCGGGCCGGCGGCGATCTGCCCGGGGCTGCAGGCGGGGACCGCGCCCGACCCTCCTCTCAAGCCGGTGCGCGCCACCAACTACGAGGTCGGGTTCCGCACCCGGCCGTCCGCCTGGCTCTCCGGACAGGTGAGCGCGTACCGCACCGACGTCCTCGACGACATCTTCTCCGTCTCCCCGGCCGGCACCACGGGAGTCTACTTCCAGAACATCGGCAGGACGCGGCGGCAAGGCATCGAGGCGAGCCTGCGCGGCAAGCCCGCCGGCTGGCTCGGCGCCTGGGTGACGTATGCGCTGACCGAGGCGAGCTTCGAGGAGGACGTGACCCTGGCGACGCCCCGGCCGACTTCCGAGTGCAGCGGTGCGTCCTGCATCGAGCGGGTGCGCGCGGGGAGCGAGTTCCCGCTCGTCCCGCTCCACCGCGCCGGCGCCGGGCTCGAGCTCCACCCGTACAGCTGGCTCTCGCTTTCGCTCTCCGGCACTTTCGTCGGTGCCCAGCGCCTGCGCGGGGACGAGGAGAACGTCGCCGCGAAGCTCGACCCGTACGTCTCGCTGGACGGCGGCGTCCGTGCGTCCGCCGCCGGGTTCGTCGCGTGGATCCGCTTCACGAACCTGCTGGACGCGCGCTACAGCACCTTCGGCACCTTCGCGCCCAACCCGAAGCAGCCCGGCACGCCGGTCGAGCCCTTCCTCACGCCCGGCCGTCCGTTCCAGGTCTTCGCCGGCCTGAGCTACGGCTTCGGATCGGGCACGTACAGCACGCCGTAGGGCTTGTTGCCCACCGGGATCCGGGCGACCGCCTTCGCGGCGGCCGTGTCGATCACCGAGACGTCGTTCGAGCCGCCGTTGGCGGTGTAGAGCCGTTTCCCGTCGGGCGAGAGCGCGACGCCCCACGGCCTCTCGCCGACGGCGATCCGGGTCACCACCGAGAGCGCCGCGAGGTCCACGACGCTCACGGCGGCGCCGCGGCCCTCGGCCAGGTACAGGCGCTTCCCGTCGGGCGCCACCGCCACGCCGTTCGGTTTCGTCTGCCCATTGCCGATCGGGACGGTGGCCCGCAGCCGGATCGCCGGCGCGTCGAGGATCGACAAGGTGCCGCCCACCTCGGCGGTGACGAACGCCTTCCGGCCGTCCGGCGAGAACGCGACCCAGCGCGGCCGCGCGCCGACCGCGAGCCGGCCGAGCACCTTGCCCGAGCGCGCATCGAGGACGGTGACGTCGTCGGTGGATTCGCCGGTCACGTAGACCCTGGCGCCGTCGGGCGTGACCGCGATGCCCTCGGGTTCCGTACCGACCGGCGCGACGAACAACGTGCGCCCGGAGGCCAGCTCGACCGCGGTGGCCGTCGAGGCCGCTTCGTTCGAGACGTAGATCACCTTGCCGTCGACGCTCACGGCGACCTGCTCGGGGTCGCGGCCGACCGCGACCTTGCGCAAGAGGGCGCGCGACGCGACGTCCACCAGCGCCACCGCATCTTCGTCGCCCAGGGCCGCGAACACGGTCTTGCGATCCGGGCTCAGGCACATCCCTCGCGGACGCTTCCCGACCGGAACCGTCGCCACCACCTGGTGGCTCTCGCTGGAGAGGACGCGCAGATCGTCGCCGTGCTCGTCGCTGGCGAAGACGACGTCGGCTCGCGCCGCCGCCGCTGCCAGCGAGACCAGGAGCGCAAACCGCGCGAGCCTCATCGGGCGGAAGCCCCGTGGGGGCGCGCTGCCCGGTAGGTGAACGCGACAAGCGGCGGCCGCGCAGCCCCGGCACGGGCAGCCTCGACGAGCCCGTGATCGGGAGACAGCGAGCAGGCCGGATCCGTCGCGGCGGCGCTTCCCGTCAAATGGAAAGCCTGGCAGCGGCACCCGCCGAAGTCGATCGTTCGCCGCGCGCAGCTCCGGCACGGCTCCGGCATCCAGCCCTCGCCGCGGAAGGCCGCGAGTCCGGGCGAGGAGACCCACAGGTCCTGCACGGACTGGTCACGGACGTTGCCGAAGGAGAGCCCCGGCAACGTGTGCGCGAGAAGGCAGGGGAGGAGCAACCCGTCGGGCGAGACGACCAGGAAGCGCCGGCCCCATCCATCCATGCACGCGGGCGGGAACTCGACGTGGTAGTCGGGGACGACGAAGACCACTTCCATCCGGCCCTCGAGCCTTTTCCGGGCCGCCGCAGCGATCGACCGCGCCTGCTCGATCTGCGCCGCGCCGGGGAGGAGCGCCGCCCGGTTCAGCAACGCCCAGCCGAGGTACTGCGCGTTGGCCAACTCGAGCCGATCGGCGTGCAGCTCCTCGGCCAGCGCGATCACCTCGCCGATGCGATCGAGGTTCTCCCGGTGCAGGACCGTGTTCACCGTCAGCGGGAAGCCCAGCTCCTTCACCCACCGGGCGACCCGGAGCTTGTGCTCGAACGCTTCGCACCCCGCGATGCGGTCCGACTCCGCCGGCCGCGCGTCCTGGATCGACACCTGGACGTTGTCCAGCCCGAGCCGGCGGAGGCGCTCCAGGCGCTCGCGTTCGAGCGGGATCCCGCTGGTGATCAGGTTCGTGTAGAGGTCGAGCGCGCGCGCCTGCTCGACGAGCGACTCGAGATCGGGCCGGAGCAGCGGCTCCCCGCCGGTGAAGTTGACCTGCACGACCCCGAGCTGCTCGGCCTCTCGCAGGACCCGGCGCCAGTCGTCCGTATGGAGGGCGTCGCGACGCCGCGCGAAGTCGATAGGATTCGAGCAATAGACGCAATGGAGCGGGCAGGCGTAGGTCAGCTCCGCGACGAGCGTGTAGGGACGTGGCGCCGCGCTCATCCGGCGACCTGCAAGAGGCCGCGCCTGGACATCTCCTCGAGGAAGTCGAGCACGTCCTTGCGGAGCTCCGGGGCCGGCCGCTCGGCGTACTCGCGCTGCAGCTGCTCGACGATGGCGTCGACGGTCAGCTCGCCGTTGCACAGCTTGAGGATGCTGGCGGCGGTCGGGTTCAGCGCGAGGCCCCGCTCCGGGTAGAGGAGCATGTAGCCTCCCGACGCGTGGTCGAACCGGAGCCGCGCCTTGGCGGCGAGAGCAGGCCTGGCGGCGGGCGCGATCACGGCGGCGCCTGCAGGCAGTCGAGGATGTGCCACAAGATCTCGGTCTTGCGGACCAGCGCGGCCACGCAGCTTTGTTGAAGGTCATGGGTCACCGCGTTGCGGCAGACGAACTCGATGGCCTGCTCGGAATCCCGGCGCGCGCGCGTGACCCGCGTCCGGAAATACTCCAGCACGTCCGCGCGGACCCATGGGTAGTGCTTCTCCCATGCCTCGATGCGCCGGGACATGAGGTCGGGCGCGAAGCTCTCCGTCAGCGACGACGCGACCGCCTCCACCAGGCTCACTCGCTGGACGAGCTGCACGTAGGCGTCGCAGGCGAAGCGGACGCCGGGGAGGACCGATCGGAAGCTCGCCACCTCCTCGAGGTCGAGCCCGACTCCTTCGGCGAGCCGCAGCCACAGCGCCAGGCCGCCCTCGCCCGCGCGCTCGCCGTCGTGATCGTGGATGCGCTGGATCCACATCCTGCGGAACGCGGGGTCTTCCGATTTGGAGAGGATGATGGCGTCCTTGATGGGGACGCGGCTCTGGTAATAGTAGCGGTTCAGCACCCACTGCTGCAGCTGCGGCCTGGTCAGCTTTCCCTCGTGCATCAGCACATGGAACGGGTGCCGGTCGTGGTAGCGCCGCTCGCCTTCGCGCCGCAGCCAGGCGGCGAACTCGTCGTCCGAGAGCCGCGGGCGTTCCTGGATCACAGCGCGATCTCCATCCCGTCCCGGGCAACCTGCCAGCCGGCGCGATCGACCGCCGCTCGCTCGGGCGAGTCGTCGCGGAGGACCGGATTGGTGTTGTTCAGGTGGATGTAGATGCGCCGGTCCGCGCGGACGCCGCTCAGCGCGGCGAGGCTGCCGCCGGCGCCGCCGATCGGCACATGCGCCATCTCCGACGCGCGCTTCTCCGAGGCGCCCAACTCGCGCAGCTCGTCCTCGGACCAGAAGGTCCCGTCGAAGAAGAGGCAGTCGGCCCTCTCGGCCGCGGAGAGCACCTCGGGCGTCAGGCGGCCGACCGCCGGGAGGTACACGAGGGCGCTCCTCGAGCCGCGCTCGCGAATCTGGAAGCCTACGTTGTCGCGCGAGTCCGGGACGAAGCCGAGACCCTCGAGGTGGACGGGGAGCTTGCCCGGGACGGCGAACGCCTCGACCGAGAGCCCGCTCGGATCTCCGCCGTCCTTCCGCAGCTCGACCACGGTGTCGAGGCGCAAACTGCGCCAGCTCACCTGTCCCGGGAACCGTTGCAGCGTGCGGTAGAGCACGTTGCTCTCGACGAAGCCGCGCCGCACCGCCTCGGTCGCGTACACGACCAGCGGGTAGGACTCGCGCAGGCAGAGGAGCCCCAGCGTGTGGTCGAGGTCGCCGTTGGTCAGGAGGATGCCCTGGATCGGCGAGTCGCGCTGCCGGCGTGGATGGAGGGCCGGAAAGCTTTCGATCTGGGCGCGGATCTCGGGCGAGGCGTTGAGCAGGAACCAGGCCTCGCCGCCGGCGCTCACCGCGACGCACTCCTGGGTGCGCGCCTCGATCCGGACGGACCCGTCGCGCGCGCCGCGGCAGTTGCGGCAGGCGCAGTTCCACTGCGGGCAGCCCCCACCAGCTGCCGAGCCGAGCACGCGGATCTTCACCTTCTGCTCGCGTAACGAGCGCTACCAGGTGATTCCGTCGCTGTACGACTTGGCCTCCGCATCCATCTTGATCTCTTCGAAGGCGGGCTTGGTCCAGCTCATCGCGCCCTCCCTTTCGATGTCGCCCCGCACCACGCCATGCGAAGCGCGCGGCACGATCCACGCCGCCGCCTCCCCATACACCCCGACTCGAACAGGAGCAAGGCGCGCGGCGATGCCGCAAGCCGACTTGACTTCGCCCCAGGAAAGGCGCGTTGGGGCCGCGATCGCGATTGGCTTTTGCAAAAGGGGGGGAAAGCCATGAAAGCAAAGACGCTGCTGGTGCTGTTGATTGGAGCCTGCGCGCTGTCGCTGCTTCCGTCGCGCCTCTTCGCCGACACGCCGAGGAACCTCGACTGGCCGAATCACGGCAATGACCTCCACAACACCCGCTTCCAGAACGTCGACCAGATCAGCCGGAGCAACGTGAACAAGCTGCGGCCGGCCTGGGTCTTCCACACGGGCGTGCTGGATCCGCTCTCTGAATTGCAGGTCTCGCCCATCGTCATCGACGGCCGGATGTTCGTCACCGACGGTCACGATGACGTGTTCGCGCTCGACGCCGTGACGGGCAAGCAGATCTGGGCCTACAAGCCGCTCCAGACCGACGATATGCCGCCCATCGAGCAGATGATCGTTTGCTGCGGCCGCAACAACAAGGG
>DASWGI010000385.1:0-10415 GCA_036393835.1 Myxococcales bacterium | reverse complement strand
CGGCACGCCGCTCCCTCCGCTGGACGGGCCCAAGGCCGCGGCCGAGTACGCGCGCACGCTCGGCGCCGAGGTGCTGGCGGACCTGGCGGCCGCGCCGGCGGCGGTCGTCGGTCCCGCCGGAGCGCCGGCCGCGCTGCTCGGCACGCTGCAGGCGCTCCGATCGCGCTGGCCCGGGGTGCGCGGGATCGCGCTGATCGCTGCGGACGTGGAGCTGCCCGAGCTGCCCCTCGGGATGGACATGCCCGGGTTCGAGCTGCGAAAGGTCTCCTTCGCCGAGGCGTCGCGGGCTCGCGCCGATCTGGCGCAAACCAGCGGCGTGCTCGCGTCGCACGCAGCGGCCGCGGCCGCCGCGGTGGCCGCGGACGAAGGCGGGCTCGCGCTGATCACCTCGGCGGGCGAGCGCGAGTTCAGTCTCGAGCGTGCCGCATGAGCCTGGAGCGTGCCGCATGAGTACCGCCGTCCTCCTCGGCATGGGCGGCCTCGGGTGCCCCGCCGCGCTGGCGCTCGCCGAGGAGATGCCGGGCCTGCGGCTGGTGCTCGTCGACCCGGATCGGGTCGAGCGCTCCAACCTGTCCCGCCAGATCCTCTTCACCGAAGTTGACGTCGGCGAGCCCAAGGCGGAGGCAGCCGCGCGACGCCTCTCGTTGCTCGTCCCCGGGGCGCGGGCGGAGCCGCGCGTGCTGCGATTCGGGCCGCGGTCCGCATCCGAGCTGCTCGCTGGATGCGACGTGCTCCTCGACGGCACCGACTCCTTCGAGACCCGCTTCGCCGCCAACGACGCCGCCTGCGCCGCTCGGATTCCGCTGGTCCACGGCGCGGTGCTGGGGTGGGGCGGCCAGCTCCTCACCGTCCTGCCCGGGCAGGGCTCGTGCCTGCGCTGCCTCTTCGAAGGACCGCCGCCGCCCGGCGCGCTCCCAACCTGCGCGGAAGCGGGCGTAGCCTCGCCCCTGTGCGGCGTGGTCGGAGCCGCGATGGCCTCGGAGGCGGCCCGCGTGCTGCGCGGCGAACGGCCGCGCGCGCAGGCGCGCCTCCACCAGTGGGACGGGCTGCGCGGGACCGAGCGCGACGTGCCCGTCCCGCGCGATCTTCGCTGCCCCGCCTGTGCTCTCGCGCCGGAGGCCACTCTCCGGCATCCTTGAGGAAGGAGGTTCGAGAGAATGCCAGTCATCGTGAAGATCCCGGCTCCGCTGCGCCCGCTCACCCAGGGCCAGAGCGAGGTGTCCGTCGAAAACGCCGCGACCGTGCAGGCCGCGGTGGAGGACCTCTCGCGCCGGTACCCCGGCTTGCGCGAGCGGCTGCTCGACGACAAGGGAGCGCTCCGCCGCTACGTGAACATCTTCCGCAACGACGAGGACATCCGGCACGGCAAGGCCCTGCAGACGGCGCTCGCCGAGGGCGACAAGCTGACCATCGTGCCGGCCATCGCCGGGGGGTAGATGCGGCTGACGCAGGCGCAACAGGAGCGGTACGCGCGTCACCTGCTCCTCGACGAGCTGGGCGGCGAAGGCCAGGAGCGCCTCCTCTCCTCGTGCGTTCGCGTGCGCGGCACCGGCCAGGCAGCCCGATGGGCAGCCCGCTACCTGGCCGCCTCGGGCGTCGGCATCCTCGTCCTGGAAGACGTGGCGGCCGCGGCCGAGTGCCGCGAGCTGTCCCCGGACGTCCGGATCCTCGATCCTCTCGACGTCGACCCCGACCTCGACCTCGACCTCGACCGCGACGCGCCATCGCCAGCGGAACGCGGCGCGGCGGCTGCTCTCGCGGCCCTGCGGCACCTGGTCCGGCCGTGAACCTCGAGTCCCTGGCGCAGGCGGTCGGCAACACCCCGTTGGTGCGGCTGCGGTCGCTGGAGCGCGAAGCGCCGGGAGTCGAGATCTGGGCCAAGCTGGACTGGCTCAACCCCGGCGGCAGCGTCAAGGACCGCGCCGGCCTGTTCATCGTCCGCGACGCGCTCGGGCGCGGCCTGGTCGGACCCGGCCGCGGGCGCACCCTGATCGATTCCACCAGCGGCAACACCGGCATCGCTTACGCCTGGCTGGGCGCCGCGCTCGGCGTACGCGTCGCGCTGGTGATGCCCGGCAACGTGTCCGAAGCGCGCAAGCAGCTCACCCGCGCGTACGGCGCGCAGCAGATCTTCAGCGACCCGCTCGAGCAGTCCGACGGCGCCATCCGCCTCTGCCGCAAGCTGGTCGCCGAGGAGCCGGACCGCTGGTTCTACGCGGACCAATACTCGAACCCGATGAATCCCCGCGCGCACGAGGTCACCACCGCGGAGGAGATCTGGCGCGACACGCAGGGCCGCGTCACGCACTTCGTCGCGGGCATCGGCACCGGCGGGACCATCATGGGCACCGCACGCGGCCTGAGGAGCCGGGGCGCGGTGCAGGTGGTCGCGGTCGAGCCGGCCGAGGAGCTCCACGGCCTGGAGGGGCTCAAGCACATGCCGTCCAGCATCGTGCCGCCCATCTACCGGGAGGAGGAGCTGGACCGGAAGCTGTCCGTCTGCACCGACGCGGGATGGGACATGGCCGACCGGCTCATTGCCGACGAAGGTCTGCTCGCCGGACACAGCGCGGGCGCCGCCGCGGTCGGGGCCCTGCAGGTGGCGCGCGAATTGTCGGAGGCGGGCCGGGGAG
Source organism: Myxococcales bacterium (assembly GCA_036393835.1). Taxonomy (GTDB): domain Bacteria; phylum Myxococcota; class Myxococcia; order Myxococcales; family 40CM-4-68-19; genus VBKO01. The sequence goes on along the minus strand of DASWGI010000385.1, from coordinate 7,782 downwards.
GGGTGGTGGTGACGCTCTTCCCTGACCGCGCCGACCGTTACCTGCCCCCGCCGGAGGCGGTTTGACCGGTCAGGACCTCCAGCCGCTCATGGCGGAGATCGCCTCTCACGCGCGGAGCGCCTATCCGGCGGAATGTTGCGGGCTGGTGGTCGCAGCCCGCGACGGAGCGCTCCGGTTCGTGCCCATCGCGAACATCGCCGGCACGGAGGCGGCGGCGGGGAACAGCCGGCGGAGCCGCCGAGACGGCTACGTGATGGATCCGAAAGAGCTTCTCGCCGCGCTGACCGAGGCCGAGCAGGGCGGCGGCGGGCTTGCGGCCATCGTGCACTCCCACCCGGACGTCGGCGCCTATTTCTCCCGCGAGGACCGCGAGATGGCCCTGGGCGGCGGGGCCGAGCCGCTGTGGCAGGGCGTCCAGTATCTGGTCATCTCGTGCAAGGACACCGGGGTCGATGCCGCGCGACTCTATACCTGGGACCCCGCGCGTGTCGATTTTGCTGAAGAACAAGTGCCTGTGATCACATAACTTTCTAAAATCGACCAATTGCATGGAAGGCCGAGCAGGCATTTGCTTGCATGGTGGTAGGGCAACCGGTAATGTGCGCTTCCAACTCAGTGTTCCGCCCCGGAGATCGCAGGACATGAACGGCACGACGTCGGCTGGGTTCACGGTGTGGTTCACCGGAATGAGCGGCGCCGGGAAATCCACCCTGGCCGCTGGCCTCGCCAACCGCTTGCGACGGCTCGGGAAAACCGTCGAGGTGCTCGACGGCGGCGAGGCTGAACAGTTCTTGAACGTCGCGCACGGCCAGAACGAGGACGCGCGCAACCTCGAGGCCCGCAAGCTGGCCTGGGTCTGCCGCCTGGTCACGCGCGGCGGCGGAATCGTGCTGCAGGCCGCCATCGAGAGCCCTTACAAGGAGACGCGCGACGAGGCCCGGCGCCAGATCGGCCGGTTCGCCGAGGTGTTCGTGGAATGCCCGATCGAGACGCTGATCCAGCGCGACAAGACGGGCCGGTACAAGAAGGCGCTGGCGGGCGAGCTGAAGAACCTGGTGGGCATCAGCGAACCCTACGAGCCGCCGCAGCACCCGGAGGTCATCGTCGACACCTCCAAGAACACCGTCGACGAGGCCGTAGAGCACATCCTCGGCCAGTTGGTGGCGCAGAGGCTGATCGATCCCACGGTCGCTGCGTTGAAGAGCCGGCCGAAGATCTCCGCCCGCGGCAAGCCCAGGCCGACGCCGGCGCCGGCGGCTCCGCGCAAGGCGCCCAAGCCGGAGAAGATCCGGCCGGTGAAGCTGCGCAAGACGGTGAAGCTGCACAAGAAGGCCGCGCCCAAGCACCGCGCCGCGGCACGCACCGCGCGTGTCGAGCTCCGCCGCGCGGCGGCAGGCGGCAAGCGCAAGCGCTGAAAAGCCGTGTTAGAAGCGGCATCATGGAGCTTTCGCGCAAGCGGGAGCAGGTGATCGAGCGCCTGCGCGCTCTCGGCAGCGCGCTCGTCGCGTACTCCGGCGGGGTCGACTCGGCGCTGCTCCTCGCGCTCGCCCGGCAGGCGCTGGGGCACCGCGCCGTCGCTTTCACCGCGGTCTCGCCGGCCGTTCCGCCCGACGAGCTGGAGGCGGCGCGCGCGCTGGCGCGCGACCTGCGGGCCGAGCACGTCGAGAGATCCTCCGCCGAGCTCGACGATCCGAACTACGCCCGGAACCCCATCGACCGCTGCTACTTCTGCAAGACCGAGCTCTACGACCTCGCGCGCGAGGAGGCTCACGCGCGGGGCCTCGCCGCGGTCGTGTCGGGCACGAACGCCGACGAGCTGCGCGACTACCGGCCCGGCCTGCGGGCCGCCGACGAGCACGAGGTCGTGCAGCCGCTCGCGGAGGCGGGGCTCACCAAGGCGGAGATCCGCGCGCTCTCCCGCGAGCTGGGTCTGCCCACCTGGGACAAGCCGCAGCAGCCCTGCCTGTCGAGCCGGATCCCGTACGGCACCGAGGTCACGCGGGAGCGGCTCGACCAGCTCGCCCGGGCCGAGATGGCGCTGCGCGCCTTGGGGCTGCGCGAGTTCCGCGTGCGCTGGCACGGCGACGTCGCGCGCATCGAGGTGGCCGAGGCGGAGCTGCCGCACCTTTTGTCGGTGCGCGCCGAGGCGTCGCGCGCGCTGCGGGAGGCCGGGTTCAAGTTCGTCAGCGTGGACCTCGAGCCGTTCCGCTCGGGCCGGCTCAACGAGGCCGCCGGGCTGGTGCCGCTCCGGCCGCCGCTCACCTGAATGGGTCGATCTCGGGCGGGTAGAGCACCTCGAGCAACGTCAGTCCGTGCGGCGGCGCCGTCGCGCCGTGCCACGGACGCAGCCCGCGGGCGAGGCGGGCGAGCGATTCGGGCGCGGCGAGCCCCAGCGCGATGGCCGCGAGGTGACCTGCCAGGTTGCGCACCTCGTGCTTGCGGAACGCGGGCGCCCGCACGATCAGCTCGGCCGACCCGGGTCCGGCCTCCAGGGTCCACGCTTCGAGCGGAGGCGCCGGTCTGCTCCCCCGCGCCGGCGAGGCGAGCCCGGCGAGGTGCGGCAGCCCGCGCAGGCCCTCCAGCGCCGCGCGGGCCCGGTCCCAATCGGGACGGCCAGGACCCAGGTCCCACGCCAGCGGACTGCCGGCGGCGAACCGGTACCGGTACCGCTTTCCGGCAGCGCTGGCGCGCGCGTGGAAGGACGGCCGCGCCGGTGCGGCCGCGTCGATCCGCACGCCCTGGGGCAGCGGCGTCGCCAGCACGTCCCCGGCCCGCAGCGCGCGCCGCAGAGTGAAACTCGCGACCTGTCCCTCGGCATGCACGCCAGCGTCGGTCCGCGCGGCGCCATGCACCTGCACCCGCTCGGCGAGCACCGCGGCGAGCGCATCCTCGAACGCCTGCTGCACGGTGGGAAGCCCGGGCTGCCGCTGCCAGCCGCGGAACGCCCCGCCGTCATAGGCCAATCTCACCGCGTAGGTCCGGCGCTCCGTGGCTGCCTCCCGGCGGGCCCAGAATGGTGACACTGTAGGCAGGCGCCACGCCGTGTCGCCTTCCGCGTGCCCGTCCGGGCGCCCCGCGGGTCGTGGAGCACGGGTGGCGCGTGCCGCCGCCCGGCGGCGCCGATCGTCGGCTCGACGGACCGCCGCGTTTCTGGCGTGACGGGTGACACATCTATAGATTCGGACAGTGGGCCTACGTGCGTCCGGAGCGATGGTTGCCGGCCCTCGCGGTGCGCGCGTACACTTGCGTGAAGAGGAGGTGACATGAGCCGGAAGGACAGCCACCACCACGGCAACCTGTCCTGCTCCTTCTGCGGGAAGGGGCAACGGGAAGTCCGCAAGCTCATCGCCGGCCCCACCGTCTACATCTGTGACGAGTGCATCAAGCTCTGCAACGACATCATCGCCGAGGAGTCCGAGCGCGAGGAGAACCGGCCCGCGGTGGCGCTGCCCGCGCCGGTGGAGATCAAGAGCTTCCTCGACGACTACGTGATCGGCCAGGAGCGCGCCAAGAAGATCCTCGCGGTCGCCGTCTACAACCACTACAAGCGCATCTACTCGCGCAAGCCATCGCGCACGCGCCCCGGCATGCAGGCGGCGCGGCCCCAGGGCGACGGCGACGTCGAGCTGCAGAAGTCGAACATCCTTCTCATCGGTCCCACCGGGAGCGGCAAGACGCTGCTCGCCCAGTCGCTCGCCCGCTTCCTCAACGTCCCCTTCACCATCGCCGACGCGACCAGCCTCACCGAAGCCGGCTACGTGGGCGAGGACGTGGAGAACATCATCCAGAACCTGCTCCACGCGGCCGACTACGACGTGGAGAAGGCCCAGCGCGGCATCGTCTACATCGACGAGATCGACAAGATCGCGCGCAAGGGCGACACCCCCAGCCCGACGCGCGACGTGGGCGGCGAGGGCGTCCAGCAGGCGCTGCTCAAGATCATCGAGGGGACGCGCGCCAACGTCACCCCGCGCGGCGGCAAGAAGTACAACCAGCAGGAGTACATCCAGGTCGACACCACCAACATCCTCTTCATCTGCGGCGGCGCCTTCTACGGCATCGAGAACCTGGTCAAGCGTCGCACCGGCGAGAAGGGCCTCGGGTTCGGCGCGAACGTCAGCTCCAAGGACAACCGCGGCGTCGGCGAGCTCCTCGCGCTGATCGAGCCCGAGGACCTGATCAAGTTCGGCATGATCCCGGAGTTCGTCGGCCGCCTGCCCATGCTGGCGACGCTGGACGACCTGACCGAGGAGGACCTGGTCACCATCCTCACCCAGCCGAAGAACGCGCTGGTCAAGCAGTACCAGAAGCTCTTCGAGATGGAGCGCGTGAAGCTCAGCTTCACCAAGGAGGCGCTGCGCGCCATCGCGCACGAGGCCATGCGCCGCAAGGCGGGCGCGCGCGGCCTGCGCGCCATCATGGAGAACGCGATGCTGGACATCCAGTACGACGTGCCGTACCGGGACAGCATCAAGGAGTGCAAGATCACCGAGGGCGTGATCCTGCGCGGCGAGGAGCCCACGCTGCTCTTCGAGAAGGACCGCAAGACGGCGTAGCGAGGCATTCAATGGGCGCCGCGGCATCTCCGGGCTAGCCTGTGTGAACACGGCCGCCCGCGGGACGTCCAAGAGGGCAGGAGGTCGACATGGTCCGCAAGCTCCTGCCGCTCCTGCTCCTTGCCCCGCTCGCGGCGCGGGCGCAGTCGGACTGGAACGACGGGCAGTGGTCGGGCGACGACGAGTACAGCTGGCAGTCCGACGCGCCGAGCGCGGGCGATCCGCGCGATGGCCACGGCGCGCAGGATCGCTACGGCCAGCCCGGGCCGCGCGCGGACGAGTACGGCTCCCAGCAGTACGACTACGGCTCCCAGCAGTACGACTATGGCTCCCAGCAGTACGACTACGGCTCGCAGCAGTACGGTTACGGATCGCAACAGTACGGCTCTCCTCCCGACTCCGCGGGCGCCGGCCCGTCGATGGATGACTTCCGCTCCGGCCTCGATCGCTACGGCCGATGGGTGGAGACCCCCGAGTACGGATGGGTATGGCAGCCGACCCAGGTGGGCTCCCGGTGGCAGCCGTACTGGGACGGCCGCTGGATGTGGACGACCGCCGGCTGGACGTGGGTCACCGACGAGCCGTGGGGCTGGGCCACGTACCACTACGGCCGCTGGGCGATGCTCGACGGCGTGGGTTGGATCTGGCTGCCGGGACGCGTCTGGGGCCCCGCCTGGGTGGCCTGGCGCTGGGGCGGCGGATACGCGGGGTGGTGCCCGCTCGGCCCGCGGGGCGTGGTGTACGCGCAGCCGCGCAGCTGGGTGTTCGTCGAGACGCCGAACTTCCTGACGCCGGTCCGGCACCACGCGGTGCCCGTGAGCGTGGTGGCGACGGTCTGGCGGCGCGCGCAGCCGATGCCCATCGTCCGCCCGAGCCCGCGCGCGGGTCCGCCCCCGGGGGTCGTGGAGCAGCACACGCGGGTTCCCGTGCGCGCCGTGCCCATCGTGGAGGCGGAGTCGCGCACGGCCACCCGGCCGCTGGCCTCCGGCGTCCTCCCGGTGTGGAGGCCTCGCACGGTGCCCTACTCGCGTCCGGCCGCTGCGCCGTGGCCAGGTCAGCCCGCTCGCTCCCAGCCCGGCAACCAGGGGGTGGCGCGCGGATGGCGCGAGCAGTTCCCGGCGGCGCAACAGCCCCGTCCGGCGGCCCCCGCGGCGCAGCAGCCCCGCCCGGCGGCCCCGGTGGCGCAACAGCCGCGCTCTGCGGTCCCCGCGGCGCAGCCTGCGCGCCCGGCGGCGGCCATTCTCCCCGGTGCGCGTCCCGCGCCCGCTCCCCGGGCGGAGCGCGACGAGCGGGGGCCGTCCGGTCGGCCACACGCCCAGCCGTTGAACGAAGCGCGGGAGCCCGAGAGGAAGTAGATCGAGGGGCGTGAGCTCCCGCCGCCGCCTGCTCCTCGCCGGGCGAATCGCCGTCTGGGTCGTGGTGATCGCTTGCGTGGCCGTCTTCGCCCGCAACCTGCGCTGGCACGCCGTGCGCGACGCCTTCCGCTCCGCCGAGCCGGCGCTGCTCTTCGCGGCCGTGCTGCTCTGGGTCCCGTGCACGGCGCTCCAGGGCCTGCGGTGGTACTCGCTGGTCCGCGCGGTCAAGCCGGTGCCCGTCCTCACCGTCCTCGCCTGCGCGTACGTCGGCTACGCGGCGAGCGCCGTGTTGCCGATGCGCGCCGGCGAGGCGGTGCGCACCGAGCTGCTGGCGCGCTCGGCCGGCCTCTCGCGCGCCGTGGCGCTGGGGACCGTCGCCATCGACCACACGGTGAACGGCGTGGTGATGCTCCCGCTCGCCGCCCTGCTGCCGCTCTTCCTGCAGGTCCCCGTCTGGACCCGCGTCGTGGTGTGGAGCGGCGTCCTCGTCGCCGCGGCGCTCCTCGCCGTGATGCTCCGCCTGGCGCGCAAGCCCTCGCAGCGCCTGCACCCTCCCGGCAAGCTGATGGAGCTCGTGCTCCGCCTGCGCGGGGGGCTCGTCGGACTGCGCTCCCCTCGCGCGGCGCTCGGCGCGTTCGCCGCCGCGCTCGCCGCCTGGACGCTCGAGATCGCGACCACCATGGTGGCGCTGGCGGCCTTCCACCTGCCCCACGGCGTCTCGGCCGCCATGGCGGTGCTCTTCGGCATCAACCTGGCCCTCGCGATCCCCGCGCCGCCCGCCAACCTGGGGAACTTCGAGCTCGGAGCGGGCTTCGCGCTGATCGCGCTCGGCGGTGAGCGCGATCACGCCGCCGCCTTCGCGCTCGGGCTCCACGCGCTCCAGGTGTTTCCCACCCTGGTGATGGGCGGCCTCTTCCTCCTCCGCTTCCGCCGCCGGCAGATCGCCGCCGCCGCGCACGTCGCCGCGCACCCCTCGGAAGTGGAGGAGACGGCCGCGCTCGGGCAGGAGCGCTTTCCCGCGGAGAGCTAGGTCATGCCTCGCCCAGCACGCGCAGGTAGTTGCCGCCGAGGATGCCGCGCAGCTCGGCGGCGGTGAAGCCGCGGTGGGAGAGCGCCTCGGCGAGCGCCGGGTAGTGCCGCGCTTCGCGGATCCGGCGCGCGCTCCACACGTAGCCGTCGAAGTCGGTGCCGATGCCGACGTGCCCGGGCCCGGCGACCAGCGCGCCGTGCACCACGGCATCGGCGAGGTCCTCGACGTCGGCGACCAGGCCGCGGGGGCGCAGCAGCCACGACCAGGTGATCACTCCGACCACGCCCCCGCTGCGCGCGACGGTGCGCAGCTGCTCGTCGGAGAGGTTCCGCTCGGTGTCGTGGAAGCGGCGGAACCCGGTGTGCGTGGCGAGCAGCGGCCGGGTGGCCATGGCGGCGACGTCGGCGAAGGAGCGGTCCGAGCAGTGCGACAGGTCGACCAGCACTCCCAGCTCCTCGCACTTCTTCACCACGCGCCGGCCCAGGTCGGTCAAGCCGGGCGGCCCGCGGAATGTCGAGAACGGCCCCAGCCGCGCCGGCTGGGCGAGGCCGTTGTGCACGAAGTGGGTGAGCGTCAGGTACCGCAGGCCGCGCGCGGCGAGCTGCTCGAGCTTCTCCAGCGAGCCCTCGAGGTGGTGCCCGCCTTCGGCGGCGTGGATCACCGCCAGCCGGCCGGAGTCAATCACTTCGCGCACCTTTCCGCGCGGCGCCAGGCTCGCCCTGTCCGGCGCGCGGGCGCAGAGGTCCTCGACGAACTGCATCGCGCCGAGCGCGGCGCCGAACGGGCGCGGAAAGGGCGGGATGGTGGGCGCGTAGACGCAGGCGGTGAGCACCCGCAGCCC
>DASWGI010000384.1:0-4335 GCA_036393835.1 Myxococcales bacterium | reverse complement strand
GGCCGGGGGCAGGCGAGCGGGACCGGCAAGACGGCCGGGCGCGGCGGGAAGGGACAGAAGGCCCGCACCGGCAACATGAACTTCATCGGCTTCGAGGGTGGGCAGATGCCCATCCAGCGCCGCGTCCCCAAGCGGGGCTTCACCAACCCGTTCCGGGTGGAGTACGCCATCGTCAACGTGGGCGACCTGGAGCGCATCGATCCCAAGGAGCCGGTGACCCTCGAGTGGCTGCTGGCCGCCGGCACGCTCAAGGACGGCCGGGACGGGCTGAAGGTCCTCGGCGACGGCGATCTGACCAAGGCCATCACCGTGCGCGCGCACAAGGTGAGCGCGCAGGCGCGCCAGAAGATCGAGAAGGCCGGCGGAAAGATCGAGCTGATCGAGCTGCCCGCCCGGAAGACCCCGCAGCAGCGCAAGGCGGAGGAAAAAGCGGCTGCCGCCGCCGCGAAGGGCGCCAGGACCCCGAAAGCTTAGTAGAATCCCTGCTCCCGCGTAAGGTCGCGGGGGAGAGGCCACCGACGTGTCGTTCGCCAACGCCTTCAGCAACCTGTTCCGCATCCAGGAGCTGCGCAAGCGCCTCGCCTTCACCCTGGGGCTGCTCGCGGTCTACCGGATCGGCGTCTTCGTCACCTTGCCCGGCGTCAACCGGGTGGTGATGAAGAAGGCCATCGAGACGAGCGGCGGGTTCCTGAACCTCTTCAACCTCTTCACCGGCGGCGCCCTCGAGCAGCTCTCCATCTTCGCGCTGGGCATCATGCCGTACGTCAGCGCGAGCATCATCCTGCAGCTCCTCACCGTGGTGGTGCCGCAGTTGGAGAAGCTCTCCAAGGAAGGGGAGATGGGCCGGCGCAAGATCACGCAGTACACGCGCTACGGCACCATCCTGCTCTCCATCGTCCAGGGCTTCGGCATCGCCCGCTATCTGGAGTCCGTCCGCGCCGGCGCCGAGAGCGTGGTGCCCGACGACGCCAAGGGCTGGGGCTTCCGCGTCATGACCGTGATCACGCTCACCGCCGGCACCGCCTTCATCATGTGGCTGGGCGAGCAGATCACCGAGCGCGGTATCGGCAACGGCATCTCGCTGATCATCTTCGCCGGCATCGTGGCGCGGGTCCCGCAGGCCATGGTGCAGACCTGGACCACCTTCCAGGACAAGGCGGAGGGGTCGGACGTCGACTTGCTCATCCTGGCGGCGGTGATGCTGCTCACCATCGCGGTCATCACCTTCGTCGAGCGCGCCTACCGCAAGATCCCGGTGCACTACGCCAAGCGCGTGGTGGGCAAGCAGACCTTCAGCGGCCAGAGCACGCACCTGCCGCTCAAGGTCAACATGGCGGGCGTCATTCCGCCCATCTTCGCCAGCTCGATCCTGCTCTTCCCGGCCACGCTCGCCACCTGGATCCCGGCCTTCAAACCCTTCGCCGACGCCATGCAGCGCGGCGGCTGGATCTACGACGGCCTCTACGTCATCGGCATCATCTTCTTCGCCTACTTCTATACGGCGGTGACCTTCAACCCGGTCGACGTGGCGGACAACCTCAAGAAGTACGGCGGCTACATCCCGGGCATCCGCCCCGGCAAGAAGACCGCCGAGTACATCGACCACGTGCTCAGCCGCATTACTTTTGGTGGCGCCCTCTACATGTCCGCGGTCTGCGTGCTGCCCTCCATCCTGATCACCAAGTACAACGTGCCGTTCCAGTTCGGCGGCACCGCGCTGCTCATCGTGGTGGGCGTCGCGCTGGACACCGTGCAGCAGATCGAGAGCCACCTCATCACGCGGCACTACGAGGGCTTCACCGGCCCGCGCGGTCCGCGCATCCGCGGGCGCCGCGACGTCACCGGCGCGCCCGCCGCCGCGTAGAAGAGCGGGGGCACGAGCGTGCTGAACCTCATCTTCCTGGGTCCACCTGGAGCGGGGAAAGGAACCCAGTCGCAGCGCCTGGCCCAGCGGTTCGCCATCCCGCAGCTCTCGACCGGAGACATCCTCCGGCGCGCGGTGGCCGAGGGGTCGCCCTTGGGCAAGCAGGCCAAGGCGCTGATGGATGCGGGCAAGCTGGTGCCGGACGAAGTGGTGAACGCCATCGTCGAGGAAGCGCTGGCGCGTCCCGAGGCGCGGCGCGGCTTTCTGCTGGACGGCTACCCGCGCACCGTCGCGCAAGCGACCGCGCTGGACGAGATGCTCGCACGGCGCGGACGCAAGCTCGATTACGTCGTCTCCCTCGACGTGCCGGTCGAGGTCCTGGTCGATCGCCTGAGCGGCCGGCTCACCTGCCCGAAGGACGGATCGACGTATCACGCGCGCACCAACCCCCCGAAGAGGCCGGGCCTCTGCGACACCGACAGCACCCCGCTCGTGCAGCGCCCCGATGACCAGCCCGGGGCGGTCCGGCGCCGGCTCGCCGAGTACCAGAACAAGACAGCGCTGCTGACCGACTACTACAAGCCGCGCGGGGTGCTGCGCACCATCGAGGGCGTGGGCACGCCCGAGGACGTGGAGGGCCGCATCGTCTCGGCGCTCCGCGACAACCTCACCGCGGGGCCTGCGAACCCCTGATGGGCATCGAGCTGAAGACATCCGACGAGATCGCCGTGATGCGCGAGGCCGGGCTCGTCGTCTTCGAGGTGCTCGAGGAGCTGGAAAAGCTCGTCGAGCCGGGCATCACCCTGGAGGAGCTGGATCAGGCCGCCCGGCGCGAGACGGAGAAACGCGGGGCCACCTGCGCCTTCAAGGACCTGTATGGCTTCCCCAAGCACATCTGCATCTCGGTGAACGACCAGGTGGTCCACGGCATCCCGGGCAAGCGGAAGCTGCAGGACGGCGATCTCGTCAAGCTGGATCACGGCGCGGTGGTGCGAGGCTGGTACGGAGACTCGGCGCGGACCGTGCCGGTCGGCAAGGTCTCGGCGGAGGCGCAGAAGCTCCTCGAGGTGACGCACGAGAGCCTGGAGGCGGGTATCCGCGCGATGGTGGCGGGGAACCGGGTCTCGGACATCGGCGCCGCCGTCGAGGCGGTGGTCGCTCCACACGGCTACGGGATCGTGCGCGACTACGTCGGACACGGCATCGGCAAGCGGCCGCACGAGGACCCGCAGGTCCCCAACTACGGCCCCGCCCTCTGGAGCCGGGGGCAGCCGAACCCGCGCCTGCGCGCCGGCCTGGTGCTGGCGGTCGAGCCGATGATCAACATCGGCACCCACGAGACCCGCACGCTGGGAGACGGCTGGACGGTCGTCACCCGGGACGGGAAGTACTCGGCGCATTTCGAGCACACCATCGCGGTCACCGAGGCGGGGCCGGAAGTGCTGACGCGCCCGTGATCGCGCTGCTCGCCGCCGCCGCCGCCGCAGGGCACGTGTACGTGCTCCCCTGGGCCGTGCTCTTCGAGCTGCCGGTCCCGGGCGAGAAGGCCTGCGCCGTGAGCTCGCTCCGGTACGGGCCGCCCGACGGCAAGTGGGAGCGCGGCAGCCAGCAGGAGAAGCCGGCGTCGTGCGAGTTCCGGCAGTTCGTCCTGCCGGGTCCGCTGCTTCCGGTCTGGGCCGAGCCTGCGGAGCTCGCCGAGGTGAAGGTCACGTACACGGTGCAGGGCAGCGAGCAGCCAGAGACGATCTCGCCGACCGCCGACCGCATCGACCCGGCCGCGCTCGCCGTCGAGCCGGGCGCGCTGACGGCGACGGTCCAGAAGGTGAAGGGGAACGTGCGGTCGGTGGTGACGAGCAACGCCTCGCATCCCGTGCTGCTCGGCGACGCGATCGCCGCCCGGAACAAGCCCCGGGACGATTGCCGCGGTCCGGGGCCGGTGGCGGTGCTGCAGAAGGGCGAGTCGCTCCTCGACATCCGGCCCGGGCTGCTCTCGCCGTCGATGCAGGTCTGGGTGGCGGCCTTCACGGGCGCCCGGCAGTGCGCCTGGGTCAAGGCGGCGACCCGGCACCGCTGAGGCCGCCGGGCAACCGGCCGGGCGCTTCGCCGGCTCGCTTCCTTGACACTGCGCGGCGCCCTTGTTATCAGCACCGGTCCCTTCTCGCCGGGGAGGCCCCAGCCGCTCGCGAGGCGGCAGTCGGGGTGCGGTGCGGAAGGGCGCGAAACGCTTGGTTGTTCAGTGATTTTCTAGATCCCGGCTGGAGGAAGCCGTGAAGGTCCGTGCTTCGGTGAAGAAGATCTGCGTGAAGTGCAAGGTGATCCGCCGCAAGGGTGTGGTGCGCGTGATCTGCGCCGCGAATCCGCGCCACAAGCAGAGGCAGGGGTAACGCATGGCTCGTATTTCCGGAGTGGACCTTCCCCGCGAGAAGCAGATCCAGATCTCGCTCACGTACCTCTACGGGATCGGCAACACC
>DASWGI010000383.1:0-24742 GCA_036393835.1 Myxococcales bacterium | reverse complement strand
CCGGTGCCGCCGATCGAGGTGTCGTAGGTGGTGATGCCCATCTCCAGGCCGACCAGGCAGTTGGCGAGCGCGGTGCCGTGCGTGTCGTGGAGGTGGAGCGCCAGCTCCGCGGGCCGGAACTCCTTCAGGAACAGCTCCAGGATGCGGCGCGTCTGCAGCGGGTTGCCCACGCCGATGGTGTCGCCCAGCGAGAGCTCGCCGCAGCCCATGTCGCGCAGCTGCCGCCCGATCTGCAGCGCGCGCTGCGGGTCGACGGCGCCTTCGTACGGGCAGCCCCACACGGTGCTGAGGTACGCGCGCACCGCGAGGCCTGCCTTCCGCGCCGCGGGGACGATGTCGCGGAATTCCTGCAGGGACTGCGCCACCGACTTGTTGGTGTTCTTCTGGTTGTGCGCCTCGGTCGCGGACATGAACACCGCGACCTCCTCAAGGCCCGAGGCGATGGCGCGCTCCAGGCCGGTGCGGTTCGGAACCAGCGCGCTGTAGCGCACGCCGGGCAGCTTCGGCGCCCGCTGCGCGACCAGGTCGGTCTCGGCGAGCTGGGGGATCCAGTCCGGCCGCACGAAGCTGCCCACTTCGATGCGCCTCAGGCCCGCCGCCGCCAGCGCCCCGATCAGCCGGACCTTGGCGTCCACCGACAGCCGCGCCGCCTCGTTCTGCAGCCCATCGCGGGGGCCGACCTCGTAGAGCGTGACGCGGGCGGGGTACACGTCAGCTCCGGGCGCTCACGTTCGTGCGGACCCACTCCGCGATGGAGCGGGTGGTGGCCCCGGGCGTGAAGATCTCCGCCACGCCCATGCCCTTCAGCAGCTGGATGTCCGAGTCGGGGATGATGCCGCCGCCGAACACCACCACGTCCTGGGCGCCCTCCTTCTTGAGCAGCTCGATGACCGCGGGGAACAACGTCATGTGCGCCCCGGACATGATGGACAGGCCGATCGCGTCCACGTCCTCCTGCACCGCCGCGGCGACGATCATCTCCGGCGTCTGGTGCAGGCCGGTGTAGATCACCTCGAAGCCCTCGTCGCGCAGCGCCCGCGCGATGATCTTCGCGCCGCGGTCGTGGCCGTCGAGCCCCGGTTTCGCGACCAGGATGCGGACCTTGCGTGCCGTGTCGGTCATCGAGGGAAAGATAACCGATGCGCGGCTGGCCAGAAAGCTCCCGGACGCCCTGGACAGTCGGGCGGACGACTGCTTAACGTGCCCCATGGCCGAGAAGGTGCAGCTGATCTGGAAGCCCGGCTGAACGGGCTGCATGAAGGCGCGGGAGTTCCTCGCGCGCAAGGTTGGAGAAGGCGTCGAGCTGCGGAACATCCTCAAGGAGCCGCTCTCGGTGGAGGAGCTGCGCCGGCTCGCCTCGCGGGTGGGCGGCGTGGACGAGCTGGTCGCGCCCAAGCGCCGCGCCGACGCCGAAGGCCTGCAGGGAGAGAAGCTCCTCCGCTGGCTCGCCGAGAACGGCGCGCGCGTGCGCAGGCCCATCGTGGTGACCGGCAGGAAGGTCACGCTCGGCTTCGCCGAGGCGGCCCGGAAGGAGCTGGAAGAGTCGCTGTAGCTCTTCTACTTCTCCAGGAGCGCGACGAGCTGCGGAGTCGTCTCCGTCAGCGGCTCGTGCAGGCGGACGAAGCGCAGCCCGGCGACGTAGGCCAGCGCGCCCAGGGCGGCCGGCGGGTAGTAGCGGATGTGGAGCTCGGCGGAGAGGACCTTGCCGGAATCGAGCCGCAAGGTCTTGAGCACGTGGTCCACGGTCCCGTCGAACCGGCTCTCCTCGATCACGCGCCCCAGACCCGGCAGCTCGTGCTCGCTGCGCGCCTCGGGCGCCGCCGCCAGGCGCAGCGGGTTGTCGGTCGTCAGCACCAGCGCCCCGCCGGGGCGCAGCACGCGGGCCGCCTCGACCAGCGCCAGCGCCGCGTCCTCCTCGGTGCCCAGGAACATCGAGCTGTAGAAGCAGAAAGCCGCGGCGAGGCTGCCCTGGTGGAGCGGCAAGGCGCGCAGGTCGGCGCGCACCAGCGCCACCCCGGGGGCGGCCGAGCGCGCTTCCGCGAGCAAGAGCGCGCTGCGGTCCACGCCGGTGGCGTGGTGCCCGTACTGGATCAGCTCCCGGAGGTGGCGCCCGTAGCCGCAGCCCAGGTCGGCCACCGGCTTGCCCGGCTCCACCTGGGCGAGCTGCAGCGCCGCGTGGACGTCCTCCTGCGCGAGGCGCCGGGCAGCGAGCCGGCGGGTCGTCTCCAGGAAGATGCGGTCCGCGTCGCTCATGCAGGACGCCTCGGCGAGAGGGCAGCCTCAGAAGCTGCCCTTCTCGCGGTACGCGCCCCAGACCTTGCGGAAGACGTCGGACACCTCGCCGAGCGTGCAGTACGCCTTCACGGCGTCGAGCACCGCGACCATCAGGTTCTTGCGCTCGTCGCGGCACGCGGCTTCCACCGCGCGGAGCTTCTCCTGCACCGCGGCCTGGCTCCGGGATCGCTTCACCGCCTGCAGCCGCTCGATCTGGTTGTGCGCGACCTTCTCGTCGATCTTGAGGAGGGAGATGGGCTCCTCCTGCTCCGACTTGAAGGAGTTGACGCCCACGATCTTCCGCTCGCCGCTCTCCACCTCGCGCTGGAACTGGTAGGCGCTCTCGGCGATCTCGCGCTGCGGGTAGCCCTCCTCGATCGCGCGGATGATGCCGCCCAGCTGCGCGACCTTGTCGAGGATCTGCAGCGCCCGCTTCTCCATCTCGTCGGTGAGGTATTCGACGTAGTAGCTGCCCGCCAGCGGGTCCACCACGCGGTCGACGCCGCTCTCGTAGGCGATGAGCTGCTGGGTGCGCAGCGCCAGCCGCACCGCATCCTCGGTGGGCAGCGCGTAGGTCTCGTCGAGCGAGTTGGTGTGCAGCGACTGCGTGCCGCCCAGCACGGCCGCGAGCGCCTGCAACGCCGTGCGCACCACGTTGTTGTACGGCTGCTGTGCCGTCAGCGACACGCCCGCGGTCTGCGCGTGGGTGCGGAGGATCATGCTGATGGGCTTCTTCGCCCCGAACCGGTCGCGCATGGTGCGCGCGTAGATCCGGCGCGCGGCCCGGAACTTGGCGATCTCCTCGAAGAAGTCGTTGTGCACGTCCCAGAAGAAGCTGAGCCGCGCGGCGAAGTCGTCCACGTCCATGCCGCGCTTGACGCACTCCTCGACGTATCCGAAGCCGTCGGCGAGCGTGAACGCCATCTCCTGCACCGCCGTCGCCCCGGCCTCGCGGATGTGGTAGCCGCTGATCGACACGGGGTGCCACCGGGGCATGTGCTTCGCGGTGTAGTCGATCATGTCCACCACGATGCGCGTCGCCGGGCGGGGGCCGACCACCCACTCCTTCTGCGCGATGTACTCCTTGAGCACGTCGTTCTGGATGGTGCCACCCAGCTTGTCCTGCGAGACACCCTGCTTCTCCGCGACCGCCACGTAGCAGCAGAGCGCGAAGAGGGCGGTCGCGTTGATGGTCATGCTGGTGGTGACGCGGTCGAGCGGGATGCCGTCGTAGAGGATCTCGAAGTCCTTGAGCGTCGAGACCGCGACGCCTTCCGTTCCCACCTCGCCGCGCGCCATCGGGTGGTCGGCGTCGTAGCCCATCAGGGCGGGCATGTCGAAAGCGGTCGACAGCCCGGTCATGCCGTGCTCGAGCAGGTACTTGAAGCGCTGGTTGGTATCCTCCGGCGACCCGAATCCCGCGAACTGACGCATCGTCCACAGCCGGCCCCGGTACATGGTCGGCTGCGGTCCGCGCGTGTATGGGAACCGGCCCGGGAATCCCAGGTCGCGCTCGTACTTCTCGATGTCCTCGGCGCTGGGCCGGCCGACGTCGGCGGGGGTCAGGACGTCGGGGATGGGGATCCCGGAATCCGTGTGGAACTCCGCGCGCTGCAAGGGACTTTTCGCAACCGCCCGCGCCAGGTCCTCCTTGCGCCACCGCTCCTCCTCGGCCTCCAGCCGGGCGGGCGGATCCTGGTCCTTCGGATGTCTCATGAAGGCGAGATAACACGCGATCCGCCGACCGACCAGCAACGCGCCCGAGGGCGTGTTCATCGAGCGCGGAAACCGCCCGGGGATCGGGTCAGTCCTTGAGCACGTAGCGCGAGATCACCAGCCGCTGCACCTCGCTGGTGCCCTCGTACAGGGTGCTGGCCCGCACGTCGCGGTAGTGGCGCTCGACCGGGAACTCGTCGATGTACCCGTAGCCTCCGTGCACCTGCACGGCGGCGTCGCAGACGCGGTTCGCCGCCTCGGTGGCGAAGAGCTTCGCCATCGACCCCTCGCGGGAGAAGGGCCGGCCCCGCTCCTTGAGCCCGGCCGCGTGCAGGGCGAGCAGCCGGGCCGCCTCCATCTGGGTATCGCAGTCGGCCAGCATGAACCGGATGGCCTGGAAGTCGCCGATCGGCTGCCCGAAGGCGCGGCGCTCCTTGGCGTACTTCACCGAGGCCCGCAGCGCCGCGACCCCGATGCCCACCGCCTGCGAGGCGATCCCGATGCGCCCGCCGTCCAGCGCCGCCATGGCGATCGGGAATCCGTGACCCTCCTCGCCGAGGAGCTGGCCTTTGCGGAGGCGCATGTCCTCGAACGCCAGCGAGACGGTGGTCGAGGCGCGCAGGCCCATCTTGTCCTCGTGCTTGCCCACGCGCAGGCCGGGCTGGCCGCCCTCGACCAGGAACGCGGAGATGGCGTGCGACCCGGGCCCGGGTTGCGTGCGCGCCCAGACGATGATCACCCCGGCCCGGTCGCCCGAGGTGATCCACTGCTTCTCGCCGTTCAGCACCCATCCCGGGCCGTCCCGTCGCGCCGAGGTGCGCAGCGCCGCCGCGTCCGACCCGCCGGATGGCTCGGACAGGCCGAAGCTCCCCGCCGCGAACCGGCCGCTGGTCAGCTCGGGCACGTACCTTCGCCGCTGCTCGGGCGTGCCGAACTTAACGATCGTCTCGCCCACCATGTTGGTCACCGCCATGGTGACCGCGGTCGAAGCGCAGCCCTGCGCGATCTCCATCATCGCCAGCGCGTAGGCGACCGCTCCCGCCTGCGCTCCGCCGTAGTCCTCGGGGATGTTGACGCCCATCATCCCCAGCTCGGCCAGCTCGCGCAGCTGCTCGGCCGGGAACCGGCCCTGGCGGTCGAGCTGCGTGGCGACGGGGGCGAGCGAGTCCTGCGCGTACTTGCGCGCGGTCTCCTGCACCAGCCGCTGGTGCTCGTCGGGCTCGAACATGGGGCGCGGACACTACAGCGCGGGTCCCTCGTACGCAGCAAAAAAGCCGGTGCGCCGTCCCGTACGCTACTTCTCGAGCGCGACCGCCTGCGGAGGAAGCGGCCCGGGCCGCGAGACCACCCGGTACATCTTCTCGAACTCGAGCGCGAGGCCGACGAGCTGCGTGCGCAGGAGCGCCCGGTCGATCAGCACTCCGTCGCGCGAGATGAGGCCGAACTCGCGCGCCACGGCCAGCCCCTTGTCGGTCAGCGACCAGCGGGCGTGGCCCTCCTCGCGCAGCACACCCACCCGGACGAAGTCGTTGATGGCCCGCGCCAGCGAGGTGTGCCACCGCGCCAGCCGCCGCTCGAGCGGGTTCGATTCCCAGTCGCGCGCCGAGAGCGGCACGATGTCCCGGATGTGCACGTAGATGTCCGAGATGCCGGCGCCTCCGCCCCCGAACAGCATGGCCGAGAGGAGCGGACCGCAGAACGTCTGGCGGGGCGTGAGCCGATCGGGCACCTCCGCGCCCCCGGCCCAGCCTTCCTTCTGTGCTGCACCCTGCACGGCCATTGACCCACCCCCGTGGCGTCCGTCGGGCCCTATCCGAGCAATGCGTTGGAGATGACCAGGCGCTGGATCTCGCTGGTCCCCTCGTAGATCTCGGTGATGCGCGCGTCGCGGAAGTGCCGCTCCACGTCGAGCTCCTTCGAGTACCCCATCCCGCCGTGGATCTGGACGGCCTTGTCGGCCACGCGGTTGGCCGCCTCGGAGGCGAACAACTTCGCCATGCTCGACTCGCGCGTGTGGCGCGCCCCGCGGTCCTTGAGGCTGGCGGCGCGCAGAGTGAGCAGCCGCGCGGCCTCCAGCTCGGTGGACATGTCCGCCAGCATGAACTGGATGGCCTGGTGCTGCGCGATGGGCACGTCGAAAGTCTTGCGGACCTTGGCGTAGTCGCGCGCTTCCTCGAAGGCGGCCCGGGCGATGCCGATGGCCTGGGCGGCGATGCCGATGCGCCCGCCGTCGAGGGTGCTCATGGCGATCTTGAAGCCCTCGCCCTCGGCGCCCAGCCGCTGGGCGACCGGGACCTCCATGTCCTCGAAGAAGATGGTGCAGGAGGGGCTGGCGCAGATGCCGAGCTTCTCGTCGGCCTTCTGCCGCAGGAACCCCGGCGTGCTGCTGTCGACCACGAAGGCGGTGATGCCCTTGGTCCCCTTCGAGAGGTCGGTCATGGTGAAGAGAACGATGGCGTCGGCGACCGGGCCGTTCGTGATCCAGTTTTTCGTTCCGTTGATGACGTACTTGTCGCCCTTCCGTACCGCCGTGGTGCGCTGCTCGGCCGCGTCGCTGCCCGCCTGCGGCTCGGTGAGCCCGAAGCAGCCCAGCTTGTCCCCGCTCGCGAACGGCTTCAGCCACCGATCCTTCTGCTCGGCGGTGCCGTACTTGAGCACCGGGTCGCAGTAGAGCGAGTTGTTCACGCTCAGCGTCACTCCCACCGAGGCGCAGCCGCGGGAGATCTCCTCGATCGCGAGGGCGTAGGCGACGTTGTCCATGCCCGCGCCGCCCTGCTCGGCCGGCACCGCCACGCCCGAAAGGCCCAGCTCGACCGCCTTCTTCACCGCCTCCGCGGGGTAGCGATGCTCGCGGTCCCACCGCTTGGCGTTGGGCCGGAGCTCCTTGTCCGCGAAGTCGCGGCAGGTGTCTCGCAGCAGCTTCTGCTCTTCGGTCAAATCGATCTGCATGAAGGGATCGAGGCGGAAAGCTGGGGCGATGTGGGACTTGCCATAGTACACGGGTGCCCGGCTTCCGCCAACCGGGTCGGTCAACCGGAGGATGTGCGATCCGGCATGCTGCACTGCGGCACCCGCGAACGGCGCCCTCAGCCGGCCTGGGCGAGCAGGTTCCTCGCGATCACCATGCGCTGGATCTGCGAGGTGCCCTCGTAGATCTGCAGGAGCTTCGCGTCCCGCATCAGCTTTTCCACCGGGTACTCCTTGGTGTAGCCGTACCCGCCGAAGATCTGGACGGCGTCCGTGGCCACCGCCATCGCGCTGTCGGCGCCGAACGCCTTGGCGTAGCTCGACTCGATGGCGTCGAGCTTCCCCTGGGTGATGCTCCACGCGGCCTTCAGCATCAGCAGGCGGGTGGCTTCGTACTTCATCGCCATCTCGGCCAGCATGAACTGGATCGCCTGGAACTGCGCGATGGGCTGGCCGAACGCCTTGCGCTCGAGCGCGTAGCGCCGGGACTCGTCGAGCGCGCGCCGCATGATGCCGGTCGCGCCGGCGGCGATCCACGGCCGGGAGCGGTCGAAGGTCTTCATCGCGATCTTGAAACCCTCGCCCTCGGCGCCGACCAGGTTCGCGCGCGTCAGCTTCACGTCCTCGAAGAGCACGTCGGTGGTGTTGGAGGCGCGTTGCCCGAGCTTGTCCTCCTTCTTGCCGACCGAAACCCCGGGCGTATCGCGCGGCAGCACGAAGCAGGTGATCCCCTTGTGCCGGTCCTTCGGGTCGCCGATGCGCGCGAAGGTCGTGTACCAGCTGGCGTAGCCGCCGTTGGTGATCCAGCGCTTCTGGCCGTTCAGTACGTACTCGTCGCCGACCTTCCGGACGTTGGCGCGCATGCCGGCCACGTCCGAGCCCGCGTCGGGCTCGCTGCAGGCGTAGGCGGCGAAGATCGGCGCCTCGGTCAGCGCCCCGAGGTACCGCTTCTTCTGCTCCTCGCTGCCGGCGAGGATGAGCGGCATGGCGGCGAGGTTGTTGCCGGCCAGCGTGGTCCCGACGCCCGCGCAGCCGTAGTTGATCTCCTCCATCATGAGCACGTGGTCGGTGCAGGAGAGCCCCAGGCCTCCGTATCCGGTGGGCACCTCGACGTTCATCAGCCCGAGGGCCCAGCCATCCTTGCAGATCTCGCTGGGGAAGGTGCCGTGCTCGTCAAGCTTCTGCGCGACCGGGATGATGCGCTCGCGGGTGAACTTGCGCGCCGTGTCCACCAGCCGCTGCTGCTCGTCGCTGAGTGCGAAGTCCATGGTGCCCTTCACCCTACTTCACTTTCCCACGAACCTGGCGGGCCTCTTTTCCAGGAACGCGCGCATGCCCTCGGCGCGGTCCTGGGTGTCGAAGAGCAGCGCGAAGGTCTCCGCCTCCTGGCGGTTCGCCGCCCGGAGCGGGATGTCGTAGCCGCGCTCCACCAGGCGTTTCGCGCGGGCAACGGCGAGCGGCCCGCGGGTGGCGATCTTCTCCGCCACCTTCCGGCAATGCGCCATCAGCTCCCCGCGCGGGAGGACCGCGTTGACCAGGCCGATCTCCAGGGCCTGCTTCGCATCGACCATGTCGCCCGTGAAGATGATCTCCTTCGCGCGCAGCTTGCCCACCAGGCGCACCAGGCGCTGCGTGCCCCCGAACCCGGGGGTGATCCCCAGCGTGACCTCGGGGAACCCGACCTTCGCGTTCTCGCTGGCGTAGATCATGTCGCAGGCCACCGCCAGCTCGAGCCCGCCGCCCAGCGCGTACCCGTTCACCGCCGCGATGGTCGCGCAGGGGATGTCCTCCAGCATGGCGGTGAGCACGTGGCCCAGCTCGCTGAACTCGCGCGCGCTCCAGGGCGTCATCGGCGCCATCTCGGAGATGTCGGCGCCGGCCACGAACGCCTTCTCGCCCGCGCCGGTGAGGATGAGGGCGCGGCTCGACTCGGCCGCCTCGCGGACGGCCTGCAAGAGCTCGCGGAGGGTGGCGCTGTTCAGCGCGTTCAGCGCCTTCGGCCGGTTCACGGTGAGGGTCGCGATCGGCCCTTCGCGCGACACCTGGATGTTCTCGTAGGCCATCGGGGACCTCAGTAGGAGTAGAAGCCGCGCCTGGTCTTGCGGCCCAGCCAGCCCGCGTCCACGTACTGGCGCAGCAGGGGAGCGGGCCGGTACTTGTCGTCGCCCAACCCCTTGTGCAGCACCTCGGCGATGGAGAGGCAGGTGTCGAGGCCGATGAAGTCCGCCAGAGTGAGCGGCCCCATCGGCACGTTGGTGCCCAGCTTCATCGCGGTGTCGATGTCCTCGGCGGAGGCGAGGCCCTCTTGCAGCGCGAAGCAGGCCTCGTTGAGCATGGGAATGAGGATCCGGTTGACGATGAACCCGGGCATGTCCCTCGACAGGACGGTGGTCTTGCCCATCTTCTCGGCCAGCGCGCGCGTCGCCGCGTAGGTCCCGTCGCTCGTCTGCGCCCCGCGGATGATCTCCACCAGCTGCATCACCGGCACCGGGTTCATGAAGTGCATGCCGATGACGCGCTCCGGCCGCTCGACGCTGGCAGCGATGCGGGTGATCGGGATCGACGAGGTGTTCGTCGCCAGGATCGCGTCTTGCCGCAGCGCGCGCGAAAGGTCCTGAAAGACCTTCTTCTTCACCGCCTCGTTCTCGGTCACCGCCTCGACCGCGAAGTCGGCCTGCGACGCGTCCTGGGCGGAGGATGCTCCCTTGATCCGCGCGACCGCCGCTTGCGCCTCCTCGGGCTTCAGCTTGCCTTTGCCGACCGCACGCTCGAGCTGGGCGCGGATCCCGGCCAGGGCCTTCTGCACGAGCTCCGGGTTGACGTCCAGGAGCACCACCGAGACGCCGCTCTGCGCGGCGACCTGCGCGATCCCCGCTCCCATCTGCCCTGCGCCGACCACCGCCAGCGTCTTGACGTCCACGGCGTCGCTCTCCTGAGAACAGTCGCCGCCGATAGGGCGGCGCTACGCTTTTCACAGCGCGGCACTCTAGGCCCCGGTCGCCGGGAGTCAATCGCCGCGATCCGGCACTTCCATGCTCGCCGTCCGCTCCTGTACGCTCGTGACGTGGAGCCGCGGGTGTACCAGGGCATCGTCGACGACGCGGCGGCGATCTGCGGGGCCCTGCTCGCCGAGCTGCGCGTACGCCGCGACCTGTTGGGCGAGGATGGACCGGAGCTCGGCCTCGCCGCGCTCGGCGGCACCCTCGCCACCGGAAAGGCGCGCCGCGAGCAGACGGCGAAGCGGCTGCGCGAGCTGGCCGACCGCGCCCCCCTGCCCGACGGAAGCGAGGAGAAGTCGCTCCGGCTGTCGCGCGTCGCGGCGGAGGTGTCGGAGACGCTGGAGGTGGGGTCGAAGATCGCGCCGGTCGAGCTGTGGTGCGCGGACGTCCCGCTGCTCCTCGAGGGCGAGCGCGCCGGCGCGCTGCGCTTGTGGATGGATCGCGAGCCCCGGCGGTCGCTCTTGCGCGCCCTGCGCGGGCTCGGGCACGAGGCGGCCGCGCAGCTCGGGCAGGAGCGGGAGCGGCTGCGGGCGCTGCGCGACCTGGCCGCCGCCCGGCAGCACCAGGCCATGCTCGCCGCTGCCGCGGCCCGGCTGCGGCGCGAGACCGAGATGCCCGAGGTCATGCGCACGGTCGGCGAGGAGCTGCGCAGGCTCGGCTTCGAAAGCGCGCTGCTCCTGTCGGAGGCGCGGGGCCTGGTGATCGCCCACCTCTCCCAGCGCGGTCCGGCCGCCTCCAAGGCCCTGGAGCTGCTCGGGTTCAAGCGCATGAGCGAGCTGCGGGCGGTGCCGGTGGATCCGGCGCGCTCGCCGATGCTCGCGTCGCTGGTGTCTTCCCCGGAGCCCGTCATCGAGGTGCAGCCCGGCCCGCTCTTGCGCGCCCTGCTCGGGCGCCGCGCGCCGCGCGCCCTCCGCGAGAAGCTCATCGATGCGCTGGGCGCCCACGACGTGCTCGCGCTGCCGCTCCGCGGCGCCGCCGACGCGGCGCTGGGGATCCTCATTGCGTGGCCGCAGCACGACGGCGAGCCCGACCTCGGGGCCCTGAGCGCCTTCTCCTTGCAGGCCTCGCTCGCGCTGGAGCGGGCGCGGATGCGCGAGAAGGTGCGCGAGCAGGCGCAGATCATCGAGCGCGCGGTGGAGGAGCGCACCCGCGCTCTGCGCGACGCGAACGAGCGGCTGCGCGAGGCCGACCGGCGCAAGGACAACTTCCTCGCCAACGTCTCCCACGAACTGCGCTCGCCCCTGGTCACGATCCTCGGCTACACGGACCTGCTCCTCGGCGACAAGCTGGGGCCCATCTCCGACCGGCAGCGCCAGTGCCTGCAGATCGCGCGCAACTCGGGCCGGCGCCTGCGCGCCTTCATCGAGGAGCTGCTCGACTTCTCGCGCTTCGAGCTGACGCGCGACACCATGACGCTGCACCCCTTCTCCATCAAGGAAGTGGTGGCGCAGGCGGTCGCCGGATTCGCGCCGCGCTTCCTCGAGCGGCGGCTCAGCGTGCGCCAGCGGGTCGCGCGCAACACGCCGCCGGTGCTGGGCGATCGCGAGCGCGTGCTGCAGGTGCTCACCAACCTGATCGCGAACGCGGAGCGACACCTGCGCGACGGCGGGCGCATCGTGGTCTCCGCCGAGCCGAAAACGGGCTTCCTGCTGGTCTCGGTCCACGACAACGGGACCGGCATCGCGCCCGAGCACCTGGAGAAGATCTTCGACCGCCTCTACCAGGTGGGCGACGTGAAGACGAGCCGCGCGGCGCGCGAGGCGGGCCTCGGGCTGGGCCTGAACATCGTCAAGTCGATCGTCGAGGCGCACGGCGGCGAGGTGGGCGTGCAGAGCACGGTCGGGAAGGGCTCGACCTTCTCCTTCACCCTGCCGCTCGCCGACGTGAAGAACCTGCCGGAGATCACGCCTCCCCCAGTCACGCCGCGCACCTGACGGCCCGTCTGGCACAGGTGTCGAAAGATGCACAGCTTTGCACGCATGAGGCATGCGCTGTTGAAGGGGCTCGCGTTCGGAACGGCGGTCAGGGACTGCCAGGTACCCTACCTCGGGGGACGTCGCCAACAGGACCGGCGACATAGCAGCAACCGTGCCGCGGACGGGTTCTTCGATGGCGCGTTGCGCCCTGCCGGGAAACCACGACAGAATCGTCAGGCCCCGCGAACGCGCACGACGGCGGACGCCCCTGCGCGCAAGTCGGTGGAGGCGCGAGCGCGGCGCGCATTGCCGCGCGCGTCGATCAGCATCACGTCCACCTCGACGGGACCGGGCCGGGCGCGCACGGCGAGGTGCAGCGTGGCGGGCGCGCCGGCGGCACCGTACTTCTGGTCTAAGCGCAACAGCGGACGGCCGTCCCGCAAGACCGTGACGTCCACCTCGACGATCTCCCCGGGCAGCGCGGAGGTCAGGTCCAGGTCGAGCGCCAGGTCGCGGGGCCTGCGCAGCTCGGACCAGAGGAGCAGCCCGCCGCCGAGCAGCACGAGGAACCCGAGCCGCAGGAGCAGCCCGCCCCGTCCCCGGGGCCCGGTCACGCTCCTTCGTCCTCCTTCTCGTCCTTCTTCTCGTCCTTCTTGCGCGGCTTGATCCTGGCCTTGATGTGCGGCTCGCCGCTCGGCTTGAGCTGCACGGTGGCATTCACCTCCAGCGTGACGCTGGTCAAGAGCTTCCAGATCTCCCGGCTGAGCGTCTCGCTCTCCAAGAAGCGGCGGACCTCCTGGGTCACGATGCGCGTCACCTCCGAGCGGGTCTTGTCCGCCTGAGCGACGAGGAACGCCAGCGCGTCCTTGGGCAGCTTCATCTCGCCGACCAGGTTGCGGATGCCCTCCTCGGTCATGAACAGCGCGCCCACGCCGGTGAGCACAGCCCGCCGCACGATGTCCGGCACGAAGCCCTTGGTCTGCTCGTCGGGCGGGTCGTCTTCTCTCACTCTTCGCCCTCCCAGTAGTCCACGGCCGAGGACAGCCGGTACACGCCGAGGATGTGGCGCCGGTCGGGCCTCGGCGGTCCCGCGATCACGCCGATCTTCTGCGACTCCGGGTACCTCGCCACCTCGGGATAGCTCATGGTGGAGAGGGCCAGGAAGCGCAACGGCGCGCCCGAGCGATTGACGATCTGGTGCGCGTCGCCTCCCGCCCGGAACGCCATGTAGTCGCCCGCGCGGATCGGGTGCTCCGCATCGCCCAGGCGGAGGACGCCCTCGCCTTCTAGGAGGTACACGGCCTCCTCGTTGGAAAGGTGCGCGTGCAGCGGGAAGGCCGCTTTTCCGGGAGGGAGCTCGTACAGGCTGCAGCCCAGCTTCTCGCCCCCCGCCGCGGCCCCGAGCCTGCGGCGCAGGGACTGGAACTTCTTGCCCCGCGACGTCTCCTCGATGGGGACCTCCGCGGAAGCGACGATGTTCTTCGGCCGCGTCATCCGCGCCCCTCAGTTCCGTTTGCCGAGCTGCACCAGCGGCTTGTGCCCCTTCGGCACGGCTTGCAGGTTGGCGAGGGCGACCCGGTCCGCGACGTTCTGCGCGATGCGCACCAGCGCCTGCGATTCGGGGAGCTCGGGGTGGTCGGCGACGACGGGGCGTCCTTCGTCGCCGCCGGTGCGCACCGCCAGGTTGATCGGCACCCGCCCGAGGAAGGGCACCGCCAGCTTCTGCGCCGCCGCCTCCGCGCCGCCCTTCGAGAAGATGTCCGTCTCCTGCCCGCAATGCGGGCAGATGAACCCGCTCATGTTCTCGACGAACCCGAGCACCGGGATGCTGACCTTGTCGAACATCGTCTTGGCCTTGATGGCATCCGACAGGGCCACGTCCTGCGGAGTGGTCACCACCACCGCGCCCGAGACCGAAACTTGTTGGGCGATGGTGAGCTGCACGTCGCCCGTGCCCGGCGGCAGATCGAGGATGAGGTAGTCGAGCTCGCCCCAGTGCACGTCCCGCAAGAGTTGCACCAGCGCGCCGTGCAGCATGGGACCGCGCCAGATCATCGCCTGGTCCGGGTCGACGAAGAAGCCGATGGAGATGACCTTCACCCCGTACGCGGTGAGCGGCTCGACGCTCTTGCCGTCGGAAGAGTTCGGGCGCGCCCCGAACAGCCCCATCATCAGGGGGATGCTGGGCCCGTAGATGTCCGCGTCGAGCAGGCCCACCCGGCAGCCGAGCTCCGCCAGCGCGACCGCGAGGTTCACCGAGACGGTGCTCTTGCCCACCCCGCCCTTGCCGCTGCCCACCAGGATGACGTTGCGCACGCCCGGCACCAGGTCGGTGACCCCGCGCCCGGGCGCCCGGCGCACGTCCGCGGTGAAGGCCACCTCGACGCGGGAGAGCTGCAGGGGCGAGAGCACCGCCCGGACCGCCTCCTCCAGCCGCGCCTTGTGCGGCGAGGCGGGCGTGGGGAGCTCGAGGCGCACGCGCGCCGCGTTGCCCTCCAGCATGTCGACGTTCTTCACCATCCCCAGCTCGCCCAGCGTGCGGCCGGTCGAGGGGTCCTTCACCCCTTGCAGGGCGGCGAGGATGGCGTCGGAGCTGGCCAAGGTGTCCTCCGGAAGGAAGGGCCGGAGTAGATGCTTCCCCGGCCCGGCAGTGTCAAGGCGCGCGCAAGAGGGGCCTGCCGGGGCGTTCTGGCGTGCGCTTTCCCTGGTGGAGCACCACCCGGCCGTTGACCACCACCGTCTCGATGCCGGGCGGGTACTTCTGCGGCTGCTCGAAGGTGGCGGTGTCCTCGACGCGGTCCGGGTCGAAGACCACCACGTCGGCGTACGCGCCGGGCCGCAGCAGGCCGCGGTCCCAGACGCCCATCCGCCGGGCGGGCAAGGAGGTGATCTTGCGGACCGCCTCCTCCAGGGTGAACAGCTTCACGTCCCGCACGTAGTGACCCAGGATCCGCGCCATGGTGCCGAAGGCGCGCGGATGCGCCCCCTCGCCGCCGAAGGGACCGTCCGCCGCCCGCGCCCCGTAGTCCGTGTCCGCCGCCACCCACGGCTGCCGCAGGGCGGTCTGCACGTCCTCCTCCTTCATGGTGAACCGCGCGACGCCCACCTTGCCGCGGTCCTGCGCCACCAGCTGCATCAGCGCCAGCTCCGGCGAGAGCTCCATCTCCCGCGCCACCTCCGAGAGGCGCTTGCCCATGAACTTCTTCAGGCCGGGATCGACGCACGAGACGAGCAGGATGCTTTCCGCGTCGAGGTCCCTCCCCGTCTCCCTGGCGATCCGATCGCGCAGCGCCGGGTCGCGCAGCCGCGCCACAAGGTCGTCCACTCCGCCCGCGTTCACCCAGTCGGGCAGCGAGGCGTGCAGGCCGTTCGCCGAAGCGACGTACGGGTAGGCGTCGGCGGTCACGTCGATGCCGCTCGCCCGGGCCCGCTCGATCCGCGCGACCACCTCCTGCATGTGCCCCCAGTGGGATCGGCCGACCTTCAGATGCCAGATCTCCACCGGGATCGAGGCGGCCCGGGCGATCGCGAACGCCTCGTCCAGCGCTTCGAAGATCCTCGCCCCCTCGCTGCGCAGGTGGGTCGCATAGAACCCTCCGTGCTTCGCGGCCACCTGCGCGAGGGCGATCAGCTCGTCGGTCTTGGCGAACGAGCCCGGTTGGTAGATGAGGCCGGTCGAGAGGCCCAGCGCGCCCTGCTCCATCGCTTCCTCGACGAGCTGCTGCATCCGCGCGAGCTGCTGCGCGTCGGGCTGCACGTCGCCGAAGCCCACCACGATGCCCCGCACCTGCGCCGCGCCCACCATGACGCCCACGTTGATCGCCGGCCGCGCCCTGCGCAGCCTGCGGAAGTAGCCGCGCAGATCCGTCCAGTCGACCTTCAGGCGGTACTTGCGCAGCCAGTCTTCCTTCTCGTGCACCCAGGCGTCGTTCATAGGGGCGGGAGAGATGCCCTCGCCGGTCAGCTCGCTGGTGATGCCCTGCCGGATCTTCGACTCGGCGCGCGGGTCGACCAGCACGCTCAGCTCGCTCTGGCCGAGCAGGTCGATGAAACCCGGCGCGACGGCGAGGCCTCGCGCGTCGATGCGCTTCTTCGCCGGCGCGGCCGACAGGTCCCCGATCGCCGCGATGCGGTCTCCGCGGATGCCCACGTCGGCGCGCACCCACGGCGCGCCCGTGCCGTCGATCACGCGGCCGCCCGAGACCACCAGGTCGTAGCGCGGCGCGGCGGCGAAGAGGACGAGGAGCAGCGCGATCATGCGGCCGGCGCCACCACCACCACGCCCTCCTCGCCCACGGCGCCGTCCACCACCGCCTTCACCGGCAGCATGCGCCGTGCCAGCGTGGCCAGCGAGACCAGCCCTTCGGTGACGTTGCTGGTGGTGAAGTGGCAGGTGGGAGCGGTGCCCGCGCGCGCGCCGAGCCCGGCCGCGCAGAGGATGGCCGGCACCAGCAGCCGCTCGGCCATCCGGCCTTCCAGCGCGCCGCCCGCGGCGAGGAATCGCCCGAGCCGCTCCGCGACGCGCTCGCCGGCCTCTTCCGGAGGCGGCGTCGGCTGGGGACCGAGGAGCGCCGGACGCTCGCGGCGGGCGCCGAGCGCCGAGGCAGTGAAGATCGAGTTCTCGAACTCCGCCACCGCCGTGAGCGCCCAGCGGCCACCCCGCGAACCCTGCGGATGCGGCAGCGGCACGCGCTCGGGTTCGGCGATCACGCCGTGCGCGCGCAGCTTGCGGGCCGCCGCCTGCGCCGCGCGCAGCGGGTCGTCGTCCCGGCCCTGCGCCGTCGCCGCCACCACGCTCACCTGGCGCAGGATGCCGCGGTGCACCAGCTGCAGGGGCGTCAGCGCCGGCGCGGGATCGAAAGAGGCGATCACCTCGCCGTTCTCTCCGTCGAACCCCGCCAGCGGCAGCTCGAGCGAGACCTTGAGGCCGAACCGGGCCGCGAGAGGGACCCAGCCCAGCCGCAGGTCGTGGAACGTCGCCTGCCCCTCGCAGTGGTTGGGCCCCGACAGGCGCAGCTCGCTCGGCCTGCCGAGCAGCGCCAGCGGCCACGCGAGCGCCCAGATGGCGCGCGGCACGGCGCCGTCTTCTCGCAGGTCGAGCACGTGCACGCCCGCGCGGGCGTGGCCGAGCGTCAGCTCGACGGGCCCGGTGCGCCCGAGCGCGGCGCGCGTGGCATCGACCGTCGCGGCGTCGCCGATGCGCGCCGCGGCAATGACCAGCGCGGCGTCCGCTCCGTTGAGCGGGCCCACCAGCCGCAGCGGCGCGCCGGTCGCGAGGGCGAGCGCGAGGGCGCCGTCCAGCAGCGACGGCGCGGTGGCCTCGCCGAGCTCCACGGGGGGCCGCATGGCGCGGCACTCTAACAGGGTTCGGGGGTGCGGCTGGCTGCGGTCGGCTGGGGGCTGGCGGTTTGCCGACACCCGTCGACGAGCAGGTTGCGCAAGCCCGCGGCCAGCGCCGCGTCGACCGCGGAGCGGACCTCGTCGGCGCGGACCGTGCGAGCAACGATCGCGAATCGCCGGGCTTCGTGGACAGGGCGATACTGGGAGAGCACGTTCACCCAGATGTCCCGCGAGATACCGGCCACGATGCGCATCACCTTCTCGGGGGCCGCGACGCCGCCCGGCAGCACCAGGTGGCGGACCAGCACGCCGGAGGTGGCGAGACCGCCCTTGCCGATGCGCAGCGTTCCCGCCTGCCGGTGCATCTCGCGCAGCGATTCGGCGAGCGCGGCGCCGTAGCCGGCGCAACCGGAAAGCTGGAGCGCGGCCGCGTCGTCGCCGTACTTCGCGTCGGGCAGGTAGACGTCGACCACGCCGTCCAGCAGCCGGAGCGCTTCGAGGCTCTCGTACCCTCCGCAGTTCCAGACGACGGGCAAGGTGAATCCGTGCTCCGCCGCCCGCGCCAGGCCCGAAAGCAGCGCGGGCAACACGTGCGTCGGCGTGACCAGGTTCAGGTTGGCCGCGCCGCGCCGCTGCAGATCGAGGAACAGGGCGGCGAGCTGGTCCTCGCCAAACTCGGTGACCCTCCGCCGCAGCAGGCTGAATTCCGCGGTCTCGCACGCGGAGCAGGCCAGGTTGCACCCCGCGACGAGGACCAGGCCCGACCCGCGCGCGCCGACCAGCGGCGGCTCCTCTCCGAAGTGGAGGCCGGCGCCTGCGAGGAACACCGAGCTGCCTTCGCGACACCGTCCCGCCGGGCCGCCCGTCCGGTCGACCCCGCACCGGTGCGCGCAAAGAAGGCAGTGGCGATACTGCTCCGCCGCCTCCAGCGCCCGGGCGCGCAGCTCGCGGGGCCCGAGCCTCATCGCGGCTGCAGCTGCCCGCGCGGCACCACCAGCAAGGCGCCTCCCGAGACGCTGAGGTTCTCCCCGAGCAGGTGCGACGACGCGTCGGAGGACAGGTACAGGACCGCGTTCACCACGTCCTCGATCTCGCCCAGGCGCCGGTTCGGCAGCGTCGAGGCGACCAGCGGCCCGATGGTGCGCAGCGCCGTCTCGGCCATGGGCGTGCGGATCCATCCCGGCGAGACCACGTTGGTGCGGATCCGCGGCGCCAGCTCGACCGCGAGGGAGAGGGCGAGCGACTGCAGCGCGCCCTTCGAAGCCGCGTAGTGCGAGTGCCCCTGCTCGCCCCGCTGCCCCGCGGTGCTGCCGATGAGCACGATGCTGCCGTGCCCCGACACCCGCAGCGCCTCCGCCAGCTCGCGCACCAGGTAGAAGGCGCTGAAGACGTTGACGCGGAACATCTCTTCCAGCCTGCCGGCGTCCATCTGCTCGATGGGCCCCGCATTCCAGATGCCCGCCGAGTGCACCAGCACGTGCGCTCCCCCGAGCTTCTCCAACGCCTCACGCGCGAGCTTCACGCACCCGGCCTCGGTGCCCAGATCCGCCTGGACCGCGAACGCGCGGCCCGGGTGCTCCGCGCAGACCGCCTCCGCCGCCTCGCGCCCGCCGCGGTAGTGCACCGCCACCCGCATCCCCTGCGCGAGCAGCGCCTGCGCGATGCCGAGCCCGATCCCGCTCGAGGCCCCGGTCACGATCGCGGCGCGTCCCTGCAGGTCCGGATAGGTCGCGGTCATTCCGGCCACTCTAGCAGGGGCCCGGTTGGCGGCGGCGTTCAGAACTGACGCGGTGCGGCAATGCGATCGTGTCGTAACTGGCCGGAAACCGCCTCGGTTCATCCTGGTGGGTGCAGGTGCGACCTTCCTGCCCCTCGCGGTGGGGCTCGCCACCCTGCTCGCCGAGCGGCGTCTGGGGCTTCTTTCCCGCTGACGTGAAATAGTGGCGCCCTCTCGGCGTTGGTCCTCGACGTGGACACGGCCCTCGCGCTCCCCTTTCCCTTGACCCGACCGCACGAGACGGCGCGTCCAGGTTGCCCCCCCGACGAGGTGGAATGGGCGCGCTCGGCCGCGGCCGGCGACAAGGTCTCCTTCACGCGGCTGGTCGAGAAGCACAAGACTTCGGTTTTCGGCCTCTGCTACCGCCTGGTCGGGTCCACCGACGAAGCCCGCGACGCGGCCCAGGAGGCGTTCGTTCGCGCCTACACCAGCATCCGCGACTTCGACGCGCGCCAGCCGTTCGGCGCCTGGGTGCTGCGTATCGCCCGCAACCACTGCATCGACCTGCTGCGGCGCCGGCGCCCGACGCTGGCGCTGGTGTCCGAGGGGCGCGGCGAGGACCCGGAGCCCGGCGTGGCGCCCGAGCCGGCCGACCAGTTCGCCGTGGGCGGCGAGCAGGCGGTCCAGGAGCGCGAGGCGCAGCGCGACCTCGACGTCGCCGTGGGTTCCCTGCCGCCCCGCTACCGCGAGGTGGTCGCCCTCTTCCACGTGCAGCACAAGAGCTATGCTGAGATCGCCATGGCGCTGAACGTCCCGATGGGCACCGTCATGACCTGGTTGCACCGGGCCCGCAAGGAGCTGAAGTCGAAGCTCGCGGAGCACCTGCCATGAGCGCCTTCGTCCACCTCAGCGAGGAGGAGATCCAGGGCCTGGCCGACGGCACGCTGCGCGGACCCGACGGCATGGACGCGCGCGAGCACGCCGATTCCTGCGCGGAGTGCGGCGCCGAGCTGTCCATGTACGGCGCGCTGGTGCACCGCCTCGCCACGTTGCAGGACCCGATGCTCCCGCCCGACTTCACCTCGGGCGTGCTGCACGCGGTGGAACACCGCGAGCACGCGCTCGCGCAGCGCCGGCACACCGTGCTGGCCGCCATTCCCGCGGCCGCGGTCGGCGTCTTCGCCATCCTGGGCTGGGCCCTGTCCGCCGCCCCGACCGCGCACGTCAACTGGTTCCTGGAGATGTGGACGGTGGGGCGGCACGTCGTCTCGGCGGCGGCCCCGGTGCTCGAGGCCGCGCGCCTTCCGCTCGGGCTCGGCGCGTTCGTCTTCGGCGCAGCCATCCTGCTGGTCCTGATTCGCGCGCTGCGCGCCGGCACCGACCCCGCCCCCGCGAGCTCGTAGCCATGATCTCGTCCCTCGCGCTGCTCCTCGCCTTCAGTGTATCCGGCACGGTGCGCTCGGGCGCCCACGCGATCGTCGACCACTTCGCCGAGGGCGGCGGCAGCACCCGGATCTCCGAGAAGGTGCGCGCGATCGTGCAGCGGCACGAGGAGCAGGCGCAGGACGACGACGCGGACGCCGATGCGGACGCGGACTCCGACCTCGAGGCGGTGCCGCCGGCGCCTTCGAAACCGCAGGGCGGCCACGTCCAGTTGCGCTTCGGAGAAGCGGCGTCTGCCATCCTTCACGAGCCCGAGCACGACCTTCCCCCCTTCTCCGAGACGGCCCGGAACGTGCCCGCCGTCGGCGTCTTGCACCGCATCGCCCGCACCGCCGGCTGGTCGCTGACCCTGGTGGGGGTGGGGAAGGAGCGGATCGACGTCGACGTGAAGGAAGTCGACCCGCGCGAGGCCCTGCGGGAGGTGCTCAAGGCGAGCGGCTCGATGGGCGTCCTGCACCGCGGCAAGCTGGTGGTGGTGCCCGCTCCGGGACCGGGCAGCGCCGGCATGTTCGTCGAGCACACCCGCCGGCGCGAGCGCCGCGGGAAAGGCACGCGCGCCGCCCACGGGCACGACATGGTCCGCGTCTTCCAGGGCGACCTGGTGGTGCCCGCCGGAACGGTGGTCCAGGGAGATGTGGTCAACGTGGGCGGCTCGATCGAGTTGGAGCCCAACAGCGTGGTCCAGGGCGACGCGGTCAGCATCTTTGGCAGCACCGTGATCGACCCGGGCGCGGTGGTGCTGGGCGACACGGCGGCGATCCTGGGCGAGGTGGAAGTGCAGCGCGGCGGCCAGGTGATGGGCGAGCACGTGCAGATCGGCCTGGGCAAGCTGTTCCGCCCCTCGCGCCGGCACTCCATCCTCTCCTCGCTGGGGCCGTTCGGCTTCTTCCCCACCTTGGCGCTGTTCGCGGTGGTCTACCTGATCGGCCTGCTCGCGCTGCGGCTGTGGCCCGAGCGCGTCCGCCAGGTGGGGCACGCGATGTTCGAGCAGCCGCTGAAGAGCTTCCTGGTCGGGTTCCTCTGCTGGCTCCTGCTGCTCCCGCTCGGCCTGCTGCTGCTCATCTCGGTGATCGGCATCCCGCTGGTGCCGCTCCTCCCGGTGATGATCTTCCTCGCCATCACCCTCGGCGTCTCCTCGCTGGCGCTGCGGCTGGGCGAGTCGCTTCCGGCCGGACCCGGGCAGCGTTTCGTGCCTCCCGCCGCCCTGGGAATGGGCATCGTGGTCCTGCTGCTCCTCGCCTTCGTGCCCTGGCTGGGGGTGCCGCTCCTGGCCCTGCTGCAGTTCTTCGCGCTGGGCGCGGCGGTCAGCTCGCGCCTGGGCCGGACGCTGCCGCCGCACGTCCCGTAGACACGCTCGAGTCAGGCGCCGGGAAGCACCTCGACCAACTCGGCGATGAGGGTCAGCTCGCCCTCTTCCAGACCGCGGAGCACGATGGGGCGGTATCCCGGCACGTCCGTGTCGGGTTCGAGCCTCACCTCCACGGTCCGTCCGACCTCCGCTCCCACGTGCTGCTTGCGGCCTCGGTACACCTTCACCGTGTACCGGCCGCCGTGGTCCGGATCGTGGATCTGCCTGTGCTGCACCAGGAGCACGCGCCCGTTCCGGCTCCCCACCACCGGGTGGCGGAACAAGCAATACGCCCCGCTAGGAATGCGGCGCCGCATGGAGTCGCCGACGACTTGGGCGACGAAGAGCCCCCTGCCGGGCCGGGTCCGTCCCAACGGGCGCACCCAGTCCTCCGGCTCGACCTCCTGCTGCGCCCCGAATCGGCCGGCGGCCGCCTTGAGCGAATAGAGCGGGACGGCGTTGCGGAAAGGGCGCACCTTGTCGGACGAAATGCGGCGGAAAGGCTGCGGCTCGCGCCTGGAGCGCGGCTCCTCGAAGAGCGAGCGGATGGACACCCGGTATGCGAGCGATAGGGCGACCAGAGTCGCAAGCGTCACGTTGGCGGCCCCGCGCTCGAGGCGCTGCAGGTGATTGGAATGCAAGCCGATTTGCTCGGCGGCCTGTTCCTGGGTCAGCGCTCGATCTTCGCGCAGCGCCCTCAGGCGCGCGCCCAGGCGCCGCTGCTCCTCGCGAAACGCCCGCATGACCGCCGGCCGCTCCTTCAGCTCGGACCTTCCGTGCGCGTGCGGGGAGCCGGGGGCGCGGGGCACCTACCCTCGGCTATCCTGTAGAGCTCTTGAGTTGTACCACTCATGAGTTGTGAACTATAATTCCTGGCAGGATGGCCCGCCCACCTTTGCTGCTCCTCGTCGACGACGAGCCCGGCGTGCTGCATGCTTTGCGCCGGCTCCTCGCGGACCGTTTCGCGATCGCCACCGCGGTGTCGGCGGAGGAAGCGGCGCGCATGGCCGCCGTGGCCGAGTTCGCGGCGGTCCTGACCGACTACGATTTGCCGGGCCGGAACGGCGCCTGGCTTCTCGTGCAGCTCGCCACGCGGCCGGGCCTGCGCAAGGTGCTCACTTC
Source organism: Myxococcales bacterium (assembly GCA_036393835.1). GTDB lineage: Bacteria > Myxococcota > Myxococcia > Myxococcales > 40CM-4-68-19 > VBKO01. The sequence continues at coordinate 1,900 of DASWGI010000383.1, read as the reverse complement.
AGGTCGCGATATTCCCGGGATCGAGGCGCTCAGCTCCGCAGGCGTGGTCGACCGATTCGTCAAGAAGCCCGCCACGCGCGAGGAGCTGTTCCAGGCCCTGGAAGGCTAGCCGCCGCTGACAGTCGCCGCCCCCTGGGGCGGCGCTGTGCTCTTGAAGACGTTTCACGGCGGCGGCCAGCCATTCGCGTACACTGGCGGCATGGCGCGATCGAAGCACATCGCGTGGTGCTGTGGGGCCCTGCTGGCGGCGTGCACGCAGAAGCCGGCCTCCAACGGCGCCGCCCCGCTCGCTCCTCCGGCGCAGCCCACCGCGCCCGCGGCCGCGCAGCAGCGCAGCGACGCGAGCTGCGCGGCGCCCCTGGAGCTGCCGGGTGCCAGGGTCCAGATCCGGCCGGCGACCGGCATCCTGCGCATCGGCGTCTTCGCCGGTCTGAAGGACGCCGACGACGAGAACGTGGCGCACCTGCGAAAGCTGGCGGCGGAGGTCGTGAAGCGCGGCGCGGACGTCCTGGTCGCTGACGGCGACGTGGGCGACAACCCGGACGAGCAGGAGACGCTTCTGGGGGTGCTCACCGACACGGGCCTGCCGCTCTTGGTCGCCCCCGGCAACCGCGAGGTGCGCAGCGAGCTGGACGCCGCGGAAGCCGAGCTGCGCAAGAAGGGCGCCAAGGTCTGGGACCTCTCGCACACGCGGGTGGCCGACGCGGGCGACGCGCTCATCGTGGGACTGCCCGGCACCATGGACCGCCGCCTGCTCCACGCGGACGGCGCGTGCGTCTACGTGCAGCGCGACCTGGACGCGCTGGCGGCCTACCTCGACCGGTTGCCGGCGAAGGAGCCGCCAGCCGTGCTGGTCATGGCGATCCCGCCCCGCGGACGCGACCGGTCGGCCCTCGACGTGAGCGAGGGGCAGAACGTGGGCGACGCGCGCATCGTCCCGCTGCTCTCGCCGCGGCGCGCGCCGTTCGGGATCTTCGGCCAGGTCTGGGAATCGGGCGGCCGCGCGATCGATGGCGGCGGAGCGCCTCTCGCGCCCGGCCGGGCGTCCGACCAGCTCTACCTGAACCCCGGCGCGGCGGACCGGACGCCCTGGCCGGTGGGCGACGGCACGCGGGTCGCGGGCCAGGCCGCGCTGCTCACCATCCAGGGGCGCCGGGGCACGGCGGAGATCGTGCGCCTGCCCGGCGCGGAGAAAACGTAGATGAGCGCGAAGCTGGGCGACATCCTCATCCAGCAAGGCGTGATCGACGAGGAGAAGCTCATCGCCGCGCTCTCCGACCAGCGCGCCTTCGGGGGAAAGCTGGGGCGGACGCTGGTGGACCTCGGGTACGTGAGCGAGGAGCAGCTGGTGCACGCGCTCGCCACCCAGCTCGGGCTCGAGACCGTCGACCTGGCCCAGACGGAGATCGCGCCCGACGCGCTCTCGGCCCTTCCGGTGGACGCCTGCGAGCGCTACGGCGTGTTTCCGCTTCGCGTCGACCCGCAGCGGCGCATCCTCTGGCTCGCGACGGCCGAGCCCGATCAGGGCACGCTCCAAGAGGTGGCGCGGATCGCGCAGCACACGCTGGAGCCGATCCTCTGCACCATGAGCAGCATCGACCGGGCCGTGCGGCAGTACTACTTCGGCGACCCGGCGGCGCAGGCGGGCAAGCTCGGCGAGCCGCTCCGATCGATCCCAGGCGTCACCCAGCGCAACGGCGACGGGGAGCTGGCGGCCGGCGCGGTGGCCCCCGCGGCGGCGCAGGGCGACGCGATCGCCGAGTTGCGCATCCTGCTCGTCCGGCTGGAGAAGCAGCTCAACTCGCAGGGGCGCGCCTTCCGCGCCCTGGTCGAGATCCTCCAGGACAAGGGGCTCGTCCGCCGCGGCGAGCTGGGCACGCAGACGACCAAGAAGCCGTAG
>DASWGI010000382.1:0-2333 GCA_036393835.1 Myxococcales bacterium | reverse complement strand
GCCGGCGAGCGCGTGGTCGCGCTGCTGCGCGCTCTCTCCGGGCGCGGGCTGTCGGTGGTCATGATTACGCACGTCGAGGCGCACGCGCGCGCGCTGGGCGGAACGCGCTACCGCTGCGAGCGCGGGCGGCTGGCGGTGGATGCATGACGAACGCGCACATCTCGTTGCCGCGCCTCTTGCTTTCGCTGGGGCTGATCGCGGTGGCGATCGCGCTCGCGCGCAGGAGCCGCCTCGGCCTCGAGGGCGACCTGATCTGGGGCGCGCTGCGCGGCGCCGCCCAGCTCATCGCCATCGGATACGTGCTGATCTTGCTCTTCAACCATGAGCATCCGGCGTGGGTCGTCCTGCTGCTCGCGGTGATGCTGATCGTCGCCGCCGCGACCTCTGCCCGGCGGGTCGAGCATGGCCCACCGGGAAGCGTACTCTTTCCCCGCGCGATCGCCGCCATCGGCGCGGGCGCGCTGGTTGCGCTGGTGCCCGTCTTCGCCGCCGTCGTGCCGCTACACCCGTGGTACGAGGCGCGCTATGTCGTTCCCATCAGCGGAATGATGCTCTCCAACGCGATGAACGTCGTCGCGCTCGTCTTCGAGCGGATCTTCGCCTCCGCGAGCAGCGAGGCCAATCAGATCGAGGCGCTGCTCGCGCTCGGCGCGACGCCGCGGCAGGCGCTCGACCCGCAGGTGCGCGCCACGCTGCGCGCCTCGCTCTTGCCGACGATCAACGGCCTGCTCACGGTCGGCCTGGTCGCGCTCCCGGGAATGATGACCGGGCAGATCGTCAGCGGCACCGCACCCGAGCAGGCCGTCCGTTACCAGATCGTCATCCTGTATCAGCTGGTCGCGGTGGCCGCCGTGTCTGGACTCGTGGCGGTGGCCTTCGCGCGCCGCCTTCTCTTCACCGCACGGGCGCAGCTCGTGGTGCCCCCCGCGCGGCCGGGACTTCGCCGCCGCGGCGGCGCTCGTCCGCGCGGAAGCGGCGCTCGTCGGATCGCGGGCGCTTCGCTCGATCCGGCGCCGTAATCCTCCGGCGGTAGGAAATCCCGACCGGCCGATAGGAGGGGGAAATGGAATGGAAGATGGTCGTCGCACTGATCGTTGCAGTCGGCTCGCTGGCCGCGACCGCGGCGCGGGCACAGGACAATGCCGCAGGTAGGGGAGCGACCGCGACGGAGGGGCAGACCGCGACATCGGACCCAGACGCGTCCGGGACGGTCGTCGATGAACCGGCCACGGTCGACGGGGTTCCCGTGGCGAAGCCCAATCCGATGTCCGACTTCCTCAAGCGGGCCCGGCAGCTCGAGGGCACCGAGGTCGAGATGCCGCTGGTGGATGACTTCCGGACGGACGGCACGGGGACAGACGGAGAGACGAAGTGATGCGACGGCAGCAGGCTGCGCGCGCGCGGCGTCCCGCCGGCTCAGGAGCGGCGCAGGCCGGTCGCATTTTCCAGAAGGACGTCCCGGAGCGCTTTGGCACGGTCCTGCGAGACGGGCGCGCGGATGCTCCGTCCTTCCGGCCCGAGATCGCTGCCCACCGTCACCGTCGCCCCTCCGATGTCGCGATCCAGCTCCTTGACGTACGCCAGGTTCACCAGCCAGTTGCGGTGCACGCGGAAGAGCGCCCGGCCGAAAGACGCCTCGATCGCAGCCAGGGACAGATCGATGTCGAACCTGCCCTCCGGCGAGTGCACGAAGGTGAGGCGGTCCGCCGCCTCGAACGCCCAGATCTTCTCCGGGTCGAGGAAGACGAGGCTCTTCTTCCGGCGCGCCACCACCCGGCGCACGGCCTGTCCCCTGGGCTTGCGGCGCTCGAGGAGACGCCGGAGGCACTGGTCGACGCGTTCATCGGTGTACGGCTTGAGGATGTAGTCGAGGACGCCGAGGTCGAACGCTTCCAGGCTGTATTCCGGCGAGGCGGTCGCGAGGACGAACATCGGCGCCAGCGGCTCCCCAGCCATCGAGCGAATCAGATCGAGTCCGGTGCGCGAATCGCCGGTCGCAGCCAGCTGGACGTCGACGAAGATGACGTCCACCGGCGAACCGGCCAGCGCCTCGCGAGCCTCGTCGAGAGTGGCGACCGCGCCGACCACCTCTGCGCGGCCGCTGCCCTCGAGCAGCTTGACCAGATAATTGCGCGTCGGCCACTCGTCCTCGAGCACCAGCGCCCTGAGGACATTCGTTTCGCTCATGGTGCGCTCCCTTGCTCGAGCGGCAGCTCGACCACCGATCGCGTCCCGGCCGGAGAGGACTCGAGCCGCAGGGTGGCCGCGTCCGAATACCGGAGCGCGAGCCTGCGGCGCACGGAAACGAGGCCGAACGCTCCCGGCCGGGTCGC
>DASWGI010000381.1:0-2023 GCA_036393835.1 Myxococcales bacterium | reverse complement strand
GGAAAAGGCCGGCGTAGTACTCGCGCACCGCACCCAGCCCGTCGTGGCGCTCGCCCCACGGCCCGTCCTCGTACACGGCGTTGCCGCCGAAGGTCGAGAGCAGGCCGTCGAGGTCGTGCCGGTTCTCGTGCCGGACGTGCTCTTCGACCGCCGCGATCCGCAGATCGTCGCGCGCTGACTGGGTCGCTTCCATCGCTTCCGCCTTTCAGCCGGGCGGCACGGGCGCACGCTGCAGCTTCTGCTGCAGGAACGCCGCCGCCGCCGCGGTAGCGTAGTCCCGGTTCTCCTTCTTCTGGAAGCCGTGCCCCTCGTTCACGCCCAGCAGGTAAGGGGCGTCCTTGCCGCGCGCGCGCAGCGCCTGGACGATCTGCTCGGCCTCGCTCTGGGGAACGCGGGGGTCGTTCTTCCCCTGGATGACGAGCAGCGCCGCCTCGATCTTGTCCACCGAGTTGAGCGGCGAGATGCGCTCCTGCACGGCGCGAACCGCGGGATCCCGCTCGTCGCCGTACTCCGCCCGCCGCAGGTCGCGCCGGTAGGCCTGCGTCGTCTGCAGGAAGCTGACCAGGTTGGAGATGCCCACCAGGTCGACGGCGGCGCGGACGCGCGCGCCGTGAAACGCCACCGTGGCGAGCGTCATATAGCCGCCGTACGAGCCGCCGTACGCGGCTACGCGGGAGGCGTCCAGGTCGGGCCGCGAGGCGATGAAGTCCAGCGTCGCGCCGATGTCGCCCAGTGCCTGCTCGCGCTTCACCCCGTTGTCCATCGCCAGGTACGGCTTGCCGTAGCCCGTCGAGCCGCGCACGTTGGGCGCCAGAACCGCGATGCCCAGCTCCTGCGCGTAGAACTGCCAGATCGGCTGGAAGGTGGGCCGCGTCTGCCCTTCCGGTCCGCCGTGCCAGAGGATGACCACCGGCACCTTGCCCTCCGCCCGCGGCGGCTTCCACAGGAACGCCGGGATCGAGAGGCCGTCGGCCGCCCGGTATTTCACCAGCTCCGGCTCCACGAACGAGGCAGCGTCCACCGGGCCCACCTCGCTGCGCGTCCAGCGCGTGAGCTTGCGGTCCTTGAGCGAGTAAGACGAGACGTCGTTGGGCGAGCGCGCCGTCTGGGCGCCCACGAACAGCAGGTCGCTGCGCTTGTCGGGGAACCGCAGCGTCGAGACGATGCCGCGCGGCAGGTCGAGCGGAGCGGCGCGCCCGCCGCGCAGGTCGAGCAGGTACACGCGGGACCAGCCCTCCTCGTTGGTGGCGAAGGCCAGGTGCGCGCCGTCGGGCGCGACGGTGAGGTGCTCGACGTCCCACTTGATCTGCGGCGCGAGCGGCTCCGGCTTCGCGCCCGGCCGCGAGAGGTCGATGCGGTAGAGCGAGTTGAAGTCGGAGTACCGGTCGGTGATCAGGTACACCGACTTGCCGTCCGCGCTGAAGCCGGCGTCCTCGACGCTGCCCTTCCCCTCTCGCGGCGTGATCTGGCGCAGCTCCCCGGTCTCCACGTCGTAGAGGTGCAGGTCGGCATCGTCGATGGCCCGGAACTGACCCACCAGGAGCCGCTTCCCGTCGCGCGAGAACTCCACCGGCTGCCAGGTCCCCTCGCGCGCGCCCGCGCGACGCGCATCGCGCGGGCGCGCAGTCTGCGCAATGTACACGTCGGTATCCTTCCCGTTCCTCCCCGTCCCGGAGTAGGCGAAGCGCGTTCCATCGGCCGAGACGATCAGGCCTTCATGGCGGCTCTTCCCGTCGGTGAGCAGCTCGGAGCGGCCCGTCCGCCGGTCGAGCCGGAACACCTGGTGGAACTCGCCGCCGCCGACGTCCTGCAGGTACAGCAGGGCGCGCGGGTCGCCCGGCACGAATCGGGCGGAGCTCACCGGCTCGTTCCCGAACGTCAGCTGCGTGCGCATGCCCATCGGCTGCTCGATCACGTGCAGCTGGTTGGTCGAGGCGAAACGCGTCGCGATCAGCAGCTGGCTGCCGTCCGCGACGACGTCGAGCGCGTTCGCCGAGCGCGAGTTCTGGTACTGCTCGATGCG
>DASWGI010000380.1:0-8891 GCA_036393835.1 Myxococcales bacterium | reverse complement strand
GCGGGCCTCCGGCTCATCGACCTGCTCGCGGACCTGGCAGGCTGACTAGGCCTTTGCCTGCGGAGCGGGCTGTCCTTTTCTGTCCCCCTGCGCCGCCTGCTCCGCCAGCGCCTCCTTGCGCGACAGCCGGATCTTGCCGCTGCGGTCCACCGAGACCACCTTCACCAGCACCTCGTCGCCTTCCTTGAGCACGTCCTCCACTTTCTTGACGCGCGAATTGGCGAGGTCCGAGATGTGCACCAGCCCGTCAGTGCCGGGGAAGATCTCCACGAAGGCGCCGAACTCCATGATGCGCCGCACGGTGCCCAGGTAGATCTTGCCGACCTCCGCCTCCTGGGTGAGCGCGCGGATCATCTTGATCGCCTGGTCCACGCTCTCACTGTTGGCCGAGGCGATTGCCACCGTGCCGTCGTCCTCGATGTCGATGGTGGCGCCGGTGCGGGCGATGATGTCCTTGATCACCTTGCCGCCCGGCCCGATGACGTCCTTGATGCGGCTGACCGGGATGCGGATGGTGGTGATCTTCGGCGCGTACTTGGAGATGTCCGCGCGCGGCTTCTCGATCGCCTTGGACATCTCGGAGAGGATGTGCAGCCGGCCGGTGCGCGCCTGGTTGAGCGCGTCGGTGAGGATCTGCTTGTCCACGCCGGTGATCTTGATGTCCATCTGGATCGAGGTGATGCCCTTGGCCGTGCCGCACACCTTGAAGTCCATGTCGCCCAGGTGGTCCTCGTCGCCGAGGATGTCGGAGAGGATGGCGATGCGGCCGTCCTCCTTGATCAGGCCCATGGCGATGCCGGCGACCGGCGAGCTGATCGGCACGCCGGCGTCCATCAGCGAGAGGCAGCCGCCGCACACGGTCGCCATCGAGCTCGAGCCGTTCGACTCCAGGATGTCGCTCACCACGCGGATGGTGTACGGGAACTTGTCGTCCGGCGGCAGCACCGAGCGCAGCGCGCGCTCCGCCAGCATGCCGTGGCCGATCTCGCGCCGCCCGGCGCCGCGGAGCGGCTTCACCTCGCCGACCGAGTAGGGCGGGAAGTTGTAGTGCAGCAAGAACTTGCGGAAGGACTGACCCTTGAGGCTCTCCATCCGCTGCTCGTCATCGCTCGTGCCCAGCGTCGTGGTGACCAGGCCCTGCGTCTCGCCGCGCGTGAAGAGCGCCGACCCGTGGGCGCGCGGCAACAGGCCCACCTCGGAGGAGATGGACCGGACCTGATCGGTCTTGCGCCCGCCGATGCGCCGCCCCTCGTGCGTGATCATGCGGCGCATGTACTCGTACTTGAGGTCCTCGAGGGCGGTCTTGACGTCCTTCTCCTTGCCTGCGAGCTCCGCGCCCTCGGCGCAGAGCTGCGCGACCACGTCCTTCTTGATCTGGGAGAGCAGTCCGTACCGCTCGTGCTTCTGGTCGTGCGCGTATGCCTCGCGCACCTTCTCGTAGACGGCCGCGCGCACCTTCTCCGAGACGCCGCCCGCGAGCGACGTCTTCTCGAAGGTCCGCTTCGGCTTGCCCGCCTCGCGCCGCAGCTCCTCCTGGCGGTCGAGCAGCTGCTCGATGGCGCGCTGCCCGAAGAGCAGCGCCTCGACCATGGTGCTCTCGTCGATCTCCTTGGCGCCGCCCTCCACCATGAAGATCGCGTCGCGCGAGGCGGCCATGACGATGTCCACGTCGCCCTGCTCGCGCTCCAGCTCGCTGGGATTGGCGATGAACTTCCCGCCCACGCGCCCGACGCGCACGCCCGCGAAGGCGAACGGGAAGGGGATGTCCGAGACCGCCAGCGCGAAGGAAGCGCCGGTCAGCGCCAGGACGTCGGTGTCGTACTGGTTGTCGGCCGAGAAGACGGTCGCGATGATCTGCGTCTCGTTCTGGTACCCCTCGGGGAACAGCGGCCGGCAGCTGCGGTCGATCATCCGGGAGATCAGCGTCTCGCGCTCGGTCAGGCGGCCCTCGCGCCGGAAGAAGCTGCCGGGGATGCGGCCGGCGGCGGAAAGGCGCTCCTGGTAGTCGACGGTCAGCGGGAAGAAGTCGAGGCCTTCCTTCCTGTCCTTGGCCGACACCGCGGTGACCAGCACCACGCTGTCGCCCGCCCGCAGCACCACCGACCCATCGGCCTGCTTGGCCATCTTGCCCGTCTCGATCGCGATGTTCTGATTTCCGACCTGCGCGGTCACCGACTTCGCTTCCATGTGCAACGTCCTTTCGCGGCCCCGTGGCCGCGTGCTCTCGCTTGGGAACTGGTGGGGTCTCAGCCGACCCCGGACTGCGCGCGGCTTCCTTCCGAGCCGCTGCGGGCCGTCCGGGGGACCGTTCGGAGCCTGGTCACAGCAGCGAGCCTCGTTCGCTGCTCTGATGAGGGACCGACCGACGCCTCCGGACCGCGCCGCCTCCTCCTTTAACGCGCCGGGGGGCGTCCCGCATTCGGAACACCCCCCGGAAAGCCTACTTGCGGATGCCCAGCCCTTCGATCAGCTTCCGATACCGGGCGGCGTCCTTCGACTTCAGGTAGTCGAGGAGCCGTCTGCGTTGCCCGACCAGCTTGAGCAGGCCGCGGCGCGAATGGTGGTCCTTCTTGTGCGTCTTGAAGTGCTCGGTGAGGTACTGGATGCGCTCGGTGAGGAGCGCGACCTGCACCTCGGGCGACCCCGTGTCGCGCTCGTGGGTCCGGAACTTCTCGACGACGCCCTGCTTCTTCGTTTCGTAGTGCAACGGCCCTGCGCTCATCACTTCTCCGTGGTCCCCCCGCTCCTCCGCCGGCCAGGCGGGAGGGCGAGCGGGTATCCGATCCGGGCGGGACTGCCCGGAAGGGCGCGCACCCTACCGGCTGGCCGTGACCTCGTCAAGTCCGCGAAACGCCCGCGAGTTCAGAAGCTTCACCGCGCCCAGGGCGTGGAGCTGGGGCCCGCCTGGCCGCGGTCCTTCCGGTACTGCTCCGGGACGGTGAAGAGGGGGGAGGAGATGATGTGGTCCGCGGAGCTGCGGTTGCAGGCGATCGGCACGTCGTAGAGGACGGCGAGGCGCAGGAGCGCCTTCACGTCGACGTCGTGCGGCTGCGGGGTCAGCGGGTCCCAGAAGAAGAACACCGCGTCGATGCGCCCTTCGGCGATGAGCGAGCCGAGTTGCGCGTCCCCGCCCAGCGGCCCGGAGAGGAGGAGGTGAATGTCCATGTCCGCCTGCATCGCGTCGTGCAGCGTGGCCCCGGTGGTGCGCGTCGCATACAGCGAGCACCGGGAGAGCGTTCCCCGGTTGAAGAGCGCCCACTCGACCATCTCGTCCTTGCGGCGGTCGTGAGCGACCAGGGCGACGACGGGGCGGGCCTCGGTCCTGGGGATCTGCGTCACTTTGCCGGTCATGGCAGGAGTATTAGCGCGCTGTGTCATGACCGCATCACGGAGTCCTGGGGGGCGGCCGGACGCTCGCTCGCCTCGGCGCGGGGCAGCTCGAACCAGAACGAGGCGCCGCCCAGCGCGCTCCGGCGAGTGCCCAGGGCCCCGCCGTGCGCGGTGACCAGGCGCTTCACCGTGGCCAGGCCCAGACCGATGCCCGGCCGGGTGGCCGAGGCGTGCCGCCCGCGGATGTACGGCTCGAAGATGCGTTCCCCCAGCTCGGCGGGGATGCCCGGACCGCTGTCGTCCACCTCGAAGAGCACGCTCGACCGCCTTGGCCGCACGCGCAGCACTACGGCGCGCTCGGACGCCTCGCCCAGGTACTTGACCGCGTTCCGGATCAGGTTGCTCAGGATCACCATCAGCACGCCGGGGCTGCACGCCACCGCGCAGTCCGGGGTCGGGTCGACGCGCAGCTCGGCGGCCGCCGCCTCCGCCTGCGGCCGGAGCTCCTCCAGGAGCCCGGCGACGATGGGAGGGACGTCGCTGGAGGCTCCCGGCTCCGGGCGCGCGCCGGAGCGCGCGAATTCCAGCAGGGCGTCGACGATGCCGCGGACGCGCTGCAGGCTGGACGCTCCGCGCTGCGCCGCGGACTGCTGGGTCTGCGACCCGGTCCGCTGCGCCACGGACAGGGCGAGGCCGACGGTGGCCAGCGGGCTCAGCACGTCGTGCGCTACCCGCCCGGCGAACTGCTCCAGCTCCTCCGCGCGGCGCTCGACGATCTCCCGGTGCTCCTCCTGGATCCGCCGCGCCTTCCCCACCGCGCGCACCATGAGCCAGGCGGCAATGCCGGCCAGGATGACGCAGAGCGTGTCCATCTGCAGCGCCATCCGATCGGCGCGCCGGTGCACCTGCTCGATGCGCAGCGCCGCCTCCTCCGCGGCGCGCGCGTCCAGCTGGACCAGCTTGCCGGCCGCCGCGATCGCCTCGTCCGCGAGCGGGCGGACCTCTCGCGCGAGCGTGGCCGCCGCTTTTTCCGGCTGACGCGAGCCGAGCTGGGCGATGACGCGCTCCACCGATTCGTCGAAGGAGCGGATGTCCGTCTGGAGCTCGTTGAGCAGCTTCAGCTCGTCGCCCGAAGCGGGCAGGGAGCGGAAGTCGGCGAGGTGCGCGTCGAGGCTTCGCCGGGTCTCGTCGACCTCGGCCTTGTCGCCGGGGCGCAGCGCCCAGGACCGCCAGGCGGGTGACGAGCTCCTGCAGGCGGCGGACCTCGCCGCGGACGTTGCTCATCGAGGCCAGCCCGGGCGCGGCGTCGCGCGCGATCGAGGCGGCCAGCCCGCCCACCTCGCGGGAGGCGCGCTGCGCGACCACCGTGGAGACGACGAACGCGGCAGCGACGGCGACGAACGCGAGTGCCAGGATGACGGAGTCGCGCCGCATGGCGCGACCAGTGTAACGCCGCGCGCGGCGCGCGCGCTCCGCGGAACGGCCTAGCGCTCGCCTGCCCGCGCCAGCGGGACGAGCTGCGCGTATCCGGCGTACCGCTCGTCGATGTGCCGCACGTAGTCGACGGGCTCGATGCCGCGGCAGAAGCCGAACCGCGTCTTTGACGCGTAGCGCCGGTCGGACAGCTTCAGGAGATAAGCCGCCACCTCGCGCCAGCGGGTGTGGTCCTTGCCGGCCGCCTTGCACAGCCGCCGGGCATCGTCGACGTGCCCGAAGCCGGTGTTGTAGGCGGCCAGGGCGAACCGGTAGCGCTCGATGGGATCGGCGACGTCCTGGTAGTGCTCGTGGAGCTGCTGCATGTACTGCAGGCCGCCGCGGATGGACTGTTCGGGATCTGTCGGGTCGGCGATGCCCAGGCCCTTCGCCGTGCCGGGCATGATCTGGAAGAGGCCCAGCGCGCCTGCCCAGCTCTTGCGCCGCGGGTCGAACCGGCTCTCCTGGTAGATCTGCGCTGCGACCAGGCGCCAGTCGAACCCGTGGTGCCCGGCGTACTTGCGCACCAGCGGATCGAAGGGCGAAAGCGTGCCGGTCTCCGAGGCGTAGAACCTGTCCGCCCGCGCCTTGCGGAAGGTGCGCTCCTCCTCGAAGTACTTCCGCTTGAGCACGTTGAAGTCGGGTTTGCGCCGCAGCTCGCGGAAGGTCGCGTCGATCTCGTCGCGCAGCCGGGTGTCGCCCGGCCGCACCGCCCAGGCCAGCGGGCGCTCCTCGGACAGCGCGGGGCCGACCACCAGGTTGTCGAAGTACGCGGCATGGATGTCGGCGAGGAGCGCGTCGGCGACCGTGTAGGGGATCTCGCCCTTGCTGACCGCCGTCAGGATGGTGTCGGTCTCCCAGTCCTCGGGAACGATCCCGATGTGCACCGGGGCGAGGCCCTGCGACTCGAGCTTGCTCGACAGCTCGACGAGCGTCTCGTGATAGGTGGAGCTCTTCCGGACGCGGACTTCCTTGCCGGCGAGGTCCTCGGGTCTGCCGACGGGTGCGGCGCCTTCCCGGTAGACGACGACCTCGCGGGTCTTCCCCCACGGCTCCGTGAACAGGACCTGCTTCTTGCGCGCCTCGGTGACGGTGACCTCGGCGGCGATCACGTCGCCCTCGCCCCGCAGGAGCCGGGGGACCATGTCGCCCCAGCTCGCGGTGACCACCATGTCGACGCGGATGCCCAGCCGGTGCGCCAGCTTCTTGCCCAGCTCGTAGTCGAAGCCCATCCGGTGGCCGCGATGGATGAAGAAGCTGGTGTCGTTGTTGCGCGTCAGCACGCGGATGTAGCCCGAGCTCTTGATCTCCTCGAGCGTCCGCGGGTGGTCGGGCCGCCCGGAAGCGCGGCTGACGAGCCCGTCCGGGGCGGAGTCCTCGTCGTCGGGACCGCCGGATTCGGTGCGCGCGAGAGAGATCGAGTCCGGGGTCTGGTTCGTGGTCGAGGTAGAATCGGCGGCGGACTGCCTCGCCATACCTGCGAGCACACACACCGATATCGCCAGCGCGCACCGCACCGTCATGTGGTGCGAGGTTACGGGCCGTCCCACAAAACCTCAAGAAAGCGCTCCTGCCGATCAGTTGCCCTCGCGGCCGGCGGGAGGCAACCATGCGCTGGTGCTCCTCCCGGAAGGCATGACGCGGTTCCTGCTCGCGGCCGCGCTGTGGATCGGGGTCTCCGCGATCCGGCGCGTGTTGCTCCGCGGGAGCCGATCGGACGCCGCGCGCACGTTCGCGATCGAGCTGCGCCCGCCGCAGCTTCTGCTGGCCATCTACCTGATCGGACGCGTGGCGGCTTTCGCGCTCGAGGGCGTCGACGGCACGCTGCGCCACGCCAGCGCGACGGCCGCGTACATCGCGGGCGCGGTCGGCGTCCTCCGGCTGGGCGAGGCGCTGCTCTTCGCGGTGCTGCGGCTGCGCGGCGGGGAAGGCATCCCGCGCCTGCTCCGGAGCCTGCTCGCCTGGGCGGGGACCTTCGTGGTCGCGGCGGTGGTGCTCCGCCTCGAGTACCGGCTGAACCTCTCCTCGCTGCTCGCCACCTCGGCGCTGCTCTCGGTGGTGCTGGGCTTCGCCCTGCAGGAGGCGCTGGGAAACCTGTTCAGCGGGCTCACGCTGCACGCCGAGCAGCCCTTCGACCAGGGCGAATGGGTGAGCTTCGGCAAGTGGCGGGGGAAGGTGCTCGACGTCGGCTGGCGCTCGACCCGGCTGGTCACCGGCGACCACGACGAGATCCTGGTTCCCAACGGCCTCATCAGCCGCGAGGTAGTGGTGAACCACTCGCGGCCGACGGCGGAGGACTGCGTCGAGCTGTCGGTGAACGTGGATCTGGAGGTCGCGCCGGCGCGGGCGAAAGCGGCGCTCCTGGAGGCGGTTTCCTCGTGCGCGCGGGCCCTCAAGGAGCCGCCGCCGGTGGTGCAGCTCGCGTCCTTCGAGGCGAGCGGGGCCGTCTACCGCGTCCGCTTCTTCACCGAGAGCTACGCGCTGGAGCGCGAGGCGATCGACGAGGTGAACGAGGCCATCTGGTACGCGCTGCGCCGCGCCGCGATCGACATGCCGTACCCGCAGACCATGCTCTCCTTCCGCGAGCGCGCCGCCGAGGCCGACGAGCGCAGGCGCCGCGAGCACTTCGAGGACGCGGACGACCTGCTCTCGCGCATCGACTTCCTCGCCACGCTGCGCGCCGCCGACCGCAAGGTGCTGGCGGAGCGCGCGCGCTTCCTCGAGTACGGCCCACGCGAGGCGGTCGTGCGGCAGGGCGAGCCTGGGGACACGCTGTACCTGGTCGCGCGTGGAGAGCTGGCGGTGCGCGTCCGGGTGGAGAACGGCGAGAGGGAGGTGGCGCGCCTGGGGCGCGGCGCGTTCTTCGGCGAGATGTCGCTTCTCACCGGAGAGCCGCGCACGGCGACGGTGGTGGCACTCTCCGAGGCAGCGCTCCTGGCGGTCGACCGAGAGGCGTTCTCGCGCGTGTTCGCGCAGAACGTCCACGTCGCCGAGGAGCTGGCAGGCGTGATCGCGCGCCGGCGCCGGGACCTGGATGCCGCCCGCGCCGAGGCGGGCGCTTCACAGGCGGAGGAGGAGACCAACCTCCTCTCCCGCATCGGCGCCATGTTCGGCTTCGGCAGCCGCGCCGCCGGATAGAGCCTACAAGACGAACGCGGAGACGCTGAGGCGCGGAGGTTGGGAAGTCCCGAAGCAAGCTCCGCGTCTCCGCGCCTCCGCGTTGATCCTTGGGGCTTGCGCTGTGGCGAGGTTCGGATAGACGTTCGGAATGATCGTCGATGCGCACGTGCACCTGTTTCCGGATCGGCTGGCGGAGGCGATCCGGAGATGGTTCAGCGAGCATGCCTGGGACATCCGCTACCGCACCTCGGTAGACGAGGCGGTGCGCACCTTGCGCGACGGAGGGATCGACCGCTGCGTGGTGCTGCCCTACGCGCACAAGCCGGGGATGGCGGCGGCGCTGAACGACTTCACCTTGCAGCTCGCGGCCGCCTACCCGGAGGTGGTGCCCTGCTGCACGGCGTTTCCTGGAGAGGACGGCATCGAGCAGCTCCTCGACGGCGCCCTGGGCGAACAGGGCTTCCACGGGGTCAAGATCCACAGCCACGTGATGCGCGTCGCGCCGGACGATCCGCGTCTCGACCCGGTCTGGCGCGCTTCGGCGCGCCACCGCAAGCCGGTGGTGATCCACTGCGGCCGGGAGCCCGCCTCGGACGGCTACGGCACGGACGTGCGCGCGCTCTCCGGAGCGGCGCGGCTGCGGCGCGCGCTGGCGCGGCACCCCGAGGCGATCTGCATCGTGCCCCACCTGGGCATGGATGAGCCGGCCGAGTTCGAGGCGCTGCTCGACGAGTTCCCCAATCTCTACCTGGACACCACGATGGCGATCACGGGGTACTTCCCCGATCCGCCCGATCTAATGATCCTGCGGCGCAGGCCGGATCGGATCCTGTACGGCACCGATTTCCCCAACCTGCCTTACGAATGGGACCGCGAGCTCCGGGTCGTCCGCGGGCTCGGGCTGCCCGCCTCGGACGAGGCGCTCGTCCTCTCCGGCAACGCCCGGCGGCTGTTCGGGATCGCCTGAA
>DASWGI010000379.1:0-9033 GCA_036393835.1 Myxococcales bacterium | reverse complement strand
TTATCTGTCCTTTGCCCTTCGGGAGCGGGCGCTTTTTCGTGTACGCTCGCGCACGATGGACGATCGCCGCACCGGGCGCCGGTTCCGCAGAAGGCTCCTCGCGGTGATGCTCGCCGCGGGCCTCTTGCCGCTCGCGGGCGGCGGTCTGGTCGTCGGCTTCGGGCTCTCGAGGATGCTCTCCCTCTCGCTCGGCCGGCTCGATCCGCTGCTCGAGCGCGCGCAGAAGGCCGCGCGCGATCCCGCGCTCTCGCGCGAGCTGTCGCAGGCGCGCGTCGATCTCCTGCAGGCGGAGCTGGCGCGCCGCTCCCTCGCGCGGCTCGCCCCCTGGGCGCTCCTCGCCGCCGTGGGCGCGTCCGCGGCGTTCCTCGTCGCCGCTGCCGTGGCCCTCGGGCGCGCCCTCTCGAGGCCGGTGGAGCGGCTCGCCCGAGGCATGCTGCAGGTCGCGGCGGGAGATCTGTCGGTCCGCATTCCGGAGGAAGGCGGCGAGGAGGAGCCGACGGACGAGCTGCGGCTCCTCGTGCGCCAGTTCAACCGGATGACCGCCGAGCTCGAGGCGCAGCGCAAGCGGCTGCAGCTCACCGAGGAGCTAGCGGCGTGGCAGACGGTGGCTCGCGGCCTCGCGCACGAGCTCAAGAACCCGCTCACCGCGATGCGCATGGCGGTGGCCCGCGTCGCCCGCCTGGGCTCGCCCGCGGCCGCCGAGTCCTCCCAGCTCCTCGGCGAGCAGATCGACGTGCTCTTGCGCATGACCGAGAGCTTCACGCAGTTCGCCCGGCTGCCCGCGCCCCAGAAGATCTCCCTCGATCTGGCGGAGCTCTTGCGCGAGACGAGCACGCTCTACTCCGGCGGCTCGCCGGTGCCGGTCGAGTGCGTGACCGATCCCCTCCGCCTCGACGGCGATGCCGACCAGCTCCGGCGCGCCTTCGGCAACTTGATCAAGAACGCCCTCGAGGCGTCGCGACCGGGCGACGGCCCCGTCGAGATCGAGGCGCGAGAGCACGCCGGCAAGGCGCGCGTCCTGGTGCGCGACCGCGGCGCCGGCATCCGCGCGCGCCTCGACGGCGCCCAGCTCCTGCGCTCGCTCGGGACGACGAAGCCGCAAGGCTCGGGCCTCGGCCTTCCCATCGCGCAGAAGATCGTCCACGAGCACGGCGGCACGCTGGTGCTCGAGCCGCGCGAAGGCCGCGGCGCGCAGGCGGTCGTCGAGCTGCCGCTCTCCGGAACGGCGCCGTGAGCCGGCGTATCCTCCTCGTCGACGACGATCCGGCCGTGCTGCGCGGGGTCTCTGGCCTGCTGCGCGACGAGGGCTATCGCACCGAGACCGCGACCACGGCGGCGGAAGCGCACGAGGCCCTGTCGCGCGATCCGCCCGCCGCGGTGATCCTCGACCTGGGGCTTCCGGGCGAGAGCGGCCTCTCGCTCCTCGCGCGCCTTCCCCGGCCGCTGCCGGCGCCCGTGGTGGTGCTCTCCGGCGGCGCCACGCCCGGCGAGGCGGCGCAGGCGCTCAAGCTCGGCGCGACCGATTTCGTCGAGAAGCCGCCCACGGCCGAGCGGCTCCTCACGGCGCTGCAGAACGCCCTCGCCTTGCGCGACCTGGAAGAAGAGCGCGAGCGCCTGCGCGAAGAGCTGGCCCAGCCGGGAAACCTGATCGGCGAGAGCGCCGCCATGGCCGAGCTGCGCAAGCTGGTCGCTCGCGCCGGCCCCAGCGACTCGGTGGCGCTGGTCCAAGGCGAGACCGGCACCGGCAAGGAGCGCGTCGCGCGCGCCCTCCATCTCGGGTCGGGGCGCAAAGGCCGCTTCGTCGCCGTGAATTGCGCCGCGATCCCCGCCCAGCTCCTCGAGAGCGAGCTGTTCGGGGCGGAGAAGGGCGCCTTCACCGGCGCGACCGCGCGCCGCCTCGGCCGCTTCGAGCAGGCTGAAGGTGGGACGCTGCTGCTCGACGAGATCGGCGAACTGCCGCTCGAGCTGCAAGCGAAGCTTCTCCGCGTGCTCGAGCAGCGCGAGGTCGAGCGGCTCGGCGGGACTGCGCCAGTGCGCATCGACGTCCGCGTCGTCGCCGCCACCCATCGCGACCTGCGCAAGGACGTCTCGGACGCGCGCTTCCGCGAGGACCTGTACTACCGGCTGGCGGTCTTTCCCATCCAGGTCCCACCCCTGCGCCAGCGGCCCGAGGACGTAGTCCCGCTTGCGCGCGCGTTCGCCGCCGAGCTCCGCGGCGCGCAGGGCGAGCTGCGGCTGACCGCGCAGGGGGAGAGGGCGATGCGCGGACACGCCTGGCCGGGGAACGTGCGCGAGCTGCGCAACTTCATCGAGCGCCTCCACCTCTTGCGCGATCCGGGACCGCTTGTCGTCGATGAAGACGCGGCCAGGCTCCTGGGACCGTTGCCGGGAGCATCTCAGGGCGGGGTCGATGGCCTCGGAACGCTCTCGTACCGCGAGCTGTGCGAAGAGGCCGAGCGCGGCATCCTGCGGGAGGCGCTCGCGCGGTGCGGCGGCAACGTCGCGGCCGCAGCGCGCCTGCTGAAGGTCGACCGGGGCAACCTGTACCGCCGAATCAAGGCGCTTGGCCTCGACGCTTCCGAATGATGTCCGGGTGACATCCGCGATGTCGCGGCCACATCGGCCCGGCTGCGCGGGCGATCGCGATTTCGCGAGCTTGCGCGCGCGGGATGGCTGGCCCGGCACGTGCTCTACGAGCGCAGCGGAGGAGGTCCCGATGACGTCCGCGCTGCGCATGAGCCTCGGACCGCTGTTCTCCGCGCTGATGCTCGCCAGCCCGGCCGCCGCCGGCCGGCACCCGCGGACGGTTGCCGTGCAGACGCCGGACGATCGCGCAGAGTGCCTGCGGCTCGCCTCGCGCGACGAGGTGCTCGCCGGCGCGCTCCTCTCCGGATCGCTCGGGCCGCCGGCGAAGGATCGCAAGCTCGGCTCGGTGCGCCTCTCGGGAGCGCGCTCGTTCTCGGCCGACGCCCTCTGGGACGTCGTCGGCGGGCCGCCTTCGCTTCCACTGTCGACGGAGGAAGCGATCGCCCTGGTCGCCCGGCTGGCGCAGACGGGGCTGTTCTCTGCGGTCGAGCCCCGGGTCCGCACGGTGCCCGGCAAGGAGATGGCGGAGCTGGACATCGCGCTGACCGAGAACCCGCAGATCCGGTCCGTGCAGGTGCGCGGCCTCTCCGAGTTCCGGACGGAAGACGTGCTCGACCGGCTGCTCGAGGTGCCCGCGGGGCGCGAAATCGAGAGGCAAAGGCGGGAAGTGCGCGATGCCCGGACCCGCGAGTGTCCGGCCCCGCTGCCTCCCCGTGAGTGGCTCGCTCGCGTCGAGGACGGAGAGGTGCGCGGCGGCGTGCTCTGGCAGGGACTGCGGACGGCGCTCGGGCGTGTGATGCGCTACCTGCGGACGCGGGGCTATCCGCTGGCACGCCTCCACGGCGAGCTGACGCCGGCCGGAGAGCTCCTGGTCGACGTGGACGAGGGACGCGTCGGCGGTGTCGAAGTGCGCGGGGTCGATGCGCACATCGCCCGCGAGGTCGAGGCGGAGCTGGGCATCCGGCGCGGCGACGTCTTCTCCACCGGCGAGCTGTACAATGGCCTCGAGCGGGTCCAGCGCCGATGGCCGTTCTTGCGGCCCGACCGTGGCCGCCGCCGGTCTCTTCCCGCTCCCGTCCTCCGGCTCGATGCGCGCCCCGACGGCGGGGTGGAGTTCCGCTCCGAGCTGCCGCTCGACTCGCGCCCGCCACCGCCCGGCGACGACGCCGAGGGGGATGATGCCAACGAGCCGCGGCACCGGAGCTCGGACGTCCGCGAGTATCTCTTCGACGACTTCGACGATGACGTCGCGAACCGTGTCCGGACGCGGTGGCATCTCGCCAAGCTCGTGCGCCGGGGCGCCTGGTACGGCTTCGAGGGCGATACGCTCGTCGTCTACCTGCGCAGCGAGAAGGTCCGTGTCACCGTGCAATGGGTGGAGCTCTTGCGCCACACCCCGGTGACCGGTTTCGCCCCGGGCCTGGCGGCGACCCTCACCATCTACGATCCCGGCGACCGCGCGCACTTGATGCTCGACGGCGCGGCGAACATCAACACGCGCCGTCCGAGCCAAGACGCGACGGGCGGCACGTTTCTCGAGCGGCTCAATGCGCAGGAGCGCGTCGACTGGCTGCTCGGCTCGCGCGTCCGCATCCCCGCGCTCGGGATCGCCGAGCTGGGCGGGCAGATCCACACGCTGACCGACACGGCCGACCGGTGGCGCATCTCGCGGATCGACTCGTACTTTTACTCGGCGCTCTTGAACCGCGCCGACCGCGAGTACTACCGGCGGAGCGGATTCGCCGCCTTCGCCACCATCCATCTCTTCGAGGTGCTCACGCTCGGGGCCGAGTACCGGCGCGACAGGTACGCTCCGCTCGATGTCCCTCGCGGCGTTTGGAGCGTCTTCAACAGCGGCGAGGTGCGCTACGGCTCGGCGCCGGTCGACGAAGGCGAGATGGGATCGGCAGTGTTCCGGCTCGAGTACCGCAGCGAGAAGGTGCCGCTCCATCGGGTCGGCTCGATGTGGCGCAACTCGGAGACGTCGGTGGTCGAGTCCGAGCCGTGGACCGTCGGGCTGCGGACCGTCGATACCCTCGAGGTGGCCGACCGCTCCCTGGGGGGCATCTTCGAGTTCACCCGCGTCGTGAGCGATACCTTCCTGACGGTCGAGACCGGGCGTTACAACACGCTCACGCTGCGCCTGCGCGGCGCAGGCGGGCGCGACCTGCCGCTGCAGAAACAGGAGGGGCTCGGCGGCTGGACGGCGCTGCGCGGATACGACTTCAAGGAGTTCCGCGGGAACGCCTCGCTGCTCGGGACGCTGCAGCTCGAGGGGCGCCATTTCGGGGCATTCCTCGACCTGGGCTCCGTCCATCGAGCCGGCACCGGCTGGCTGGATCCGAAGCCCTCGGCGGGAGCGCTGCTCTGCTTCGCGAACAAGAGCACCTGCGCCGAGGCGGCGTGGCGCCTCGACGGCCGGGCGAAGCTCGCTCCCGATTTCCGCATCCTCTTCTCGGTGCCGCTGTGAGCCGGCTCTGGACGCTGCTCCTCGATCGGCGAAGGCTGGCGGTGGTGCTCCTGCTGCTCGCCGGAGCGGCGAAGGCGCAGGAGGTGGCCTGCAAGGCGGTGCTGGCCGGGACCCGAATGCTCGTCGACGCGACCATGCACGGGCTGCTCGACCGGGAGCTGTTGCGCATCGTGAAGCTCGGGCTCTCCGGCCGGCTCACGATGGAAGCCTCAGTCGTGCGCCGCCGCCAGCTCTGGTTCGGGCGCGTCGTCGCCGCCACGACGCGCGAGCTTCCGCTGATCTGGTCGGAGGAGCGCGGCGCCTTCGAGCTGGATGGGCGCGCGCTGCCCGATCCGGAGCACGTCTCGCTGGAGCGCATCGCCCTCTCGCTGGGAGAAGCCGACGATCCCCGCGCGTACGAGGTCGAGGTCGTGACGCGCCTTGTGGTCGTGACGCCGGGAAGCCTCGGCCGCGTCGCCGGCCTCCTCGCGGGGGAAAGCGATTCCGCGCTGGGGCGCACGCTGCTCGGCGCGATCGCGAACGACCTGACCCGCTCGGCGAACGGGACCTGCCCGGTGCAGCCGCGCCGTTGAGGCGACGCTCAGGAACTGGCCATCACCTGGCGGACAGTGTCGCCGAAGGTCGGCCCGAGGACGCCGCAGAGCGTGCCGAGGAACTTGAACCCGACGGTGTTGAACCTTCAACGCGTTCAGGAAGGAAGCCCGAAATGACAGTCCGTACGATAGAGCCGGCACAACGTACCGAGGGCGCACCAATGTTCCTGTGCGCGGCGCCTCTAACGTACTGCGTCCCGCCCTGGGGCGAGCTGGACCGCTCGAGGATAGACTTGCTGGAATGGCCGAGGTGGCGCTGCTAGAGCAGGGCGATCTGTACTTCCTCTACACGCCCCGCGTGCGCCCGCGCCCTGAGCCGCCCTTCGAGGTGGACGAGCGAGTCGCGGGACCTCGCGACGTTCAGCGGCTCCACGTCGTGCTGTCTCCGCGCGGCAAGCAGGCGTACCGGCGGCTGCTCGTCGGACGCAAGCGGATGCCCGAGACGCGGCGGCAGCGGTTCTGGGCGGAGATCGAGCGAGTCTGCGAGACGCCCGGGGAACTTTTCGAGGACCTGGGGCGAATCGAGTACGAGACGAAGACGCGAGGCCCGCGCGTGCAGCCTCCTGCGCGGGCGGCGGGCGAGGGCGTCTACGCGCTGGCGCGCCACGGCGATCACGCGCATCTCGCCTATCGCCTGGAGCTGCCGCGCCGCCCCGGAGAGGTGCAGCGTGCCCTGCGTATCCTGCCGGAGGCGAGCTACATCGTAGCCGCCTTCAATCCGGAAGCGCCGCCGAAGCTCGGCCGCCGCCCGCCGCACGTCGAGCCGCTGCCCGACTGGATGCGCGCGAAGTTCCGCGGCCGGAAGTTCGCTCCGCTCGATCCGGACCTCCTCGACGTGGCCGGCCTCGAGCTGGTGCTGATCGGGGCGTCCGACGACGTCGAGGCCGAGCTGGGCATCCATCTGGAGGCGCAGTCCGAGCGCCTCGATCTGCTTCGGGACCTTCGCCTCGACCCGCGCGAGCACCCGCTGGAGCCTGCGCTCGACGGCACCTGGCGCTGAGCGCCGCGGTCAGTTCACGCCCTTTTCCTTCTTCAGATGCTCGTCGAGGAACCGGAGCACCGTGGACCAGGCGCGGATCTCGTTCGCCTTCTTGGTGAAGCCGTGCCCCTCGTCGGGGAACACCACGTACTCCACCGGGACGCCGTTCTTCCGCACTTCGGCGACGATGTCGTCCGATTCCGGCTTGATGACCCGCGGATCGTTCGCGCCCTGCAGCACGAGCAGGGGCTTGCGGATGCGGTCGGCGTGGAAGAGCGGCGAGATGGCCTTCAGTTGCTCGAGGTCCTTCTTGGGGTCGCCGATCTCCTGGTAGAGCGCCTGGCGGTACGACTCCCAGTAGGGCGGAATGCTCTCCAGCGTCCGCACCCAGTTGGCGACGCCGAAGATGTCCACGCCGGCCTGGAACTCCTGCGGCTGGAAGGCGAGCGCGGCGAGCACCATGTAACCGCCGTAGCTGCCGCCGATGATGCCGATGCGCGCGGGATCGACATAGGGCAGCGAGGCCAGGTACTTCTTGCCCTCGACGCAATCCCAGAGCGGCTCGCGGCCATGCTTGCGATCGTCCGCGGCGTAGAACGTCTTTCCATACCCGGACGACCCGCGGTTGTTGATTCCGAGGATCACGTATCCGTGGTTGGCGAGGTACTGCATCAGCGCGCTATAGCCCTTGCGAGTCTGCCCGCCCGGCCCGCCGTGCACCCACACCAGCGCCGGCGCTTTCGCGTCGGGCGACGACTGGTGGGGCTTGAGCAGCAGGTTGGGGACTTCCATCGCATCGAACGACTTGAACCGCACGACCTGCGCGTCCACCAGGTCCTGCGGATCGATGTCCTTGCTGAGCGTGTCGGTGAGGCGAGTCACCTTCCCGGTGCGCAGATCGAGGACGTGCAGGTTCGCCGGCGCGCGATCGCCGGTCAGGTAGAACGCCATTAGATTTTCGCTCCGGGAGAAGGCGACGGAAGTGACGTCGCCCTCGGGCAGCCTGGGGAGCTGCACCGCGGCGCCCGTCTTCGCGTCGACCACCTTGATCACCGTGCGAGCGTCCTCGTTGGTCGCCGTGTAGCGGTACTTCCCGTTCCACGAGAAGCCCGTGTACAGCACGTCCCAGGCCGCTTTCTCCACGTCCTCGAACTTGCCGGTGGCGAAGAGGTACCGGCGCACGGACTTGAACTCCCGTCCTTCGTCGGTGAGGAAGTAGAGGGCCGTCGCTGCGGGATCGAAAGCCGCCGTCGAGAATAAGACCTGGCCCTGGTGCGGAGTCAGGTGCTTCAGCTCCTTCGCTTCCACCGAGTACAGGAAGAGGTCGGCGTCCAGGTTGGTGTTCGGCTTGTCGAGCGCGACCCAGCGCCCGTCGCGCGAGACGTCGCCGATCTCGAAGCCTTTGTCGTTCTGGAACAAGAGCGTCCGCCCATAGCTCGCGGCGTCATAGCGGTATAGGTCGAAGAGGCGCGGATCCCGCTCGTTCGTGCGCACGAAGAAGGACCGGTCGTCGCCGCTCCAGCGGACGAAGGCCGCCTTGAGCTTTTTGCTCTCCGCGGCCGGCGTCAGGTCCTGCTCCTTGCCGTCCCTGGCCCGCACGTACAGGTGGTTGTTCTCGTCGCCGCCGCTGTCGCGCGTGTAGAGGATCCTCTCGTCGGCGGGGAAATAGCTCACGGCATACGTGGTATCGGTCGTCGACCGGGTCAGCTGCGCGGCGCTCCCGCCGGCCACCGGCACGGAGTACGCGTTGAAGATGCCGCTCTGGTTGGAGGAGAACAGGATGCGCTTCTCGTTCGGCGAGAACGAGGCGCCCGCGACCCGGATGACGGCCATGAACTGGTCGATGGTGTACTGCCGGGGTGCATGCCTGGCCGGCGTCGCGGCGGAGGCGGCTGACGCGGATGCGAGCACCAGGAGAAGGCCGGCGCTCGCCCGGCGAACGGAGATGATGCGCATGCGATCTCCTCCTGGCAGGAGGACGCGTACCTACACCGCGCGCACCGCCGCCACAAGGGAGGCCGGCGCCCGGCTGCCCGCGGTCGGACCTCGCTTGACACTGCCCTGCCGCTCGCCTACCTCCCGCAGACCATGCCGGATCTCAGCATCACGCTCCCCGACGGATCGCAGAAGCAGGTGCCGGCCGGCACCACCGTCGCCGATTTCGTCAAGCAGCAGATCGGCTCGGGCCTCGCCCGCGCGGCGCTCTTCGCCAAGCTGGACGACGAGGAGCTGGACCTGTCCCGCCCGCTCACCCGCAGCGGCAAGCTCACCGTCTTCACCAGCAAGAGCCGGGAAGGGCTGGACCTCATCCGCCACGACGCCGCGCACATCATGGCCAGCGTGGTGCAGCGCCTCTTCCCGGGGACCCAGGTCACCATCGGCCCCAGCACCGAGGACGGCTTCTA
>DASWGI010000378.1:0-4762 GCA_036393835.1 Myxococcales bacterium | reverse complement strand
CGGTCGCCCGGATCCGACCAGTGACACGGTGGGCAGCCCCGCGCGCTCGCGAACCTCGGGGATCTCGGCAGGCGCCGGGTCCGAGGTAGAGGTCGCCGCGCTGGGTGTCGTATTCGCGGTCGCGGTCGCTGTCGGACTCGGCGTAGCGGTCGCAGTCGTAGTCGCTGTCGTAGTCGCTGTCGCTGTCGCTGTCGCTGTCGTAGTCGCTGTCGTAGTCGTAGTCGCTGTCGTAGTCGGTGTCGCACTCGCAGTCGTCGTGGCCTCCGCGCTGTCCACCACGCTTGCGCCCCCGCTGTCGCTCCGCGCCAGCGCGGCCGCGCGCGGCACCCGCACCTCGATCCGGTTCCCCGATGCCCGCACGTCGAAGTCCACATCCCCCGCCAGCTCGATGACCACCCGCGCGGTGTGCGCTCCCGCCGCGGCCACCGCGATCCGGCGCACCGCTCCGTCGCCGACTTCCTGCTCGGCAGCCACGCCCGCGACGGCGGTCTCGGCCAGGTCGACCACCACCCGGGGCGGACCGGCGAGCTTGAGGGTGGTGAAGCTCAGCGGCTGGTCGGCGTCGAGCTGCACGAGCGTCGCGTCGGGCCCCCCGACCGGGCGCACCGACAGGAGCCTGCCGCCTCCCGCGCCGGCCGCGGCGGTGGCCAGCAGCGCGATGACGGACGTGGTGCGCACCGGCGGGACGCTAGCACGCGCCTCCCCCCGTCCCCAAGCAAGTCGCCGGCGGTCAGCTCGCCTGGCCCGCCGCCCGGCGGGAGCGCTCGCGGCGCGCCGCGTAGTCCACCAGGTTCTTCACGTCCTCGCAGATCTGCCGCAGGTCGTAGCCTACTGTGAGCTCGAGGTGGGAGTTGTCCTTCACCGGGCGCCACAGGAAGTACTCGCTGCGCGCCTTGCGGTAGATGCTGCTGGTGCTCTTGGCCGAGGCGATCTTGTCCAGGTCGCCAAAGAGCACGGCCATCGGGCAGTCGATCTCCTTGAAGTGCGCCTTGTAGTCGTACCCGGTGCGGTAGCACTTCATCTCGTCCCGCCGGATCCAGCGCGCGAACTGTTCCACCACCCGGCGGGGCTCCTTCTCGCCGCCCTCGCTGAGCAGCCAGCGGAACTCCTCGGCCGTGACCCGGGCGGGATTGAGCAGCGAGCCGAAGTGCCGCGCGACCAGCTCGTAGCGGCGCAGGTTGCCGGGGGTCGAGACGCGCGCCAGCTGGCGGAGGATGGCGTCCACGGGCACGTGGCTGAAGCGCACCCCCCGGCGGGTCGCTCCTGCCGGCGCGATCGCGTCCGCGACGCGCTGCAGGAAGCCCGCCCCGAGGCGCCGCAGCGCGTGCGCGGCGCCGTGGCGGGCCGAATCGAGGCCGGTCGCGGCGACGCACAGGGCGTCGATGAGCGGGCCCAGCATGGCCGGCCCGAACAGCGCGGCGGCGCGCATGAGCAGGAAGCCGCGCCCGATGTCGCTGGGCGCGCCGATGGTGACCAGCCCGGCCAGGTCGCGGTGGCTGCCCGCGTAGCCGTAGCCGAGCATTCCGCCCATGCTGTTGCCCAGGTAGACGACCTTGTCGCGCCGCGTGCGCTCCTTGACCGCCTGGACCGCGGCGGGGATGTCCTCCAGCAGGTAGCTGTCGAGGTCCCAGTCCCAGTCGAGGTCTCGGGGGAGCGGCCGGCGCTCCTTCCCGCACAGCTCAACCTGGAGCTCGCGCGAGCTGCGCCCGTGGCCGCGCAGCTCGACGATGTGGCAGTCCGCGCCGAACAGCAGCAGCCGCTTGACGAAGGTGGCGCAGGTGAAGGCGTGCCGGTTCTGGGACCACCCGGGGACCAAGAGCAGCGGCTCGCCCAGGATGGTCTGCTCCCAGTCCTGCGGCAGAGGCCGGTAGCGGGTGATCTGCAGCACCCACCCGTCGCGCGTCCGCGCGTCGTAGATCTCCTTGCGATACAAGGACTTGAACGGGATCTCGTCGAGCGGCGGGGGATGTGGGGCGTGAAGGCGTCGCATGTTGGGACCCGGCGCCGGAGCCGGCAATTCCTCCCGCGAGGGCCCTACCGCCCTCGATCCAATCTAGGGCTTTGCTGCAGGTACGGCAAAAACGTTCACAGTTGCTCGCTCGGCATGCGGGCGGCCGGGCGGCCCCGCAGGGCGGCCTGCACTTCGGCAGCGAGGTACAGCGACCCGCAGCAGAGGACGCACCCGTCCGGCCCCGCCGCCTCCCGCGCGGCCTGCAGGGCCTCGCGAACGGCCAGGTACACGGCACAGGACTCCCTGCCCAATCCCCGTGCGAGCGCGGCGAGCTGCTCCGGCGCCGCCGCGCGCGGAGACTCGACGGCGCACAGGTGCACCCCCGCGGCGAGCGGCAACAGCTCGCGCAGCATGGCGGCGTGGTCCTTGTCGCTCATCGCGGCGAAGACGAGCTGCACCGGCCGCCCCCCGGCGAGGGCCGGCAGCGCGTGCGCCACCGCCCGCGCAGCGTGCGCATTGTGCGCGCCGTCCAGCAGCACCAGGGGCCGTTCCGCCACCACCTCCAGCCGGGCCGGCCACCGAGCGGTGCGCAGCCCCTCGCGCACGTGCTCCAGCCCGACCGGCAGGCCTCGCCCTGCCGCGGCCTGGAGCAGCGCACACGCCAGCGCCGCGTTCCCTCGCTGGTGATGGCCCGGAAGCGCCAGCGCGTCCAGCGAGACGCGAGCTCCGTCGGGACCGGCATAGCAGAAGGGCCTGACGTCGCTGCTCTCGTAGACGTAGTCGCGGCCGGGCCGCCAGAGCGGAATGCCCAGCTCCCGCGCGCGCGCCTGCAGGACGCCGGCCACCGCGCGAGGCTGGCCGGCGCTCACCGCCGGAGCGCCTATCTTGAGGATGCCCGCCTTCTCGGCCGCGACGTGCGCGAGCGTGGGTCCCAGCCACTTCGTGTGCTCCAGGGCGATGGGGGCCAGCGCGCACGCCAGCGGCTCGACCACGTTGGTCGCGTCGAGCCGCCCTCCCAGGCCGACCTCGACGACCGCCACCTGCACGCGGTCCTGCGCGAAGCCGAGGAAACCCATCAGCGTGGCCAGCTCGAAGAAGGTGAGCCCGTCGTCGCGCAGCGCCCACGGCACGCGCCGGACGATCTCCTCGAGCAGCGCGGCGGCGCGCTCCTCGGAGACGGGCTCGCCCGCCACCCGGATGCGCTCGCAGAAATGGAACAGGTGCGGCGAGGTGTACAGGCCGGTCCGCAGGCCGGCCGCACGCAGCGCCGCCTCCGCGAAGGCGCAGGTCGAGCCCTTTCCGTTGCTCCCGGCAACGTGCAGCACCGGGAAGGCGAGGTGCGGATTGCCGAGCAGGCCCAGCGCCTCGCGCATGCGCGCAAGGCCCAGCTTCATGCCGAAGTTGCTGCGCTGGAAGAGCAGCTCTTTGAGATCCTCGAACGCGTACGCCATCAGCTGAGCAGGCCGAGGAGCTGCGCCAGCCGGTCGCGCAGCTCCTTGCGCGGAACGATGGCGTCGATCATCCCGTGCTTGAGCAGGAACTCGCTGCGCTGGAACCCCTCCGGCAGCTTCTGCCGCAGCGTCTGCTCGATCACGCGCGGCCCGGCGAATCCGATCAGCGCCCGCGGCTCGGCGAGGATCACGTCGCCCTGGAAGGCGAACGAGGCGGCCACGCCGCCGGTGGTCGGATCGAGCAGCACGCTGATGTACGGCTGCCGCACGTGGCGGAAGCGCGCGAGCGCCGCGCTGCACTTGGCCATCTGCATGAGCGAGAAGATCGCCTCCTGCATGCGCGCGCCGCCCGAGGCGGAGAAGATGATGGCTGGGATGCGCCGGTCGGTCGCCCGCTCGAAGATGCGGGTCACCTTCTCGCCCACCACCGAGCCCATCGAGCCGCCCATGAACCCGAAGTGGAAGGCGCCGATCGACACCTCGCGGCCGGCGAGCCGGCCGATGCCGCTGACGAACGCCTCGGTCTCCCCCGCCCCCCTGGCCGCGGCGCGGATGCGCTCCCGGTACTTCTTCGAATCGGTGAACTGCAGCGGGTCGGTCGACTCGAGCCCGCGATCGTGCTCGACGAAGCTGCCCGGGTCGAGCACCAGGTCGAGGCGGCGCCGCACCGGCAGCTCGAAGTGCTCGCCGCACTTCGGGCACACCTCGAGGTTCCGCTCGACCTCCTGCTTGTAGATGATCTCGCCGCACTGGTCGCACTTGATCCACAGGCCTTCGAGGCGGGCGCGCTTGTCCTGCGCCGGCAGCTTGGGCGCGGGCACTTTGTGGTACCAGGCCATGCGCGCGTTCTAGCACGCCCGCCCCCGGGGCTTTACGCTCGGAACGAGATGCGAGAACGCCTGGACCCCGGGGGAAGATACCCCCGGAGCGGACATGTACCAGCTGTACGGAGCCGCGGACCGGACCTCTCCCCCCGCGCCGGTGATCGCACAAGCGGTGACGCCAACCGCGGCGAGTGGTGCGAGGAGTGCAGCTCGCACGCTCGGGCCGCCGTGCGAGAACCGCAAGCGCGGACCGAGCAAGGCACTCTAACGCGGTGCGTCCCGTCCCGGGGTGGGACGCGGTGCGTCAGAAATCCCGCCTCAAATTGATCGTGCGTCAGCTGGGATCGACCACGCGCCCCGAATGCCTTCCTCATCCCCATCCCGGCGAGCCGCTCTGCGAGCGCGAACTGGGAGGAGAGCTTGAACTTCGGGAGCGTGAGCGCCACGGAGCGCGGCCGGACCTGTTCCACCCAGCGCTGCAGCATCGGCCAGTCCAGCTCGCGCTCGAGAGCCGGGAGCCCGTCGATCTCCCGCGG
>DASWGI010000377.1:0-2304 GCA_036393835.1 Myxococcales bacterium | reverse complement strand
CGCGCCTGCAGGCCCAGGCCATGCAGCTCTCCTCCAAGGTGACCTACCTCGACCCGGAGGAGGCGAAGAAGGCGCAGGCCACCATGGAAGCCACCGTGGGACGGCCGTGGGAGCTGTGGCGCCGCAAGGTGCAGGGCAAGTGACCCGCTTCGTCCAGCCGGAAAAGGCGCGGCGGACCTGAATCAGCCGCGTTCGCCCTTGGCGCCTCGCAGGTATTTCTCGATGTCGAGCGGGAACTGGCGCGTGTCGATGGGCTTGGTGATGTAGCCGTCGCACCCGGCGTCGATGCTCTTCTGCTGATCCCCTTTCATCGCGTAGGAGGTGACCGCCACCACGGGTATGTCGCGCAGGCCGGGATCCGCCTTGAACTCGCGGGTCAGCTGCAGGCCGTCCACGTCCGGGAGCTGGATGTCCATCAGCACCAGCCGGGGACGGAGGGCGCGGATGGCGGCCCTCGCCGTCAGCGCATCGCAGGCCGTGTGCACCTCGTAGCCCTTCTTCTCCAGGAGCCAGCGCAGCAATTTCAGATTGGCCTCGTTGTCGTCCACGATCAGGATGGGCTCTCCAGCCATTCCTGCCTCCCTTCTCACTTCGCTGCCTGCCCTCGCGGGAGGAAGGCATTCAGCTCCCGGAGCAACGAGGCAGCGCCATCGCTGCCCTTGGCCACGACGGCGTGCGCCGTCTCACGCAGCCGCGCGTGATCGTGGGCCGAGAGATCCTTGACCGTCCAGACGATCACCGGGGTGCGGCGGCCCGCCTCCATCTTGCGGAAGCGTTCGAGGAACTCGAATCCGTCGACGCGCGGCATGATGAGGTCGAGGACCACGGCGATCGGGCGCGACTCCGCCGCGGCCTGCAGCGCCGCTTCCGCGTCCTCCCGGCAGATCGTGTCGTACCCGGAGCGCCCCAGCGTCGCCTGCATGAGCTTGAGGCAGCCCGGATCGTCGTCCACCACCAGCACCGCGCCGTGCCGCTCGGGGACGACGCCGGCCCGCCGGAGCGATCCGAGGAGAGCGGCGGTGTCGATCGGCTTGGCGAGCACGTCGCTCACCGTGAAACCCGCCACCGCGCCCTGCTCGGCGACCACCGTCAGCACGACCACCGGGACGCCGGCGTTGCGGGCCTCGGCGCGGATCCGCGCGAGCAGGTCGACCCCGCTCATGTCGGGGAGGATCAGGTCGAGGGTCAGGGCGTCGAACGACCGCTCGCGGAACCTGGCGAGGGCCTGCGCGCCGGTGGCCGCCGTCTCCACCGAAAAGCCCGCCGCGCTGAGCGCCTCCACGATGAGCGCCTGGTCGGCCGGGTTGTCTTCGATGACCAGGATCTCCGGCGCCCCCTCCTTGCGCGACGCCAGCCTCGGAGCGACGGCGGGGAGCGCCTCGCCCTTCGCCAGGCGCGGCAGCACCGCATGAAAGACGCTTCCGGCTCCCGGCGTGCTGCGCACGCCGACCGAGCCGCCCTGCGCCTCGACGATGCGCTTGGTGAGCGCCAGCCCCAGGCCAGTGCCGGCGTGCTTCTTCGCGGCCCCCGCGTCGAGTTGCTGGAACTCGACGAAGAGTCGGGCCAGGTCCGCCGGCTGGATGCCCGACCCGGTGTCGTGGACCTCGAGCCGGAAGAAGTCCGTGCCCTCGGGCGAGGCGCGGACCGTCACCGACCCGCCGGAAGGCGTGAACTTGAGCGCGTTGGACAGGTAGTTGTAGAGCACCTGCTTCAGGCGGGCGGGATCGAGCGCCACGCGCCCGATGGAGGGATCGACCGCCACCTCCACGCGGACCTTCTTGTCGGCCGCCGCCGTGCGCAGGATCGCGTTCACCTCGCCGATCAGCTCGGGCAGATCGATCGGCTCCGGCCGGAAGTCCAGCTTTCCGGACTCGACCTTGGCCAGGTCGAGCACGTCGTTGATCAGGCGCAGCAGGTGGCGGCTGCTGGTCAGGACGTTGCCGAGGAACTCGCGCTGCTCGGCCGTGAGCGGACCGACCTCTCCGTCGTGGAGGAGCTGGGTGAAGCCGAGGATGGCGTTGAGCGGCGTGCGCAGCTCGTGCGACATGTTCGCGAGGAACTGCGACTTGTACGCTCCGGCCCTGGTGAGCTCCGCGGCCTGCCGCCGCGTCTCCGCGAGCAGGCCGCGCAGCTCGGCGCGGCCCCGCGCCACGTCGAGCGCGATGGCGAGCGCCTCGCGCACGGAAGCGAGCAGCTCGGTGGAACGCTCCGTCCAGGGCTGCAGGCTGACGAGCTCGAGGACGCCGGTGACCTTGCCGATGCGGAGCAGCGGAACCAGCGCGATCGAGCGTGGCGACCCGTCGG
>DASWGI010000376.1:0-2565 GCA_036393835.1 Myxococcales bacterium | reverse complement strand
GTGTTCTGCAGCGGAACGCCCAGGATGCGCGCGACGGTCGGAGCGACGTCCACGTTGCCGGTCGGAAGCGTGTCCTTGAAGCCGCGCCGGAAATCCGGACCCGCGGCGATCAGCACGTTGTGCACGTCGCGCGGGCTGAAGTTGCCGTGCATCCCCCGGTACGTGTTGCCTTGCAGCATGCCGGCGTACTCGATCCCGCGGACGCCGTTCACCACGGCGTCCTCGTCGTAGTCGTAGCTGAGGAGGATGTCCGGATTGCGCGTCGCGTTCGCCGCGCGGATCGCGCCGAGGGGCAGCGTCCCGGGAATCCGGCCGTAGCGGTCGTCCACGAAGATGGCGCCCACCTCGCTCCGGCCCTGCAGGAACCGGATCGCCCGGCGCACGAGCGCGGGATCGTGGTCCGGCACGTAGACGTAGTCGCTGCCTCCATTGACCGCGACGACCAGCGCGCCGGGAGGCGGCTCCGCCGGCACCTTCATCGCCGACACCTGGTATTTCTGCCCCGCCTTGCCGCAGACCGTGCCGTCCTGGTCGGTCGACACCGGGTACACGGGCGCGCCGTCCGCCTTGATGCCGGCCGCCAGGGGAACGTAGGTGCATCCGAGCCCGTCGAAGGCGACGAACCCGGCGCGGCGCAGCAGGTCTGCCAGCCGGACCAGGCCCGAGACGGAGTGGCCCTTCGGATCGATCTCCGCGGCCGCGCCGTCGCGGATCGCCCGCAGCGGGAACTGGTCGAGAGGTCCGGACACGTTGCTGTGGCCGTGGTCGGAGACGACGATGAGGTCCGTGCTCGCCTCGAGCCCCAGCTGCTTCAGCTTGTCGCCGATGCGGCCCAGCAGGGCGTCGGTGGCGCGCAGCGCGTCGTGCCAGTTGCGCGTCCCGAGGCCGTAGCTGTGCTGGGTGGAGTCGGGGTCGCGCAGCCAGAGCACGCTGAGCCTGGGCTGCTTGCGGGGCAGCACGTGCTCGAGATACGCGGCGACCATGTAGTCGAGCCCGGCCTTGAAACGGCTGCCCGAGGCGTCGGTCGGGTCCGACGAGATGCCGTCCTTCAGCCGCTCCGGAGGCTGGAACAGGGTGGGGTCGCCGTTCGCGGAGGAGAGCACCAGATCGCCGAACCCGTACGCGTTGGGCGCGGTCGCCGGTAACGCCACGCCCAGGCCCTGGAGGTCCTTCGCGAGCCAGAGCGGAAGGACGGTCTTCTCGTCGAGCACCATGCCGCCGCGCTTCGCGTCCTGCAGGTATGCCGCGCCGTTCTTCCCCAGCGCGAAGGTCTGGATCCCGGCCTTCTGCGCGGCCTCGAACAGCGTGGGCGCGAGGAGCAGCCTCCCCTGGAGGTGCCGGCTGAGGCCGTCGAGGATCGCGTAGTCTTCCGAGAACACCGGCTGGCGGAAGTCGACCGATTTGCCGGCGGAGTCCTTCCCCTGCGCGCCGGGCTGCCAGACCACGTTCCCGTAGTAGCCGGTGGTGCCGGGGAAGCCGCCGGTCGCGAAGCTAGCGGAGTTCATCATCGTGAAGGTCGGGTAGGTGGAGTGGTGGTCGGTGAACTCGGTGCCGGCCTCGCGCAGCCGGGCCAGGTTCGGCGTGTCGGCCGCGTCGATGGCGTCGGGACGCAGCCCGTCCCAGACGACGATCACGACGTTCCTCTCCGGCGGCGCGGCCGCGGGCCGGCTGGCGGCGGTCGCGCACGCGACGAAGAGGCAGAGCGCGACGGCGATCGCGCCGCGGAGGGCTGCCTTCCGGGTCCTCGTCATGCGTCTCTCCGGACGGATCAGCTAGACCCGGATCGGCGACGGGGTGTCAAGCGCCGGGCCCTTCGCCGGGCACATTTGCGGGTCCCGCCGTTGTGCGCTATAGGCGCGCCGCTTCCACCGGGAGAAAACCCATGGCCCGCAAGAAGATCGCCCTCATCGGCGCCGGACAGATCGGCGGCAACCTCGCGCTCCTCGCCGCCCAGAAGGAGCTGGGCGACGTAGTGCTCTACGACGTGGTGGAGGGCGTCCCGCAGGGCAAGGCGCTCGACCTGATGCAGGCGCGCGCGATGGACGGCTTCGACGTGCGCATCACCGGCACCAACAAGTACGACGAGGTGGCGGGCGCCGACGTGGTGATCGTCACCGCGGGCGTGCCGCGCAAGCCGGGGATGAGCCGCGAGGACCTGCTCGGCGTGAACATCAAGATCATGCGCGACGTGGCGGGCAACCTGAAGGAGAAGTGCCCGAACGCATTCGTGATCGTCATCTCCAATCCGCTCGACGCCATGGTCTACGCGATGAAGCAGATCACCGGCTTCCCCAAGGAGCGGGTGGTGGGAATGGCGGGCGTGCTCGACACCTCGCGCTTCCGGCTCTTCGTGGCCGAAGAGCTGAACGTGTCCATCCAGGACGTGCAGGCGCTGGTGCTGGGCGGGCACGGCGACGACATGGTGCCCGTCACCCGCATGTGCTCGGTGGGCGGCATCCCCCTGGAGAGGCTCCTGTCCAAGGAGCGCCTGTCCGCGGTCGTGGAGCGCACGCGCAAGGGCGGCGGCGAGATCGTCGCGCTGCTCAAGACCGGCTCGGCCTTCTA
>DASWGI010000375.1:0-2330 GCA_036393835.1 Myxococcales bacterium | reverse complement strand
GCCGGTGCAGCGCCAGGTGCCGACCGCGTTCCCGAAGGCGGCGGTCAGCGCCGGATCCGGTTTGGGCGCCGGAGGGCCGGCGCTCTTCCTGGCGACCTTGGGACCGTTCTTCTTCGCGGGCGCCTTGTCGGCCTTCGGCGGCGGCCCGCCCTTCTGCGCGGGCGCCACGTTGGTGTCGAGCGACGGCGGCTCGACTGGCTTGTTCTCCTGCGCGGCCGCGGCGAGCGAGGCGGCCAGGACGAACGTCGCGATCCGCAGCATGGTCGTTCCCCGTTCCTCGTTGTCCGACACACCCCTACCAGAGGGCACGTACGCGAGCCAGAAATGTGAGGGGACCGTGAGCATCATTGGAAGGCGATGCGGAAGCTGGCCGAGAAGAACGTCGGGCGGGTGATCGATCTCCTGAACGAGCGGCTTGCGTTCGAACGCACGGGCGTCAGGCTCTACGACCGGATGCTCCTGCGCATGCGGCTCACCGAGGACCGCGAGATCGGGCGGATGATCGACCGGATGCAGCGCTACCGGGACGAGGAGCGGGAGCACGAGGAGTGGCTCGAGGGCCAGATCCGCGATCTCCACGGCGACGACCACATGCCCACGGAGAAGTCGGTGCTGGTGCTGGCCGAGACGCAAGGGATCGAGCGCGTGGTCCAGCGCGACCCGCGGTTGCAGCACGACTTCCACGCGCTGCTCACCGCGGAGCTCGCGGACACCGCCGGATGGGACCTTCTGGTGCGTATCGCCGAGGAGTTCGGCGACCGGGAAGCGAGGAGGGAGTTCAAGGAGCGGCACCGCGAGGAGCAGGAACACGTGCTCTTCGTGCGCAGGGTGGTGGAGCGGTTCGTGAAGCGCGAGCTGCAGGAGCAGCCGATGCCGTTGACGTACCTTTAGTTAGGGCGTCAGCCGCCGAGCTGCCAGAGCGTCCGGCCGGTGAGGACCACGCCGGTGGGCGCGCGGTCGCGCAGGATGCGGACGATCGCGCGGCAGAGCACATCGATCGGCATCGGGCGCAGATCGTCGGAGACGCCGCGCAGGCCGGGGATGGCGCCCAGCAAGCGCAGCGCCGGACCGACCAGCGGCGGCGGCCGGCGCGCCTCGCCGTGGCTGGGCATCGAGCGCGTGCCGCGGGAGTCGAGGAACGAGGGACGCAGGATGGTCCAGGGCAGGCCGCTCCGCCGGACGGCCTCCTCGGCGCGCCACTTCCAGCCCAGGTAGCCGGAGCCGGGACGAGTGCCGAGGCTGGAGAGGAGGACGAAGTGGCGCGGCTGGCGGGCCGGAACGCGCTTCGCCGATTCGATGAGCTGGACGACTGGGAGGTAGTCCGACGTTTCGTAGGTGTCGCCGGCGCGGAAGCGGTCGCGCATGGTGCCGACGAGGCAGACCACCGAGTCGCACGCGGTCATGCCACGGTCCAGCGCGGCCGCGTCGGACAGGTCGCAGACGAGCGCCTCCGGGTCCTTGCCGAACGGGTGGCGCTGCGCGGTCTGCGGGCGCACGTGCGGGGTCGCCTGCAGGCCGGCCTCGCGCAGCGCCGGGACGAGCACCGTCCCCACCGCTCCCGTCGCGCCGGCCACCAGCACGCGCATGGGCGGGAGCAAAGCACGGCGGCGGGCTCACTTCCAGAGCGTCTTCCACCACGGCTCGACGTGCGCCGGCGCGTCCGGTCCCATGCGCTCGCGGATCTTCTCCGCGCTCCAGCCGGTGAGCGCGGCCAGCGTGGTCGCCTCGCGCCGGCGCCGCTCGCGCACCGTGGTCAGGTACTGCTCGCGCGCCTCGCACTTCATCTCGCCCCGGAACGGGTGGTTCAGGACGTAGCGGCCCTGGAAGTTCTGCTGGTCGCCGGTCTCCTGGAACATCAAGTCCTCCGGGAAATGCTCGGCGTCGTAGCGGACGTGCAGGCGCGTCAGCGTGATGGGCAGGCCGGCGCGGCGGTACCGGGCCGGGGCGCCGTCGCCGTCGAGCCAGAAAACGCCCAGCTCGCGCAGCTCGGCCGTCTCGAGCGGGGGAGCGGCGCACGGGTCGCACCAGCCCATGTTCCAGACGTACTCGGTGACGACCGCACGCTGGCCATGCTGCTTCCAGGTCCGGGCGAAAGCGGCCTTGTAGAGCTCGCCGAAATCCTTCTGCACGAACTCGGGGACCTCGGCGTCGGAGGGCATCTTCACGGTCTGGTAGTTGGAGGACTCGACCCGGCCATTGCGCGTCATGACGTAGACGA
Organism: Myxococcales bacterium; assembly: GCA_036393835.1. Classification (GTDB taxonomy): domain Bacteria; phylum Myxococcota; class Myxococcia; order Myxococcales; family 40CM-4-68-19; genus VBKO01. The sequence continues at coordinate 112 of DASWGI010000375.1, read as the reverse complement.
TCAGGTCCTGCGCGCCGTCGGCGTTCGCCATCCCCAGTCGGATGGGCAGCATGAAGCGCGGCGACTCGTAGGCGATCTGGATGGGCCGCAGCTCCTGGAAGCCGGCCTTCTT
>DASWGI010000374.1:0-9097 GCA_036393835.1 Myxococcales bacterium | reverse complement strand
GCGACGTCGCAGGGATAGCGGTTCGCCGTCTGCACGATGAGCGCCGCGGGCCGCGCGTGCAGGCCCATCTTGTTCCGCACCAGGAGGTCCTTTTCGGCCCGGTCGTCCGGCACTTTACGTCCTTGCTAGAGGAAGCCGCCGCCCAAGGCAAGGCCCAGGGCCATGGCCGTGTACAGTGCGGCGGTCAGCCCGATCCGGGGCAGCAGCGCGGCCATCGCGACGATGAGCACCGCGATCAGCACGGCGTGCCAGGGCCGGTGGGGCAGTCCGGCGACCACCACCGATCGGCCCGCGATGACGCCCGCGAGCACCGCGGCGGATCCTTTGAGGATCGCGATGGTCTGGGGAAGGTGGGCGTGCGAGACCGCGGCAACGATCCCCTCGCCCCGGAGGTAGCCGGCGAAGAAGAGCCACGCGCGCGCAACGAGGTGAACGCCGTCGTAGAGGGCGAGGAAGAGCACCACGGACCAGAGGCCCAGGTAGGGTTCGCTGACCGCGGCGATCAACGCCGCGGCGGGGCGCAGGGCCAGCCAGAAGAAGCCATCCCCGAGCGCGGCGAACGGAGAGGCCAGCGCCGACTTGAAATCGGAGACGGTGCGCGGTTCGGCGGCGCCGCGCGCGACCTCCTCCTCCAGCCGGACCGCCCCTCCCACGATCGCGGCGGCGAGGTACGGGTGGCAGTTGAAGAACTCGAGGTGACGCTCGGTGGCGCGCGCCCGCGCGGAGCGGTCCGGATACAGCTCACGGAGCGCGGGCTCCATCGCGAAGGCGAAGCCGAGGTTCTGCATCCCGCGCGGGTTCCACGCCGCCTGCAGGAACAGCGACCGCCAGAGGACCCGCAACAGGGCCAGCGGCGACACGCGCCGGCGCGCGCCGGGCGCCTGTCCCTCCCCGGTCACGGCAGCGCCCTCAAGACCGCGGCGGCGGCGAGCGTCGCGCCGAAGCCGATCGCCGCGAGCGCCGGCGCGCGCGGATCGCGGATGGCGCGGATCGCGCTCGCCGCGGCGAGCGCCCAGACGGCGTGCCACGCGCCGGTGAGCCCGAAAGCCAGGCGAGGCGGGCACCCGCTGCGTGCGATGCCCAGGAGCGGCGAGAAGGCGGCGCACGCGAAGCAGATCGAGGCGGTGACCGCGAACGGGAGGAGGAGTCCGCGCAGGTTCGATCGCGCTGCCCGGTCGTCGCCCGCGGCGGCGCGCGCGAGCGCCATTTCCGAGAGCCGCGCGTTGTGTCTCTCCGTGGCGCGGTCCAGCCGGCGCCCCGCCACGGCGAGGGGGTAGAGCAGCGCGAGCCCGAGCGCGGCCAGCGGCGCGTCGACTCCGGTCCCCGCGGCGATGCCGGCCGGGACCACCGCCGAGGTCAGCGCGGCGGCGAGCAGCGTCTCGTTGTCGGGGAGGCTTCCGCCGAGGTTCACCCCCCCGAGGAAGATCAGCTCCAGCGGCACGCCCAGCACCAGCCCGCCGCGCGGATCGCCGAGCGCCCACCCCAAGAGCGGCGCCAGCACGATCGGCCGGCTCAGCATCAGCTGCAGCGCCCCCTTGCGCTCGACGGCTGCCAGCCCGCCGATCACCGCCGCGATCACGGCCGTCCCGAAGAGCTCCGCCCCTCCCGCCAGCGCGTTCACCGTTCCATCTTAGAGGATCAGCGCTGACCTGCGGCGAAGCGGGTCTTGAGGGCGGAGAGCGGAGTGGGGTGCTCGGAAGGGACGGCGCGCGCTTCGACTTCCGTGCCGCGGGAGGAGAGGCCGGAGAGCGCGTCCATCTCGCCCGCGTCCAGGTACACCGAGGGCGCCACCTGCCGGCGTCCGTTGGCGAAGTGGACGTTGCCGAGGTTCAGCCGCGGGATCGGCACCCCGCGCTCGGCAAGCGCGGTCGCGTCGCGCACGTCGCGCACGAGCAGCAGCGTGCGCACGCCCGGCACGCCCTTCCCGCCGGGCCGCAGCAGATCGGCCGCGGCGGACACCTTGAGCACCTGGAACTGCACCTTGGGCGGGATCGCCAGCGCCATGGCCGAGCGCGCCAGCACGTTCCCGGCCGCTTCGTCGTCGGCGACCAGCACGCCGTGCGCGTCGAGCGCCGGCAGCCACGCCTCGAGCACCTGGCCGTGCACGAGCCGGTTGTCGACGCGGATGAGGGCCACGCCCGGGGCGTCCTTCACCCCATCCTCCCCCGGAGGAGCTCGGAAGCGTGGCCGATCGCCTTCTGCCCCGCCTCGGCCACCTCTCGCGCGAGCTGAGCGATCGGCTTCCCCGCCGACCGCAGCGAGACGAGCTTCAGCAGCATGGGCAGGTTGACGCCCGTCACCACCTCCACCTTCCGCTCGTGCAGGAACGAGAGGCACAGCTGCGTCGGCGATCCACCGAGCAGGTCAGTGAGCAGCAGCACGCCTTCGCCGCCGTCGACGGCCCGGATCGCCTCCTCGATCTTGTGGCGCACCTCGGGATCGCTCGCCACCACGTTGACCGTGAGGACCTCCGCGAGCGGGCCCACTACGGCCTCCGCTGTTCTCAAGAGCTCCTCCGCGAGCTTTCCGTGCGCGGCGACGACGACGCCGATCATGCGGGGAAATGTAGCGCAGCGCTGCGCCCGGCGCCCGGAAAGGAACGACCGATGAGCGCGCGTTCAGGGCTGCTTGCCCCCCCCCGCGGTGAGGCGGACCGGCTTGGGCGGAGCGGGAAGCTCCGGCGCCGACTGGGTGGGCGCGGAGCTGAGGTGCACGCCCGGCGCCGCTGAATGGAAGAGCCAGGCGGACAGGGCGAAGAGCGGGAAGCCGGTGGCGAAGACGGAGAACACCGCGCGCCAGGCGGACTCGCGCCAGCCGGCCGGAGCCGAGCCGGCGACCAGGAGGAGCGCCATCGCGCTGCTCGTCAGCTGCCCCGCCAGCACCGGCAGGAGCGCCGCGCGCCTCTCGCGCGGCGAGTGCGCCACCAGCGCGCAGGCGACGCAGATCGCCGCCATCATCCCGACCCCGAGCACCTGCCAGAAGCGCACCTCGGGCGTCAGCTCCGCCCGCGCCCCCAGGCCCGCCACACGGAACGTCCATCCCGGGAAGGCGGCGAACAGCAGCCCGAGGACGCCGTACAGCACGCTGCAGAAGGCGGCGAACCGGCCGAGGCGGACCTCCTGTGGCGACAGCTCCGGGAGAGGCATGCGCGCTCCTCTACCACAGGGCGGCCCAGGCCGACTCGTTTCAGGTGACCGGTTTGCCCAGGCGTCGCGCCAGGAGGATCCGATCGAACGCCGGCGTCCCGGCGCGCGCCACCACCAGATCGAGGCGGAGCGGCTCGCCCGGGCCGGGCACGCGCACCGAGCGACGCTCGCCCATCGGCACGCTCATCCATCCGCCGCGGGCCCACCCGCCTTCGAGAGCGAGGCTGTACTCGACGCACAGCTCGCCGCCGCCGCTCTTGCGCGGCGACAGGTCGAGCGACATCCGCAGGGGCTCGCTGTCGGGGCCGGCCGGCTGGGCCAGGTCGAGGTGCAGCTTGCGCCCCTCCTCGCCGACGAGCATGGGGCTCGCCAGGAGCGCGCCCGCCTCGTCGCGAAGCTCCACGGAGAAGAGGAGCGCCGCGCCCTGGGCCTCGCGCAGGCGGCCGAAGGTGCTCTCGGCGCCGGCGATGCCGAAGACGAGCCCGCCCAGCCCGAAGAGCAGGCAGAGCGCCTTCCTGCGCAGGCCGGACCGCATGCAACCTCCCCGGCCGAAGCCTCTCAACAGCCGGGCTTCACGTCAAGCTGGCCCAGGATCTTCTTTCGACTGGCCTTCACGATGGCCCGGGCCAGGCGGTCCGGGTCCGCCTCGTACAAGCCGGCCTGGACCCGCTTGCGCAACTCGCTCACCCGGCGCTCCCGCTCGTGCTCGCTGCGCATACCCCTACAGTCGGCCACCGGAAGTTCTGCTTTAGACGGTCTCCTGCAGCTCCTCCCGCAGGTTGCGCTGAATCCCCCGCAGGATCTGGCAGATACGCGACTCGGTGACTCCCAGGACCTCGCCGATCTCCCGGTAGGTCAGCTCCTCTTCATAGTAGAGCGACAAGATGGTCCGCTCGCGCTCCGGGAGCCGGGCCACCGCCTGGCGCAGCCGGGCGTGGTCCTGCATGGCCGCGACGTGCGCGAACGCGCTCTCCTCCTCGCCCAGGCTGCCGTCGTCCGCGTCATCGACCTGCACGAAGGCCTGCGCGTGGGGAAGGGTGCGAGGAACACCCCGACGGGCCCGGTGCGACTCGTCGGTGGACAGCTCGCGGCCGAGCTTCATGCGCAGGGCGTCCTCCGCGCGGTCCGCCTCGCGGCTGCGGCGCCGGTCGCGGCGGGAGAGGTGGTCCTCGGCGCGCAGCGCGTCGAGGATGGCTCCCTGGATGCGCGTGCGGGCGTATGCCTCGAAGGGGATCGACCGCGAGGCGTCGAAGCGATCCACCGCGTCGATGAGACCCAGCACGCCGGCGCCGATCAGATCGTCCAGGTCCACGCTCGCGGGCACCCGGCCGGCCAGCCGGAGCGCGAGGTTGCGCGCCAGCCCGGTGTGGGCGCGGATGAGCGCGTCTCGCTCCTGCGCCTGCATCGCCTTCTTCTCGGCAGCCGCCTCGCTCCGCATCGCGTCCCCCAAGGCGCCTGGCTCAGCGCCGCGGATGGCGTAAGAGCAACCGCTGTGCCTGGAATCGGGTGGGATGGTGACGCCGTTGAAAATCCAGGCCTTGCGCTCGGCCCGGAAGGTCCAGCCGCCCGTGCACGATGTGGGATGGCGTCATCCGATTGACGCTGCGCCGTTTGCTTGACGGAGTGGACCTGCGTGGGGGAGTGGTAGAGGGGATGCGGGTCCTCTTCGTCGACGACGAGCGCGACCTCGTCTCCTCCCTGTCGCGGTACTTCCGGCTGCACGGGTTCGAGACGGCGGGCGCCTTCGGCGTCTCCGAGGCGGTGGCCAAGCTCGAGGAAGCCCGGACCACGGGCAAGCGCTTCGACGCGGTGGTGACCGACCTGCGCATGCCGGACGGCGACGGGCTCGTCGTCCTGGGCGAGGTGCGGCGCCTGTTGCCCGGCACGCCCGTGCTGGTGATGACCGCGTTCGGCTCGGTGGCGACGAGCGTGGAGGCGATGCGCCTCGGCGCCGTCACCATGCTGGAGAAGCCCGTCCCGGTCGCGCGGCTCGAGCGCGAGGTGCGCGAGGCCATCGCCGGCGCGCTCGAGGTGGAGGGCGGTCTCGAGGCGGCCGGCGGAGCGGGGCTGGTGGGCACCTCGCAGGCAATCCGGGACGTCTTCGACACGCTGGTCCGGGTCGCTCCCTCGAACAGCTCGGTGCTCATCCAGGGAGAGAGCGGCACGGGCAAGGAGCTGATCGCCCAGGCGGTGCACCGCCTGTCGCGGCGCGCGCTGGGCCCGCTGGTCGCCGTGAACTGCGCGGCCATCCCCGAGCAGCTGCTCGAGTCCGAGCTGTTCGGCCACGTGAAGGGCGCCTTCACCGGCGCGTCGCAGGCGCGCCAGGGCCGGTTCAAGCTGGCGGACGGCGGGACCATCTTCCTGGACGAGATCGGCGAGATGCCGCTCGCGCTGCAGGGCAAGCTGCTCCGCGTGCTGCAGGAGCGCGCGATCGAGCCGGTGGGTGGGAGCAAGCCCGAATCGGTGGACTTCCGGCTGATCGCCGCGACCAACAAGGACCTCGAGGCGCAGGTCGAGAAGAGCGCCTTCCGGGGCGACCTGTTCTACCGCCTCAACGTGGTGCCGCTGGTGCTGCCTCCGCTGCGCGAGCGCAGCGGTGACGTGCCCCTGCTCGCGGCGCACTTCCTCGCCCGGCACAACGCGGGGAAGGAGAAGCCGCTGTGCTTCTCCCCGCGCGCCATCGAATCGCTCGAGCGGCACACCTGGCCGGGGAACGTGCGCGAGCTGGAGAACCTGGTCGAGCGGCTCGCCGTCCTCAAGGGCGAAGGCGAGATCGAGGTGGCCGATCTGCCGGGGCCGATCCGCAACGCGCGGGCAGCGCCCGCGGCGGCGGCGACCCCCGTCGAAGGGGAGAGCCAGGCGGCGCTGCCACCGGAGGGAGTGGATCTGTACCAGGTGCTGGCGGACATCGAGGACCGGCTGATCCGGGAGGCGCTGGAGCGCTCCGGAGGGAACAAGAACCAGGCGGCGAAGATCCTGGGGCTGAACCGGACGACGCTGGTGGAGAAGCTAAAGAAGAAAGGGACGCTGAAAGGATCGGGGAGCTCGGAGAGCTGAAACAAACGCAGTCGAGGTTCGACGTCGAACTTCGAGCTTCGACTTCGAGGGTTCGAGTTCCGATTGCGATGATCGACTGATGGACCGACTCCGCCTTGCCGTTGCGCTCCGATCACTCGCGCTGGCGGTGTGGTTTGGAGGAGGGATCGCCACCGTCCTCGCCACCTCCGCCGTGTTTGCCAAGGCGGAGACGAGGAAGGTCGCGGGGGATTTCGCGGGAGCGATCCTGCGGCGGGCGAACCTGTTGCGGGGGGTGGCCGCGCTGACGTTCGGGCTGGCGGTGCTGCTCGGGGCGGCCGGAATCGCGACCTGGCTGGGAGCTGGATGCCTGCTCCTGCAGGTCGCGGCCATCCCCGTCGACGCGGCGACGCGCAGGTTCCGCCGGGCGCTGGGCGGGAACGTGGACGCGCTGGCTCCGGAGGACCCGCGGCGGCGGCGCTTCGGCGCGCTGCACGGGCTCGCCATGCTGCTGCTCCTCTTGCAGGTCCTGCTGAGCGCCGCGGCGCTTTCGCTTCAGTAGATGTTGGTGGTGCGGCGCGAGCCCGTGTAGTCGAGGAAGACGGTCTTCAGGTAGGTGAAGAAGTTCGAGCCCTCCTCGGCCATCTCCTTCTCGCCCACGCCGGTCGCCTTGATGCCCCCGAAGGGGAGTTGCGCCTCGCCGCCCACGGTGGGCTGATTGACGTGCACCATGCCCACCTCCGCGCGCTCGACGAACCGCATCGCGGCGAAATAGTCCGAAGTATAGATGCTCGCCGTCAGCCCGTACTCCACGTCGTTGGCGAGCCGGATCGCCTCCTCCACGTCGCGCGCCTTCTGCACCGCCAGCACCGGCCCGAAGACCTCCTCGCGGGCGAGCCGGCTGCCGGGTTTCACGTCGTCGAAGACGGTGGGCGCGACGAAGAACCCGTGGTCGTGCTCCGGTCCCCGCAGACGCTCGCCGCCGCAGAGGAGCCGCGCGCCGTCGGCCCGCGCCTGCGCGATCGCGTCGAGGTTGGTCTTCAGCTGCGACTCGTCCACGGCGGGCCCCATCTGCACTCCGGCCTTGCGGCCGTCGCCCACCTTGAGCGAGCGCGCGCCGGACACCAGCGCCTCGGTCAGCTTCGTGGCGACGCGCGGCGTGGCCACCACGCGCGAGGTGGCGGTGCAACGCTGGCCCGTCGATCCGAACGCGCCCTGCAGGATCCCGGAGGCGGCCAGCTCGACGTCGGCGTCGTCCAGCACCACCACGGGGTTCTTGCCTCCCATCTCGCAGGTCACCTTGATCCCGCGCCGGGCGGCGCGCTCGTAGAGCTTGAGCCCGACGGCGTTCGAGCCGGTAAAGCTGACGGCGCGGATGCGCGGATCGTCCACCAGCGCGTTCCCGACCGCGCTGCCCGGGCCCGTCACCACGTTCAGCACGCCGGGCGGCAGTCCGGCTTCCACCAGCGCCTCGGCCAGGAAGTGGGTGCACACCGGAGTGAGCGAGGCGGGCTTGAGCACCACCGTGCAGCCCGCGACCAGCGCCGGAGCCGTCTTCCACACCGGGATGGCGAAAGGAAAGTTCCAGGGTGTGATGAGCGTCACGGGGCCAACCGGCTGCCGGAGGGTCAGCGTGAGGGAGTGCCGGGTCTCGCTCGGCAGCGTCTTGCCGTGGGTGCGGAATCCTTCGCCCGAATAGAACTCGAGCAGGTTGAGGCCCTTCGTCACCTCGCCGCGCGACTCTCCGAGCGTCTTGCCCTCCTCGCGGCATAGCGCCTCCGACAGGAGATCGACCTTCGCCGCGAGGATCTGGTGGGCGCGGCCGAGGATTCTCCCTCGCTCGGGGCCGGGCGTCTGCGCCCAGCCGGGGAACGCCTGCGCCGCGGCGTCGACGGCCGCCCGCGCGTCTTCCGCGCCGCTCTTCGGCCACAGGCCGATCACTTCGCGCGTGTCGGCGGGGTTCACGCACGGCTCGTGCTGGCCGGTGGTTGGAGGGCGCCACTCGCCTCCGATCAGGTTCTTCCGCCGCTCGTCCGCCTCGGGGATCCGCATCGCCGCCTCGCCGGTATGGAGGTGCGCAGCCTACCTCCGCGCACGCACTCAACCAACCGGAAATCCACCCGATGTGAAGCCCAAGAATTTACTGGCCCGTGGCATTTCCGCCCGGTACGGTGCGTTTGCGGAGGTTGGATGCGGGTGCTAGCGTCCGCGCGCCTCCAGGAAGGGTCTGAACGCACGTGTTCAATGGGATCTACAAGTTCTTCTCCCGCGACCTGGCAATCGATCTCGGCACGGCGAACACCCTCATCTACATCCGCGGCCAGGGCATCGTCTCCAACGAGCCCTCGGTGGTCGCCGTGCAGCAGGAGCACCGCGGCGGCAAGAAGGTGCTCGCGGTGGGCAAGGAAGCGAAGGAGATGCTCGGCCGCACCCCGGGCAACATCGTCGCCATCCGCCCGATGAAGGACGGCGTGATCGCCGACTTCGAGATCACCGCGGCGATGCTGCGCTACTTCATCCGCGCGGCGCACAACCGCTCGACGCTGGTGAAGCCGCGCATCATCATCGGCATCCCCAGCGGCATCACCGAGGTGGAGCGCCGCGCGGTCCGCGAGGCCGCGGAGAGCGCCGGCGCGCGCGAGGTCTACCTGATCGAGCAGCCGATGGCGGCGGCGATCGGCGCGGGCCTCCCCATCACCGAGCCGTCCGGGAACATGATCGTGGACATCGGCGGCGGGACTTCGGACGTGGCGGTCATCTCGCTCGCCGGCATCGTCTTCGCGAAGAGCGTGCGCGTGGGCGGCGACAAGATGGACGAGGCGATCATCCAGCACATCAAGCGCAAGTACAACCTGCTCATCGGCGAGCGGACGGCCGAGCTGATCAAGATGGGCATCGGCAACGCCTACCCGACCGACGAGGTGCTGACGATGGAC
>DASWGI010000373.1:0-7386 GCA_036393835.1 Myxococcales bacterium | reverse complement strand
TGTCGGAGGAGTTGGGCGCGCGCGCGACCTTCTCGTTCACCGGCACGCGCGTCCGCTGGATCGGCTTCCGCGACGAGTGGAGCGGCATCGGGCGCGTCTATCTCGACGGCGCGCTGGTCGGGGTGTTCGACACCTACGCCTCACCCGCGCAAGCGCAGGCGGTGATGTTCCGGACCGGCGCGCTCGGCAGCGGGCCGCACACGCTGGCGATCGAGGCGACGCACTCCCATCTCGCCTCGGCAACGGAGAAGTGGGTCTGGGTGGATGCCTTCGATGTCGTGCCTTGAACGGCCGCGCCCCGGTGCAACCCATCGGCTGTACTCGCGACCGGAATGGTGCACACCGGCCTCATGGGAGGCGAGCTCGGCTATCGCCTGCTGCGCTGGCTCGGCGGCCGGGCAGCTGCGGAGAGCCGATGCACCGGCGGGGTCTACGCGAGGCAGAGCAAGCTCGAATCCTTGTTCGGTCCCGGCATCTGGGCGGCGGTGACCGATAAGCTCGTACTCGATTTCGGCTGTGGTCTCGGCCGCGAAGTGATCGAGATGGCGGAGCACGGCGCCCGCCGGGCAATCGGCGTCGATTCCCAGCAGAAGCTTCTCGACAGGGCCGCGCGCGATGCACAGCAGTCGGGAGTCTCCGAGCGCTGCGTCTTTGCTACCCGCACCGGCGAGAAGGTCGACGCGATCTTCTCAGTCGATGGATTCGAACACTACGGCGAGCCGGAACGCATCTTCCGGATCATGCGCGAGGCGATACGGCCCGGCGGCCGCGTGTTCATCTCCTTCGGACCACCTTGGCTGCATCCGCGGGGAGGCCATCTCTTCTCCGTGTTTCCCTGGGCGCACCTCATTTTCACGGAAAGGGCGCTGATGCGCTGGCGGTCGGACTTCAAATCCGACGGTGCGACCCGGTTCGGAGAGGTGGAGGGCGGCCTGAACCGGATGACGGTGCGCCGCTTCGAGAGACTAGTCGGGGCGAGCGATTTCGAAGTCGAGAATTTCGAGGCGGTGCCGATCAAGCGGCTCAGGCGATTCTTCACCCCGCTGACGCGGGAGTTCCTCACCTCCATTGTCCGCTGCACTTTGCGGCCGCGGCCGGCAATGGAGCCGACGTAGTTCAGCCCAACCTCTGCGCTCTCCCCCGGAAGGAGAAACAATGGAAAGTATCCATAGGATGAAACTGCAAGCCAGAAGGCTCGTCGCTCTGCTACTCCCTCTCTGCTCGCTTCTCGCGGCGGGGAGAGCCCACGCGGCGACGACGTTCACGCCAGGCGACGTGTTCGTTTCGCTGAAGACAGGTCAGGTGCAGTGGTACCACGCCGACGGCACCTTCGTGGGGACGCTCGTCGGTACGGTCCCCGGACACGCCGAGGGCATGGGGTTCGACGCCTCCAGCAACCTCTACGTGAACCACTGGTGCGCGGACTCGTTCTGCCTCACCGGCAACACCGTGGAGAGGTTCTCTCCCGCCGGCGCCAGCCTCGGAGTGTTCGGCAGCGGGTACAGCTGCAACCCCACCTCGATCGATTTCGATGCCGCCGGGAACGTCTTCGTGGGCCAGGCGGATTGCAGCGGCGCGATCCTCAAGTTCAATGCGGCCGGAGCGCCCGTCACCAGCTTCGCTGCGGCCCCGGAGAACCGAGGTTCGATGTGGATCGAGCTGGCGCCCGACTCGTGCACCGTCCTCTACGCCTCCGAGGGCGTAAAGGTGAAGCGCTACAACGTCTGCGCCAACGTCCAGCTCACCGACTTCAACGCCGTGCCGCTTCCCGACCGGGCCTACGGGATGGTCATCCTCACCGACAACACCGTCCTCGTCGCGGACTCGAGCGCCATCGTGCGCCTGGACGCCGGGGCCAACGTCATCCAGACCTACAACACCGTGGAGCCGGGCCACATCTGGTTCAGCGTGGATGTCGACTTGGTCAGCACCGCGTTCTGGGCGGCCAACAACTACACCTCCGTGGTCACCAAGTTCGACCTGGCGACGGGAGCCGTGCTGGCGAGCATCAACACCGGAGCGCCCCAGTTCCAGGTGAAGGCGGTGGCGGTGTTCCACGCGCCGGGCGCCGTGACGCGGCGAGGCCGCATGACCGGAGGCGGGAGCATCTTCACCGACAGCAACGACTGCGCCGCCGGCTCCGGCTGCAGCGTTCCGCCGGGGACCCGGATCACGCACGGCTTCGAGCTGCACTGCGACGCGAACCGGCAGCCGAACAGCCTCGAGATCAACATCCATGATCCGATCAACGGCAAGTTCCACCTCGAGAAGCTGACCAGCGCGACCTGCTATTACGACCCGAGCATCAACCCCACGCCGCCTCCGGCATCCTTCAACACCTACGTGGGGAAGGGCGCCGGCAGCTACAACGGCGTGTCGGGAGCGTCGGCGGAGTGGACCTTCACCGATGCCGGACAGCCGGGCGTCAACAGTCGGATCAAGCGGCTGAAAATCACCGATGCCAGCGGGAACGTCATCGTCTTCGTCCCCGACCCGGGTCACACGCTGACCTTCGGCGCCCACCAGGCCCACCAGTAGGCGATGCCGACCGCCCTCACCGTCCAGACCCTCTCGGAGCCGTCGGCCTTTGCCGCCCTCGGCCCCGAGTGGACGGAGCTGCTCGAGGCCAGCGACTCCGACGGGTTCTTCCTCACCTGGGAGTGGCTCTTCACCTGGTGGAAGCACCTCGCGGGAGGGCGCCAGCTCTTCATACTGACGGTGCGGTCGGGCGAAGAGCTGGTGGCCATCGCTCCGTTCGCGATCCGGCCGGCGACGCTCGACCGCGTCCCGCCGCTGAGCTGCATCGAGCTGCTCGGGAGCGGGACGGCTGGCTCGGATTACCTGGACGTGATCGTCCGGCGGGGGCGCGAGCGCGAAGTCGCGCGCGCCCTCGCCGAGCACCTTGCCCGCGACACTCGCATGTTGACGCTGGCGCGGGTCAGGAGCAGCAGCTCCTCGGCCCAGTCGCTGGCCGTGCATCTCGGGGCGCTGGGCTGGAGCGTCTCGGAGACGAGGAGCGAGACCTGCCCGGTAGTGCGCCGGGAGGGGCCGGACTGGTCATCCTATCTGCAGAGCCTCGGCGCCGAACATCGCTACGCGTTCCGCAGGAAGGTCAAGCGGCTGACCCAACGACATCGGGTCAGCCTCGACGCCGCTCGCAGCGAAGAGGAGCGGCGCGAGGCGATGAGGCTCTTGATCGCGCTGCACCAGGCTCGTTGGCGCGAGCGCGGCAAGTCGGAGGCGTTCAGCAGCGACGCGCTGATCGCCTTCCACGACGAGGTCAGCGCGCTGGCCCTTCGGCGCGGCTGGCTGCGGCTCTTCGTCCTGCGGCTCGACGGCCGCCCGGCGGCTGCGCTTTATGGCTTTCGCTATGGCGACGTCTTCTACTTCTACCAGTCCGGGTTCGATCCCGCCTTGAGCAAGGACAGCGTGGGGCTGGTCACCATGGGGCTCTCGATCGAGAGCGCCTTCGAGGAGGGAGTGGCCGAGTTCGACCTTCTCCACGGCGATGAAGCGTACAAGTTCCACTGGGCGCAGGGCGCGCGCGAGCTGTCGCGGATCGAGCTCTATCCGCCGGGTACGCGCGGGCTGCTCTATCGAGGGACGGTGGGGTTGACCCGGACTGCCCGGCGCATCGCGCGCGGCTTGCTGGCGCAGCAATGATGCGTCGCTTGCTGAAAGAAACGCTCTGTCGCGGCCTCGCCTCCGCCGGTCTGGATGCGTGGCTGGGCCGGGTGACGCGATCCATCCAGTGGCCCTGGGTGGTCGGCTATCACCTGGTGGTCGAGGACGACGCGGCCGCCGCGCAGGTGATGCCCGGCCTCGCCATCAGCGCCCGCACGCTGGAGCTGCACCTGGATTGGATCGGCCGGCGCTTCCGCTTCGTCTCGCTCGCCGAGCTGGGCGCGCTCGCCGAGCGCGGAGCGGCGCGCGGGAAGCCGCTGGCGGCGGTGACCTTCGACGACGGGTACCGGGGCGTCTACGACCACGCCCTCCCGGTGCTCAAGCGCAAGGGGATTCCCGCGGGGGTGTTCGTGGTGACCGACCTGATCGGCACCTCGCGCCTCCACTCCCACGACTCGCTCTACCTGCTGCTCACGCAGCGGCTGGGCCGCCCGCCGGGCGAGGCTTACCAGGCGACGCGCGCGATGCTGCAGTCGCTGCAGCCCGCGGAGGTGGATCTGCTCGCCCGGTCCGAGGGCCGACAGCGCGCGGACCCGCCGGCGCTCCTGCCGCTGACCTGGGAGATGCTCTTCGAGATGCAGGAGGCGGGCTTCACCATCGGCTCGCACACGAAGACTCATCCCATCCTGACGCGCATGGGCCCCGCCGAAGTCGCCCTTGAGGCCTCCGGCTCGCGGCGCGCGCTGGAGCGAAGACTGGGCGCGCGCGTCGAGCACTTTGCGTATCCCGACGGGCAGTTCGACCCAGCCGTGGTCGCGACGGTCGCCGAGGCGGGATATCGCTTCGCCTATACGACCTGCGCGCACCGCGAGGCGGCTCACTCCTCGCTCACGCTTCCGCGCACCATGCTGTGGGAACAGTCGGCGCTCGACTGCGCCGGCCGCTTCTCGTCCGCCATCTTGAGCTGCCAGGCCCACGGGCTTCTTTTGCTGGCCTCGGGATGCCGCAAGAACCACGGCGCGAAGCTCGTCGCGCACGCCTGATCACCTTGGCAACCGCCCGCATGGAGTCGACCTTTCGACCGGTGTTCTGGCTGATGTCAGGACGGGCTCTGGGCCAGCTGGCGGCGTTCTTCGTCCCCATCGTGCTGGCGCGCGTCTTCGACGCGGCCGAGTTCGGGACGTACAAGCGTCTCTTCCTCCTCTACGGCACCCTCTACGGCATCGCCCAGCTCGGCCTGGCGGAGAGCCTCTACTATTTCCTCCCCCAGTTTCCCAGGAGCGCGGGGCGGCTGGCGCTGAACGCGATGCTGGGCCTTCTTTTCTGCGGGCTCCTCTGCTTCGCCCTTCTCTTCGCCGTACGGATTCCGCTCGCAGCATGGCTCGGGGACGTCGGTCTCGCCCCGTACCTGCCCTTGATCGGGGCGTTCCTCGTCCCCATGCTGGCCTCAGCGGTCATGGAGATCACCATGACGGCGGACAAGGGCTACTGCCTCGCTTCGCTCACCTACCTGGGGAGCGATCTGCTACGAGCAGGCCTGCTCGTGCTCCCCGCCCTCGTGGACGGATCCTTACGGGCGCTTCTCATCGGTGCGGTCGCCTTCGCGCTGGTGCGCCTGGTGGCGGCAGTCGCCTATCTGGCGAGGCGATTCACCCGAGAGCTTCGGGCCGACCCCGCGCTCTTCAAGGGCCAGCTCGGCTATGCGCTCCCGTTCGCCCTGGCCGTCCTGCTGGAGATCGTCCAGACCAACTACCACCAGTACGTGGTCTCGTACCGCTTCGACGCGGTGACCTTCGCGGTCTACTCCGTGGCTTTGCTACAAATCCCGCTCGTCGACTACACCGCCACCGCCGCCTCCAGCGTGCTGATGGTGCGGATGGGCGAGAAGCTGCAGGAAGGCCAGGCCGAGGCCGTGCGCGCGCTGTGGCACGACGCCGTCTGCAAACTGGCCGTGATCTTCTTTCCTCTGGTCGCGCTGCTCCTGGTGGCGGGGCGGGAAGTGATCGTCCTCTTGTTCACCGATCGCTACCTGGAGAGCGTCCCGCTCTTCCGGCTCGGATCCACCGCCATCCTCTTCACCGTGCTGCAGACCGACTCGGTGCTTCGGGCTCTGGCGCAGACGCGGTTTCTCCTCGCCCTGAATACGGTACGGTTGCTGCTGGTGGCCGCGCTGATCGACGGCGCGCTCGCGCGCTTTCAGCTTCCAGGAGCGATCTTGCTCACGCTGCTGGTGACCGCCTTCGGCAAGGGGTGGGCCCTCGCGCGCATCGGGCGCCTGCAGGGGATCGCGCTCTCTGCGCTCCTTCCCTGGAGGCGCTTGGTGCTCGCCATCGCGGTGTCATCGGTGGCCGGCCTCGCCGCCCTCAGCGTGCGCGCCACGCTGAGCTGGCCCGCGCTGCCGCGGTTCGCGGTGACGACCGCCGTCCTCTCCGCCGTCTACCTCGCGTTGTCGATGCAGGTGGGCCTGTTGCCTCGACTGGAAGGCGGCCTTCGCGCCTGGTTGCGCGGAGCGCCGGGAGTCGCGTAGCCAATGTGCGGCATCGCCGGGATCGTCAGCTTCGATGCGGGGCCGGTCCTCGTCGAGGACGTGCGCGCCATGTGCGCGGCCATGGTCCACCGCGGCCCCGACGACGAGGGCTTCCATGTCGGCCCGCGGGTGGGGCTCGGCATGCGCCGCCTCAGCATCATCGACCTCGCCACCGGCCACCAGCCGATCGCCAACGAGGACGGGACGGTATGGGCCATCCTCAACGGTGAGATCTACAACTACCGCGCGCTGCGCCGCTTCCTCGAGGGCCGCGGCCACGTTTTCCGCACGGCGACCGACACGGAGACCATCGTTCACCTCTACGAAGAATACGGCGAGCGCTGCGTGGAGAAGCTGCGCGGAATGTTCGCCTTCGCCGTCTGGGACGAGCGGCGAAGAGCGCTTCTTCTCGCCCGCGACCGGCTCGGCATCAAGCCGCTCTACTACACGCTCTCGGGCGGAAGGCTCCTCTTCGCCTCCGAGCTCAAGGCGCTCCTGGAGCTGCCCGAAGTCGAGCGGACCGTGAACCCGGGCAGCCTCGACCATCTGCTGACGTTCCTCTACACGCCGCCGTCGGAGAGCATCGTCGCCGGCGTGCGCAAGCTCGGGCCTGGCCGCGTGCTGGTCGCCTCGGCCGCGGGCGAGATCCGCACCGAGCGATACTGGGCGTTGCGGTTCGAGCCGGAGCGCGGCCTGCGCGCCGTGCAGTTCGAGGATCGGCTGCGCGAGCTTTTGAGGGAATCGGTCGACCTGCACATGGTGAGCGACGTCCCGCTCGGGGCCTTCCTCAGCGGTGGAATCGATTCCAGCAGCGTGGTGGCCACCATGGCGAGGCTCAGCCCGCGCCCGGTCAAGACGTTCTCCATCGGGTTCCCGGACCGGGACTTCACCGAGCTGGACTACGCGCGGCAGGTCGCGAGCGCGCTCGGCACCGACCACCACGAGCTGATCGTCGAACCCGGCGATCTGCACGTCGTCGAGGAGATCGCCTGGCACCTCGACGAGCCGTTCGGCGACTCTTCGTCGATCCCGACCTGGTTCGTCTCCAAGCTCGCCGCGCAGGAGGTGACGGTCGCGCTCTCGGGCGACGGAGGCGACGAGCTGTTCGGCGGATACGACAAGTACGTGGTCGAGGGCCGTGAGCGCCTGCTCCGCTTCGTGCCCGCCTGGGCGCGCCGGCTGCTCGCGGCCATCTCCGCCGCGATCCCCGAGGGAGGGAAGGGGAAGAACTTCCT
>DASWGI010000372.1:0-3511 GCA_036393835.1 Myxococcales bacterium | reverse complement strand
GCCGAGCCCCCAGGCGCCCAGGGTGGGGCTCTCCCAGTCGTCCTCGACGAACCGCAGGTCGTGGTCCTTGGAGGTGATGCCGATGGCGGCGAGCGAGCGCAGGTAGACGTCCTGCACGTCCTTGGGGCTGGGCTTCAGGATGACCTGGAACTGGTGGTGCTGGTGCAGGCGGTTCGGGTTCTCGCCGAAGCGGCCGTCCGCGGGGCGCCGGCTCGGTTCCACGTAGGCGACGCTCCACGGCTCCGGGCCCAGGACGCGCAGGAAGGTGGCCGGGTTCATGGTGCCGGCGCCGACCTCCAGGTCGTAGCCCTGCAAGAGCGCGCAGCCGCGCTCCGCCCAGTAGGTCTGCAGGGCGAGCAGCAAGCTCTGGAAGTCCTGCGGGACGGCCATCTCCACCTCGGGCGGCGGAACGTAGACGGGCTCGGCGCGACGCGCAAGACGGAAGGTGGGGGTGTCGCCCGGGCGCGCCGCGCGCCGGCGCAACCATCCGGTTGCATTTCGCGGGCGCCTGTCCTATACCTGCAACCAGGAGGTTGCACATGGCAAGCGAGACCGATCGCATCGAGAAGCAGATCCTGCTGCGCGCGCCCCGTTCACGCGTCTGGCGCGCGTTGTCCGACGCCAAGGAGTTCGGCGCCTGGTTCGGGGTGGACCTGGAGGGCCCCTTCGCCCCGGGCGCCAGCGTCCGAGGGAAGGTGACCCACCCGGGGTACGAGCACATGACGTTCGAGCTCGAGGTAGAGAGGATGGAGCCCGAGCGCCTCTTTTCCTGGCGGTGGCACCCCGCGGCGATCGAGCCGGGAGTGGACTACTCGAAAGAGCCCGCCACGCTGGTGGTGTTCGAGCTGGAGGAGAAGGGCGGCGGGACGCTGCTCAAGGTGGTCGAATCGGGGTTCGATCGGGTGCCCGCCGCCCGCCGCGCGAACGCCTACCGTCTCAACGAGCAGGGCTGGGGGCTGCAGATGAAAGCGATCGAGCAGCACCTCGCCAAGGCGGGGGAGCGGTGGCCAGCAACACCGCGCTGAAGGGCACGGCGCCCGTCTTCGCGGCGCTCGGGGACGAGACGCGCCTGCGCCTCGTCTCCCGCCTGTCCTCCGGCGGGCCTGCCTCGATCGCGCGGCTCACAGCCGGTTCCTCCGTCACCCGCCAGGCGATCACCAAGCACCTCCAGGTGCTCGCGGGCGCCGGGCTGGTTCGGAGCAGCCGCCGCGGACGCGAGCGCGTGTGGGAGCTGCGCCCGCGGCAGCTCCTGCAGGCGCGAGAGTCGCTGGACGCCATCTCCAGGCAGTGGGACGAGGCGCTCGGCCGGTTGAAGGCGTTCGTCGAGCGCTGACTTCGCCGCGCCTCGAGCCGCCGCGCCCCAGGCGTCTGCTACACACGAAGCGTGGCGACGAAGGCGAAGCAGCTCAAGCTGGACCTGCGTACCTGGGGTGGACAGCGCAAGCGCGCGGGGCGGAAGCCCAAGGGCGCGCGCGCCGGCGTGCCTCACGCGTCTCGGCCGAAGCTCGCTGCGCGCCATCCAGTGCACGCGACCCTGCGCGTTCTGCCCCACGTGTGGAACTTGCGGAGCCGCCGCTGTTTCAGCGCCATCGCCGCTGCGTTCGCCGGTGGCCGGGAGCGCGACGGGTTCCGGCTCATCCAGTTTTCGGTGCAGGGGAACCATCTGCATCTCGTCGTGGAGGCGCGGGATGCGGAGTCCCTGTCGCGCGGGATGCAGGGGCTCACGATCCGCATGGCGAAACGGCTGAACCGAGTCATGGGCCGCCGCGGGCCCGTCTTCGCCGACCGCTATCACGAGCACGTGCTGCGCTCTCCTTCGGAGGTCGTCCGCGCGCTCGCTTATGTCCTCGGCAACTTCGCAGTGCACGCGCGCCGCCGGGGCGACGGGTCGGTGGACGCGGAGGTCGATTCGTACTGCTCGGTGTCGGTCGAGGTGCGGCTCGGCCCCGGACCGCCGCTCGTCTCCGAGCCGCGTACGTGGTTGTTGTGCACCGGGTGGTCGCAGGGCTGTGTGACCAGACGGCGTGCTAGCCTGCACGCATGGTGCGTCCTGAAGGACGACAAGAAGCACGCCGTCCGTGCTTCACCGAACCAGCGGGTGAAAGTCCCGTCCCGGTAAGCGTCGGAGCGCCGGGTAGCTGGCTCCAGCCTCGCGAGGAGACTTGCGGGTGCCGAGCGGAGCGACAAAAGCCGTCTGCGGCGCAAGCCGCCGAGCGGGAGCAAGATCGCGGGCCGCAACGTCAAGTGAAGCCTGCCGCCTCGTCACAGATACAATCCGGGAGCCGAGCCGCGCATGTCACGGCGAAGACCACATCCAGCGTGAGTATCTCCGGCGGCGCGCTGGATCCCGGCGGGGTAGAGGGAGCAGCACGCGATCAAGGCTCGGTGAGGAACAGGAGAGACCCGTCTGCACAGCCCAGGTCGGGGCAAGGTCGCTCGTATAAGCCGAAGGCGAAGTCGAGCGTCGTGCAGCGGGAGTCCGAGGGGGCCGTAGTACTGATGATGACCGTGCAGAAGAACGCGGCCGGAGGGAAGGACCCCTGCTCTGGTTACGCTGAAGGAGACGGTAAGCGCTGGGGCATGACCGAGACCGCTCGGTCCAACCACCCCCGCGGGCAATGGCTCGTCGACAAGGCGCGAGAACGAATTCGGCAGCTATGGACGGTAGCCAAGCCGACGCAAGCCGCTGGCCGATGCGTTGCTGCACCCCGACTGCGGAGTGACGCCCGCAGTCTGGCGCGGAAGCCGCGTGCGAGCGCCGACGCAAGCCCCGTCAGGAAAACCACCGGTAAGCCGGATGCCGGAAATCGGCACGTCCGGTTTGAAAGGAGGCGGGTGGAAACGGGCCGCATTTAGCGGACCCGCGCCACCCATCTACCAAAACAGCGACATTCGCATGAGGGCCTGTCCTGCACGTTCTGTGGCAAGACGGCGCTCGAGGTGGAACAGCTGATCGCCAGCGCGGACCCCGCGGTTTTCATCTGCAATGGATGCGTCGGCGCCGCCGAGCCCGCGGCGCGCGGTCACGGCACGCAATCCGCTTCTCCGAAGACCACGGGCCGCGACTGCTCATTTTGTCGCAGGCCGCTTGGCGTGTTGAGCAAGGCGCACGGGACGATCTGCGCCGAGTGCCTCGACCTCTGCCGCGAAATCCTGGCCGAGGCACGCCGCGAGTAGGTGATCCGGCTCGGACGGCTACTTCTTCGTGTCCGCCCGCTTGGTGGGCGGTGCGAGGAAGGACACGTTGTCGTCCGCCGGGGACGCGCCCGGGGGGGCGGCCGGCTCGCCGCGGGCGGAGTCGAGCAGCGCCTTGTGGGTGTCCAGGAGGGACGAGAGCTGCTGCACGAAGACCTGCCGGGCACGCTTGAGGTCGTCGATCTCCTTGATCAGCTGCAGGCGCTTCTGCTGGGCGTTCTGGACGACCTTCTCGCCCTGCAGCTCGGCCTCCGAGAGGACGATCTGCGCCTCCTTGCGGGCGTGCTCCTTGACCTCCTCGGCCAGCCTCTGCGCG
>DASWGI010000371.1:0-41097 GCA_036393835.1 Myxococcales bacterium | reverse complement strand
CTCAAGCTGGCGGAAAGGCGGCCCAAGGCGCCGGAGGCGGCGCTCTTGGGGTTGTTGCGCGGCGTGCCGCTCCTGCCTGGCCTGGAGAAGAGCTGGCCGGAAGTCCTGGCGCTGGCCGAGGCGCACGGCGTCGGGCCGCTGCTGCACGCCGTTGCGCCGAAGCTGCCGGACGAAGCGCGGGAGGACCTGCGCAAGCTGCGGGCAGCCGCGCAGGCCGACCGGCGCTGGCAGCACGCCGCCCTGCTCCGCCTCGGCGGAGCGCTGGAGGGCGCCGGGGCGCTGGTGGTGCACGGCGCCGCCCACGCGGACGACCTGTACACCGCCCCCGAGCTGCGGCCGCTCCGCGAGCTGGAGATGCTCATCGCGCCGTCCCGCACCTTCGCGGCGCTCGAGCGCCTCTCGCGCCGGGGCTACCGCATCGAGGAGAGGCCGCAGAAGGGTTGGCTGGTGCTGCGGCTGCGCGATCCGCGCGAAGCCCGCGTGCCGATCCACCTGCGCCGCGGCTTTCCCCCTCCGGGCGGCGCTCCCGCGGCGCCGCGCGCCGGCGCGGGCCCGGAGCCCGAGGTCGAGGTCGAGAGCGCGCTGCCGGTCGGGGCGCTCTGCCTGCGCGCGCAGGGGACCCGGCTGCATCCCGACGACGCGATCCTGGTGCACGCGCTGGCGCTGGCCGAGCGTGGGCTCCGCGCTCCGCTCATCGAGGTCGTCGACCTCGCCCACCTCTTCCGGCGGTGCGATCCCGCCATGGCGGTGGCCCGCGCCAGGCAGGCGCGCCTCTTGCCCCAGCTCGGCGCCGCGCTGCTCCTGCTCGGGCGGTGCGCGGCGGCCGCGCGGCGGTTCGGCGGGGCTGAGGTCGACCCCGCGCGGATTCCCCGACTCGACCTGCCGGGCGAGCTGGAGCGCGCCGTGGATGGATTCGAGCTCGCCGCCGAGCCGGCCCGGCCAGGGGCCCTCTTGCAGGTCGCCCGGGCCCTGGGATTGGTTGCGGAGCCGGGGAGCGTCGAGTAGGTTCGCGCGCCTTTCACAGAGGAACTGAGGGCGCATGCGCATCGCAGTGGTGGGAACCGGCTACGTCGGCCTGGTCGCGGGCACCTGCTTCGCCGAGACCGGACATGTGGTGGTCTGCGTCGACGTCGACGAGGCGAAGGTGCAGACCCTCCGCAGGGGAGAGACGCCCATCTACGAGCCGGGCCTCGAGGAGCTGCTCGCGCGAAACCTCAAGGCCGAGCGCCTCTCCTTCACCACCGATCTTCCGGGCGCTGTGCGCGGCGCGGAGGTGGTGTTCATCGCGGTGGGGACCCCGCAAGGCGACGACGGCAACGCGGACCTGCGCACGGCCATGAAGGTGGCCCACGACATCGCCGACACCGCCGAGCGCTACACGGTGATCGTCAACAAGAGCACCGTGCCGGTGGGCACCGCCGCGCGCATGCAGGCCGAGGTGGCGGCCCGGACGAAGGTGCCCATCGAGGTGGTGTCCAACCCGGAGTTCCTCAAGGAAGGGGCCGCGATCGACGATTTCCAGCGCCCGGACCGCATCGTGATCGGCGCTTTCAGCGAGCGCGCCCGGGCCGTCGTCGCCGAGCTCTACGCGCCGTTCGTGCGGACCGAGAGCCCCATCTATTTCATGGACCCCGCCTCGGCGGAGCTGACCAAGTACGCCGCCAACGCCATGCTGGCGATGCGCATCAGCTTCATCAACGAGGTGGCGAACCTGTGCGAGCGCGTCGGCGCGGACGTGGACGCGGTCCGCAAGGCGCTGGGCGCGGACAAGCGGATCGGGCACCCCTTCCTCTTCCCCGGTGTTGGCTATGGCGGGTCCTGCCTCCCCAAGGACGTGAAGGCGCTGGTTGCCATCGCGCGGAACCAGGGGCTCGATTTCGCGCTCCTCGCCGCGGTGGACGCCGTAAACGACCGGCAGAAGCGCCTCCTGGCGCAGAAGGCGCGCGCGCACTTCGGCCCGGCAGGCGGCGTGCGCGGCCGCAAGGTCGCGGTGTGGGGGCTCGCGTTCAAGCCGAAGACGGACGACATCCGCGCCGCGCCGGCCCTCGCGCTCATCGAGGAGCTGCTCGCCGACGGCGCGGTCGTCGCCGCCCACGATCCGGTCGCGATGGAGCCGGCGCGCAGGCAGCTGGGCGCCCGCGTCCAGTACGCCGCGAATCCGTACGCAGCCGTGGAAGGGGCGGAGGCGCTCTTCCTGGTGACCGAGTGGAACGAGTTCCGCCAGCCGGACTTCGCGCGGGTGAAGCAGCTGATGGCGAGGCCGGTGGTCTTCGACGGCCGGAACATCTGGAACCCGCAGCGCCTGGCCGAGTTGGGCTTCACCTACCACGGCGTCGGGCGGAACCGGACCTAGCCCGGCGGCAGGTGCGGCTCGAGCTCGCGCCACAAGCGCGGCAGGTCGCCGGTCAGCTCGTGTCCATCGTCCAGCAAGACCAGGCGCGCCTCGCGCCCGCGCTCGCGCATCCGCCGGACGAACTCCGGCGCGAGGTCGGGCGTGACCACGTCGTCGCGACTGCCCTGCAGCACCAGCGCAGGCGCGTCGGGGAGCGGAAACGGCTCGTGCCGGCCGGCGTCCTCCAGGAACCCGATCGAGAGGGGCTCCTTGCGGCCCCAGGCGTGGTGATCGACGAGCGACTCGCCCCGCTCCCGCCAGCGCCGCAGCTCGTCGGCCCCCGTGCGCCGCTTCCAGCGTTCGGCCAGATCGAACGCCGGCGCCAGCAGCACCAGGGCGCGGGCGCGCCCCGGGCGCAGCGCGGACCAGAGCGCCGCGGTGTACCCGCCCAGGCTGGACCCGAAGAGCACCGCCGGGTCGCCCTGGAGCAGTGCGTCGATCTGCCCCAGCATGCGAGTCACGCTGAGGTCCCGGAACGCTGGCTCGTTCAGGTCGGGGATCTCCAGCCGGGCGCCGCGCTCGGCGAGACGCTCGCGCACGAACCGGCCCTTGCTGGACCCGGGCCCGCTGGCGAACCCGTGCAGCCACAGGTAGCGCATATGGTCTCCGTTCACTGAGCAGCGGATTCGGAGGTTCCGCAAGCGCAATCCGTGGTAGATCGCCGCCGCCATGACCCGCCGCGTTGTCAAGCTCTTGCCACTCCTCGTCTGCATGGTCACCCTGACGGCAGCCGCCGGCTGCGGGGACCCGTGCAGGGATCTGGCCAGCCAGGTCTGCGCGTGTTTCCCGGACGACGGCACGAGGGCGGTGTGCAACCAGAGGGCGAAGGACGCGGAATCGAGCTTCCCGGTCAGCCAGCAGGACAAGGAGTATTGCCAGCAGAAGCTGGACTCCCACTCTTGCGACTGCCGGAATCTCGCCACGCCGGACGGAAGGGCCGGCTGCGGCCTGACGTATCCGTGACCTGGGTTGGAGGGGGAGAATGGCGAAGGTCTGCGTCACCGGGGCGGCGGGTTTCATCGGCGGACATGTCGCGGAAGAGCTGCTGAGGCAGGGCCACGAGGTCGTCGGGCTCGACGATTTCTCCAGCGGAAAGCGCGAGACCGCGGCGCTGCTCGCCGGCCACCCGCGTTTCCAGCTGATCGAGGGGAGCATCGCGGATCCGCAAGCGGTCGCGCGGGCGGTGGCGGGCTCGAAGTGGGTCTTCCACCTGGCCGCGATCCCTTCCGTGCCGGTCTCGATGCAGGAGCCGGAGCGCACCACCGCGGTCAACGTCGGCGGGACGGTGAACGTCTTGCAGGCGGCGCTGCGCGCGCGCGTCGAGCGGGTGGTGCTCGCCTGCTCGTGCGCGGCCTACGGCGACGGGCCGGAGCAGCCCAAGCACGAATCGTTCCTCCCCCGGCCCGTGTCGCCGTACGCGGCGCAGAAGGTCGCCTGCGAGCTGTACGCGCAGACCTATGCGCGGGCCTTCGGGTTGCCCTGCGTCGGGCTCCGCTTCTTCAACGTCTACGGGCCGCGCCAGGACCCGAAGAGCGAGTACGCGGCGGCCATCCCGCGGTTCGTCACGCGCCTGTTGTCGGGACAGCGGCCCATCGTCTTCGGCGACGGGCTGCAGACGCGCGACTTCGTGCACGTCTCGGACGTGGTGCGGGCGAACCTGCTCGCGGCCACGGCAAAGGATGCGCCGGGCGAGATCGTCAACGTGGCCAGCGGCCGGAGCGCCTCGCTCCTGGAGTTGATCCGGCTGATCAAGCACGCGATCGGCCCCGCCGCCGCGCACCTGGAGCCGGAGCACCAGCCGGCGCGCGCCGGCGATCTCCGCGCCTCGTCCGCCGACCTGACCAACGCCCGCAGGGTGCTCGGGTACGAGCCCCGCGTCGGCCTGGCCGAAGGCCTCGCCGGACTGGTCGAGTCCTGGCGCGCCACCCTGGACCGCGCCGCGTAGCTCAGATCGGCTTCAGCGACGAGATGAGCTGCTGGAGATCGTCGGGGAGCGGGGACTCGAAGCGCATGCGCTCGCCCGTGACCGGGTGGGGGACCGTCAGCTCGGAGGCGTGCAGCGCCTGGCGGTGGTGGCGCAGAGCGCGGCGCTCCTCGGGCGTGATCAGGTCGTCGAACTCGCCTCGCGGGGCCGGGGCGCCTCCGCTCTCGGCCAGCCTGAGGAAGATGCCGTCGTCGGGTCCGTACAGCTTGTCTCCGACCAGCGGCGACGCCGCCGCGTGCAGGTGCGCGCGGATCTGGTGCTGGCGCCCGGTCCGCGGCTCGCAGCGCAGGAGCGCCAGCGGCTTCCCCTGCGCATCGCGGTAGCGCGCCAGCACCCGGAAGACGGTCACGGCGGCCATTCCCTCCGGGTCCGGACGCGCCTTCACCTTGATGCGCTCGCTGCCCACCGAGAGCGGCACGTCGACCTGGAACTCGTCCGCGCGGGGCTCGCCCTCGCACAGCGCCAGGTAGGCCTTCTCCACCTCCCGCGCCGCGAAGGCCGCCTTGAGCGCGCGCGTGTGCAAGGACCCGCGGCCGCACGCCACCAGGCCGCTCGTCTCGCGATCCAGGCGGTGCGCCGGGTCGGGTTTCTCGCCCGCCGCGTTCCGGTGCCAGGTCTCCAGCGCCCGCGTCAGCGTCGACAGGTGGTAGCGGGCGGTCGGGTGCAGCGCGAGCCCGGCGGGCTTGTCCACCACCAGGAGCGCGTCGTCCTCGTAGATGACCGGGATGGCCCGGGGCTCACCGTCGTCGCCGGGCGAGCGCCTGCGCAGCGAGAAGCGGAGCCCGGGCCAGATGCGCGTCTCCGGGAGGAGCTCCCGCTCGCCGTGCACCAGCGCGCGCCCGCGCAGCATCCGGTCCAGGCGCGCCGGCGCCAGCGGGCGCTTCAGCTTCTCCGCGACGTACGCGGCCAGGGTCCAGCCCGCATAATTCGTCTCCACCTCGAAATGGACCAGCGCGCGGGCGTCGTCGTCGATCATCCCAAGCACAACGTAACCCGCCGCGGTTCCCGAGGCACCGTCGGACGGCGGACAGAACTTTGCAGGTGTGGCCCGGCGTGCCCACCTGACGGGGGTCATGAAATTCCTCCACGTCGTCGGGGCACGCCCCAACTTCATGAAGGTGGCGCCGGTCCTCGCCCAGCTGCGCAAGGACGCGCGGGTGCGGCAGGTGCTGGTGCACACCGGGCAGCACTACGACCCCAAGATGTCGGACGTCTTCTTCCAGGACCTGGGGATGCCCGCGCCCGACGCGCACCTGGGGGCGGGGGGCGGGTCGCACGCGCAGCAGACGGCGAAGATCATGGTCGAGGTCGAGCCGGTGATCCTGCGCGAGGAGCCCGACGTCGTCGTGGTGGCGGGCGACGTCAACTCGACCGTGGCGGTGGCGCTGGTGGCGGCGAAGCTCGGCGTCGCGGTCGCGCACATCGAGGCGGGGCTGCGGTCCTGGGACTGGCGCATGCCCGAGGAGGTCAACCGCGTCCTGACCGACCGGATGTCCGACCTCCTCTTCACTCCCTCCCGGGACGCCGACGAGAACCTCGCGAAGGAAGGCATCGACCCCGGCCGGGTGCACTTCGTCGGGAACGTGATGATCGACAGCCTCCACGCCGCGCTGCCCCGGGCGCGGGAGAGCCGCATCCACCAGCAGCTGGGGGTGCGCAAGGGAGAGTACGCGCTGGCGACGCTGCACCGGCCGAGCAACGTGGACGAGCCCGCCGCCCTGGAGAGGCTGCTGGTCGCGCTGGCCGAGGTGTCGGGGCGCATCCCGGTGGTGTTCCCCGTCCATCCGCGCACGCGCGCGCGGCTGTCGGTGGACGCGTCCCTGCGAGCCAGGGCGGAGGGCGCGCGCGGGCTCAAGCTCGCGGACCCCATCGGTTATCTGGACTTCCTCGCCCTCACGGCGAATGCTCGCCTGGTGATGACGGACTCGGGGGGCATCCAGGAGGAGACCACCGCGCTGGGCGTGCCGTGCCTGACGGTGCGACACAACACCGAGCGCCCCATGACGGTGGAGGTGGGCAGCAACACGCTGGTGGGGACGGACCCGGCGCAGGTGGTGCCCGCGGCGGTGGCGGTGCTGGAAGGACGTGGGAAGAAGGGCCGCGTGCCGGACCTCTGGGACGGGCGGGCGGCGGAGCGGATCGCGCGCATCCTGGTGCGATTCTGCGAGGAGCGGGGGGGATGAGAAGGAAATCGCGCCGGCGCCTGCTGCGCCTGCGGCGCTTGCGCGCGAAATTGTTCTAGCCGCCGCCCACACACCTCGCCGGGTGGACGCGCTACAAGGCTGCGCGTGTCCCTGTGGATGGCGCCGGCAGCGGCCCTCGCGGTCGCCTGGCTGTGGTTCCTCGCGCGCGGCAAGGCGCCGGGCGCGGTGAAGCGGCTCGCCTTCCGCGCTACGCTGCTCGCAGTGCTCGCGGGCCTGTTGGCGCTGGCCTTGGTGCGCGGGGTGTTCGCGCGGACGTCGGCTGGCTTCCAGATCGTGCTGCTCCTCGCGCTGGTCGGCGTCGAGCTGGGCTACCTGTACACGACCCGCTTCTGCCCCCGCTGCGGGCTCATGGTCCGCAACTTGAAGCCCGCGGCCTGCCCACGGTGCGGCGCGCCCCTCCCTCGGCACGGCATGACCTCCGAGCTCCGCCGGCCGCAGATCGATGCGCCGCGCCGGAAACCAGGTGCAGAATGAGCGCGATGGACGACGCCCGGCCGCCCGCCCTGGAGTTCTGGTTCGAGTTCGCCAGCACGTACTCCTACGTGGGGGCGATGCGGATCGAGGAGGAGTGCGCGCGCGCCGGGGTGGCGCTGCGCTGGAAGCCGTTCCTCCTGGGGCCCCTCTTCACCGAGCAGCTCGGGATCCAGGACTCGCCCTTCAACGTCCATCCGGTGCGCGGCAGATACATGTGGCGCGACCTGGAGCGCCTGTGCGGGAAGCACGGCCTCCCCTGGCGGAAGCCCAGCGCGTTTCCGCGCAGGAGCATCCTCGCCGCCCGCGCAGCGTGCGCTCTGGAAGGAGATCCGCGCCAGGGAGAATGCATCCGGGCCCTGTTCCGCGCGAACTTCGCGAGCGACCAGGAGATCGACGATCCGGCGGTGGTGGGGTCGGCGGTCCGCGCCGGCGGAGGCGCCGCCGAGGCGGTGCTCGCTGGCGCGGCGTCGCCGGAGGCGAAGGCGGCGCTGCGCGCGAACACGGAGAGGGCGCGCGCCTCGGGGATCTTCGGCGCACCCGACTGCCTGGTCGGATCCGAGCTGTTCTTCGGGCAGGACCGGATCGAGGACGCGATCGCCTGGGCTACTTCTTCACGCCCAGCGAGATGACAGCGCCCGGCTCGGGCGCCAGGGCGTCGCGGTAGCGCCGGACGGCGTCTTCCAGCGCGGCGCGCCGATCCGGCGGCGCGTCCGGCAGCTCCGCCTCCGCGCGCGCCAGCGCGCCCCGGAGCATCCCCGCCGCCGAGCTCTCGTCTCCGGCCACGGCGGTCAGCGCGGCCGCGCGCAGCACGTCGATGGGAGCGGGCCCGCCCCCGGCCCCATCGCTCCGTGAATCGAGGTCGACCACCCGGCGGGCCTGGGCGGCCGCGCCTTCCACGTCTCCCGCGTCCTCCAGCGCGTCGCGGCGCAATGCCGCCGCGTCACGCGCCGGCAGCTGCCCGGCCTCTTCTGCCTCGCCGAGCGCCCGCGCCGCTTCCTCGGGGCGGCCCGAGAGCTGCCGCAGCTGCGTCCACAGCGAGTGGAAACGCACCCAGTCCTCTTGCGGGTCCTCGTCCTCCTCGCGCAGCGCATCGAACAGGCGCTCCTGCGCCGCCCAGCGGAGGAGGTCCTCGTCGATGCGCTGGTCCGGATCGAGCCGCGCCCGATCCAGCGCGATCTCCAGCAAGGTCAGCACGACCTCCTCGGCGCCGGCGGGAAGCGGCTCCCCGGCCGCCGTCCGGTCGCGGAAGCCGGCCACGTCGCGGGACAGCCCTTCCGCGGCCCGCCCGAGCGCCTGCAGCTCGCCGCGCCGATCGCCCGCCTCGTGGAGGACGCGCGCGAGCCCCAGCTCGGCCGCGGGCAGGCCCGGGACCGCGTCCAGGACGGCGCGGAACTCGTGCTCGGCGCCGTCCAGGTCGCCGAGCTCCTCCAGGTAGATCTCGCCCAGCGCGCCGCGGGCCAGCACTTCGGCGCCTCCACCGGCGGCGGCCGCGCGGCGCAGGAGGCGGACCGCCTCGTGCGGATCGGTCTGGCGGAGCTCGAACGCGGCGCGTCGGATGTCCGCCAGCACCTCGGGATCGACCTGGGGGTCGATGTGCGACATCCCCTCTTCTCTATGCCGTTGCGCGGCCGCTGCCCAGGGTTGCAGATTCGGCCGCCGCGGATTACAACGCGACGTGCGCCTCGCAGCACTCATCCCCGCGCGCTACTCGGCCCAGCGGCTGCCTGGAAAATCCCTCGCCGACCTCTGCGGCGCGCCGATGATCGTGCGCGTCTGCCAGCGCGCCGCGCGCGCCGAGGGGCTCGACGAGATCGCGGTGGCGACCGACGACGCCCGCATCGCGCACGCCGTCACCTCCGCGGGTTTCCGCGCGGTGATGACCGGACAGGCGCGCAACGGCACCGAGCGGATCGCGCAGGCCGCGCAGGTCGTCGCCGCCGACGCCTACCTCAACGTCCAGGGCGACGAGCCGCTCATCGATCCGCGCGCGATCACCGCCGTCTCGAACCTTTTGCGCCAGGGCGCGGAGATGGCCACCGCCGCGCGGCCGCTCGAGCCGGACGAGGCGGACCCGCCGAGCGTGGTCAAGGTGGTGCTCGATCACCGCGGGCGCGCCCTGTACTTCTCGCGCAGCCGGATCCCCTTTCCCCGGGTCGCCGGAGAGGTCGCTGCGCTCGCGCACCTCGGCATCTACGGCTTCTCGGCGTCTTTCCTCTACCGCTTCGCCAAGCTGCCCGAGACGGCGCTCGAGCGCGCCGAAGGACTCGAGCAGCTCCGCGCGCTCTACCACGGGCATGCGATCGAGGTGGCGGTCGGTCCCTGGAGCTCGGCCGCCGTCGATACGCCGGAAGATCTCGAGCGCGTGAGGGCTTTGTACTCGGACGAGCAAAGGAGGCACGGATGAGCGCACTGCGAGGCAGCCGCATGGATGCGCCGCGCGGCAAGCGCACCAAGTTCATCTTCGTGACCGGCGGCGTGGTGTCGTCCCTGGGCAAGGGCCTCTCCAGCGCCTCGCTGGGGGCGCTGCTGGAGAACCGCGGTCTCAAGATCACCCACCTGAAGCTCGACCCGTACATCAACGTCGACCCGGGCACGATGAGCCCGTTCCAGCACGGCGAGGTGTACGTCACCGACGACGGGGGCGAGACCGACCTCGACCTGGGCCACTACGAGCGCTTCAGCTCGGCGAAGATGTCGCGGCACAACAACGCCACCACCGGCCGCATCTACCAGAACGTCATCAACAAGGAGCGGCACGGCGAGTACCTGGGGAAGACCGTGCAGGTGATTCCCCACATCACCGACGAGATCAAGCGCTTCATCCTGAACGCCGCCGACGGCAACGACATCGTCATCGTCGAGGTGGGCGGCACGGTCGGCGACATCGAGAGCCTGCCGTTCCTCGAGGCCATCCGGCAGATGAAGTACGACGTGGGCAGCGAGAACGCGATCTATGTGCACCTCACGCTGGTGCCGTACATCCAGACCGCGCACGAGGTGAAGACCAAACCCACGCAGCACAGCGTGATGAAGCTGCGCGAGATCGGGATCCAGCCGGACATCCTGCTCTGCCGCACCGACCGCGCCCTGTCCAAGGAGATCAAGGACAAGATCGCGCTGTTCTGCTCGGTCGAGCCGGGGAGCGTCTTCACCGCCGCTGACGTGTCCACCATCTACGAGCTGCCGCTCGCGCTCCACGGGGAGGGGCTCGACGACCGGGTCGCCGAGCTCTTGAACATCTGGAGCCGCGCGCCTCGCCTCGACAAGTGGGAGAAGATCGTCAAGGCGGTGAAGGAGCCCTCGCGCGAGGTGCGCATCGCCATCGTCGGCAAGTACGTCGACCAGACCGAGAGCTACAAGTCGCTCAACGAAGCGCTGGTGCACGGCGGGATCGCCAACGACTGCCGGGTCAGCCTGGAGTACGTCGATTCGTCCGACGTGGAGAAGCTGGGCGCCGAGACGCTGCTCTCGCACGTGGACGCCATCCTGGTTCCGGGCGGATTCGGCATGCGCGGCACCGAGGGCAAGATCGCGGCGGTGCGCTACGCGCGCGAGAAGAAGGTGCCGTTCTTCGGCATCTGCCTGGGCCTGCAGATGGCGGCCGTCGAGTTCGCGCGCAACGTGCTGGGCCTCGCCGGCGCCAACTCGCTCGAGTTCGACGAAGCGACGCCGCACCCGGTGGTCAGCCTGATGGCCGACCAGAAGTCGGTGGTGGCCAAGGGCGGCACCATGCGCCTGGGCGCGTACGACTGCACGCTCAAGGCGGGCAGCCTGGCGCAGAAGCTCTACGGGCGGCCGCTGATCTCCGAGCGGCACCGGCACCGGTACGAGGTGAACAACGCCTACCGGCCCCGCTTCGAGGAGCGCGGGTTCATCGCCTCCGGCGTGAACGAACAGCTCGGGCTGGTCGAGGTGATCGAGTTGGAGGGGCACCCGTACTTTCTCGGCTGCCAGTACCATCCCGAGTTCCAGTCCAAGCCCTTCCAGCCACATCCCCTCTTCTCCGGGTTCGTGCGGGCCGCGCTCGAGCAGCGCGCGCGGCAGGGGCGCGGGGAGAAGCCCGGCGAGCCGCCGCGGCCCACGCCGGACATCCAGTTCCCGGCGGGCGCGCCCAAGGCGCAGGCATGAAAGTCGGCCGCGCCGAGGTCGGGCCCGGCCACCCGCTGCTCCTCATCGCGGGACCGTGCGTGATCGAAGGCGAGGCCCAGACGCTCGCGGCGGCGCGGAAGGTGGCCGAGGTGGCGCAGCGGCACGGGCTGCCGGCGATCTTCAAGTGCTCCTTCGACAAGGCGAACCGCACTAGCGGCAAGAGCTTCCGGGGCCCTGGCCTCACCCAAGGGCTCCGGGTACTGGCGCGGGTGAAGCAGGAGACCGGCCTCCCCGTGCTGACCGACGTGCACGAGGTGGCGCAGTGCGCCCCGGCGGCCGAGGTCGCGGACGTCCTGCAGATCCCCGCGTTCCTCTGCCGCCAGACCGACCTGCTCCTGGCGGCCGGCGCTACCGGCCGCGCTGTCAACGTGAAGAAGGGCCAGTTCCTCGCGCCCTCGGACATGAAGAACGTCGTGGCGAAGCTCCTCGAGGCCGGCTGCCGCGACGTGCTCCTCACCGAGCGGGGCGCGACCTTCGGCTACCACGACCTGGTGGTCGACTTCCGCGGGCTGATCGCCATGCGGAAGTTCGCGCCGGTGTGTTTCGACGCCACCCATTCCGTGCAGCAGCCCGGCGGCGAGGGGGATCGCACCGGGGGCGACCGGACGCTCGCCCCTCCGCTGGCCAGGGCGGCGGCGGCGGTGGGCATCGACGCGCTCTTCTGCGAGGTGCACGAGGACCCCGATCGCGCGCTTTCCGACGGGCCCAACTCGCTCAGCTTCCCGCTCTGGGAGGAGACGGTCGCGGACGTGCAGCGGATCCGCACTGCTCTGATCGCGCGGTAGCTGCACGCGCTTACAGCGGTACTGGACGGCGCGCAGGTGGGAAATGGTAGGGTCCCGCCGGGTGCCCCCTCACCGGACAGCGCTGCTGCTCTGCGCGGCCCTCTGCGCGGCGTGCGGCGAGGGCGTGCCCATCCTCATGTACCACTCGGTGAGCGGCGGCGGAGAGCCGCTCACCGTGGCGCCGCACGAGTTGGACGCCCAGCTGGACTACCTCGGCTCGGCGGGCTTCGAGACGATCACGCTTCGCGAGCTCCTCGACGCGCAGGACGGCGCGGGGAAGCTCCCCCGCCATCCGGTGGTGCTCACCTTCGACGACGGCTTCGAGGACGCGGCGACGGAGGTGCTGCCGCGGCTCCTCGCTCGCGGGCAGAAGGCGACCTTCTTCATCGTCTCGGGGTTCTGCGCGCAGGACGCGGCCACCCGGGTCGCGCCGGGCCATCGCCGCTACCTCGTCTGGCCGGAGGTGCGCGCCCTGAAGGACGCCGGGATGGAGATCGGCTCGCATAGCGTCTCCCATCGCAAGCTGGTCGGCCTGCACAAGGCAGACTTGCGCGCCGAGATCGAGCAGAGCCGCGCCGCGCTCCAGGCCAACCTGGGTCAGCGCATCGAGTTCTTCGCGTATCCGTACAACGACCAGATGCAATGGGTCCGCCGCGCCGTGGAGAGGGCCGGCTACCGCGGGGCAGTGGTGGGCGCCCGCGGGAACAGCGACCCATTCACGCTGCAGCGCCTGACCATGCACCGGGGCATCTCTGCCGCCGACCTGCGCTCGATGCTCTCGGAAACGTGGGAGACCGCGTACACGGGGGGCGGATGATCCCGGCCCTGCTCGCCGCGGCCGCCGCCGCGGTCGCAACGGCGTTCGAGCCGCCATCGGCCGAGGACCCGCTCCCTGCGGCGCTGGGTGC
This sequence comes from Myxococcales bacterium, assembly GCA_036393835.1. Classification (GTDB taxonomy): domain Bacteria; phylum Myxococcota; class Myxococcia; order Myxococcales; family 40CM-4-68-19; genus VBKO01. Next base: position 28,201 of record DASWGI010000371.1, on the reverse strand, counting down.
CTTGGGTCCGCAGCCCGCCGGCGTCACGGCGCTGACCGCGCGGGCGGGGCGGCCGTTCCATGGCGCGCGGCTCGATCACGGCGTGTCGGACGCGGTCGACGTGGGGGTGGGGCTCGACGTCTGGCCGGAGGGCTTCTACCGGCCGACGGCCCAGGCGCGGGTGCGCGCCTTCCGGTCGGGACCCGCCCAGCTGACCGTCCGGGGCACGCTGGGCCGCGTGGTCGGTGCCAGCCCCGGCCTGGTCCACACCACCGACGGCGAGCTGGCGCTGCAGCTGGGGTTCGCGCCGCTCGCCCGCCTGGGCGCGTTCGCCGAAGTGTCGCTGCTCGGCGCGACCGATTTCACGCGCGCGCACACCGCCGGGTTCACGCAGGTGCAGGGCGGCCTCGCCTTCGCCCCGCGCGGCCGCTTGTCGCTGCTCGCCTCCGCGGGCGTGCTGCAGGGGGCACGCGGCGCCCGCGCGGTGGGCTCGGGCGGCGCGGCCTTCCGGTTCTGATAGAAGCCCGAGCGTGCCGCCGCGATCCAGGAAGCCGCCGCGCGAGCTCTTGCGCCGCATCCGGCTGGTCGTGCTCGACGTCGACGGCACGCTCACCGACGGCCGCCTCTTCTATGGCAAGGAAGGCGAGGCGTTGAAGGCGTTCGACGTCCGCGACGGCCACGGGCTCCGCCTCTTGCAGCTCCACGGCGGCATCAAGGTCGCGGCGCTCACGGGACGGCGCGCGGACCTGGTGCAGCAGCGCTGCCGGGAGCTGTCCATCGAGCCGGTGGTGGGCTCGTCGCGCGCCAAGGGCCCCGCGCTGCAACAGATCTGCGACGAGGTGGGCCTCCCGCTCGCCGCCACCGCGTTCATGGGCGACGACGTGAACGACCTGCCGGCGCTGCGCCTCGCCGCGCTGTCCTGCGCGCCCGCGGACGCGGCGCTCGAGGTGCTGCGCGAGGTGCGCTGGGTGGCCCCGCACCGGGCGGGGCGCGGGGCGGTGCGCGCCCTGTGCGAGCTGCTCCTCGCCGCGACGGTGGGATGGCCGCCACCAGAGGACGCGCCGGCTCCGCGAGGATGAGCCCCGCCGCGCCCCAGACCGCCGCTCCGCCCGCGCCGCGCACGGTGCCCCTCGGCAAGCGCATGCGCCGCGAGCTGCGGGTGCGTGCGCTGCTCCTGCTGCTGCCGGTGCTCTCGCGGCTGCCTCGCCGGGTGGCGCTCGCGCTGGGCGCCGCCTGCGGATGGCTCGCTTGGTTCGTCGCTCCGCGACACCGGCGCGCCGCGCTCGAGCACCTGGCGATCGCTTTTCCCGATCGCGACCGCGGCTGGCGCGCTCGGATCGGGCGCGCCTCGTTCGCCAACCTGGGGCGCTCGGCGCTCGAGCTGGTGGCGATGCAGCGCTTCGATCTGGCCCGCGCCGTGCATTTCGATCCGGGTTCGCTCGAAACGATGATCGCCGCGCACGCCGAGGGGCGCGGCGTGGTGGCCATCTCCTGCCACCTCGACAACTGGGAGCTCCTCGCCCGGCGCGTCGCCGCGGAGGGCCTGCCCGTCGCGACGGTGGCGCGCGAGGCGCAGGATCCGCGGCTGACCGCGCTGCTGGAGCGGTCGCGCGCCTCGACCGGGATCGTCAGCCTGTGGCGCAACCGTCCCGGCGCAGCGCGCGGGTTCATCCGCCACCTGCGCAACGGCGGCGTGGTTGCGGCGCTCATCGACCAGGACACGGAAGTCGCCGGTCATTTCGTTTCGTTTTTCGGGAGGGAAGCATTCACTCCACGCGCGCCCGCGGACTTCGCGCTGCGAACGGGCGCGGCCGTCGTGTTCGCTCGAATCCTCCGGGTGGCCCCGGGCGTGCATCGGATCCGGATCTCGCGCCTCGTCGTGCCCGCCTCGGGGGACCGGGAGGCGGACTCGCGCGCGCTCACGGCGTCGGCGAGCGCGGCCATCGAGGAGGAGGTGCGCACCTGCCCGGATCAGTGGGTGTGGATGCATGAGCGCTGGCGCACACGACCGGGTTCAATCCGTTGAACTCTTGACGGATTTTATGCAAGTGGAGCGCGGCCTCGGACCTCGACACGGGCGGGTCTGGGTGCTAGTGTTCCTTGCAAATGTGGAGCCAGTTCGCCATCCCCGGTGCTGCTGCAGCGCTCCTCCTGGGCTGCGGGGCACGGCCGGCTCCCTCGCAGGACCTGTCGGATCATTCCCCACCCCCGGGAGCTCCGGACCTCACCTTGCATGGGGTGGCGTTCGCCCGGCTATCCGACGGGCGGGTGGCCGCGCGAGGCACCGCACGCGAGGTGTCGTATCAACGGGCGGGGGGGCGGCTGGACGGCCGGGTCGCGGTGGCGAGCCTCTACCCCGAGGCGGGCACCGGCTACGCGATGTTCGGCGAGGTGCTGCTCACCGCGCCGCGGGTCGATGGCGACCTCGGAAACAAGCGCGGGAGCGCCTCGGGCGGCGTGACGTTCCGCGCCGCGCGCGGCGATCAGGGCACCACCGAGCGCCTCTTCTGGGACGGCCCCGCGGACCGGCTCAGCGGCGACCGCGCCGTCGACGCGCAGGGCCCCGGATACGCGGTCCGCTCGCAGGGTTTCTCCGCTCGCGCCGACGGCAGCGACGTCACCCTGACCGGCGGCGTGGTCGGCACGCTCCAGCCGACCGGCGATCCGACCGCGCAGTTCCCCGCGAGCCGGCAATCAGCCAGCCGCAAGCCGCGAACCGCAAGCCGCAAGCCGGCGGAGACCCGATGATCGCCCTCGCAGCCGCGCTCGCGGTGGCCGCCGCGCCGGCGGGTCCGGTGGACTTCACCGCGCAGACGATGCGGATGGAGCCCCGCGAGCGGCGCACGCTGCTGGACGGGTCGGTCCGCCTGTCGCGCGACGGGATGGTGGTGACCGGCGACCGCGCAGTGGTCGAGTTCGCCGCCGACGAGCAGCCGCCGCCGCAGCGCAAGGCGCGCCGGCGCGGCCGCGACCAGCCGGCGCTGCTCGGGCAGAAGCTGGAGAGGTTCACGGTCGACGGGAACGTCCACGTGCAGCGCGGCAAGCGCACCGCGGACGGCGCGCACGGCGTGTTCGACGCCAAGGGCCAGACGTTGGTGCTCACCGGCGACGGCAAGGACGACCCGGTGCTGCGCGACGGCTCGGAGACGTTGACCGGCGACCGCATCGTCATGCGCCTCGACACCGAAGACGTCGACGTGCAGAAGCCCAGGCTCGTGCTGCGCCGCTCGGTGCCCGAGGCGGAGGACGCGCCGCAGCTTCCCACGCGGGTCGAGGCCTCCCGGCTGTCGCTGGACCGCTCGGAGCGCCTGGCCCGCTTCACCGACGACGTGGTGGTGCGCCGCGGCGACGTGGTCGTCCGCGGTCCGCGCATGGACGCGCACTACGACGCGTCGGGGCAGCTCACCCACCTCTACCTGCGCGGCGGAGTCGAGCTGCGGCAGGGCGATCGCCGCGCGGTGGCGCAGAACGCCGACTACGACGCGCGCACGCGCGAGGTGCTGCTGACGGGCGAGCCCCGCCTGTTCGACCGGGGCGACGTGCTGGTCGGCGAGCGGATCGCGCTGGCGCTGGACACGCACGAGGTCCGCGTCGAGCGCGCCCACGGCCGCCTGCGGCCCGAGGCGCACCAAGACGAGGCGCGGCCCGCACCCGGGGTGAAGCCGTGAACGCGCTGCACGCCCGCGGGCTGTCGAAGAGCTTCCGCGGCCGCAAGGTCGTGGACCGGGTCTCGTTCGACGTGAACCCCGGCGAGGTGGTCGGCCTTCTCGGCCCCAACGGCGCCGGCAAGACGACCAGCTTCCACTGCGTGGTGGGCCTGCTGCACCCCGACGAGGGCGAGGTGCACCTGGGCGGCCAGGATCTGTCCGGGCTGCCGCTCCACCGCCGCGCCCGGATGGGGCTCGGGTACCTGCCGCAGGAGCCGAGCATCTTCCGCAAGCTGACCGTCCGCCAGAACCTCCTGCTGGTCCTCGAGGGACACGGCGTCCTGGGGCAGGAGGCGCGCGACCGCACCGACGACGTGCTGCACGAGTTCGACCTGCTCCGCGTGGCGGACTCGCTCGGCGAGCAGCTCTCGGGCGGCGAGCGGCGGCGGACGGAGATCGCGCGGGCGCTCCTGGCCGAGCCGCGTTTCCTGCTCTTCGACGAGCCGTTCGCCGGCATCGACCCTATCGCCGTCCACGAGCTGCAGCGATTGATCGGCAAGTTGCGCGAGCGCGGCCTGGGCGTCTTGATCAGCGATCACGCGGTCCGCGAGACGCTGGGCATCTGCGACCGGGCCGTCCTGCTGGTGGAGGGGCGCCTGCTGGAAGCGGGGACGCCGCCGCAGATCGCGGCCTCGGAGCGCGCCCGCGCCGTGTACCTGGGCGAGCGGTTCAAGCTGGAGTGAAGGGGAGATCATAGAAATGGCTTTGGAGCTCAAGCAGAGTCTTCGCCTCAGCCAGCAGCTGGTGATGACGCCTCAGCTGCAGCAGGCGATCAAGCTGCTGCAGCTCTCGCGGCTCGAGCTCGTCGACCTCATTCGCACCGAGATGGAGCAGAACCCGCTCCTGGAGGAGCCCGCCGAGGGCGCCGAGGCGGAGCTGGACGAGGCCCCGGCCGAGCTGACCGCCACCCTGAACGAGTCGATCGAGGCCAGCGAGCTCTTGCCCGAGAAGCCGCCCGACCGCGAGAACGACGCCAAGCAGCAAGCCGACGGCGACGTGCAGCGGGCGGACATCGACTGGGAGCAGTACCTCGACAACTACCAGACGCAGCACACCGCGCCTTCGAGCGGCGGGATGTCGGCCGACGACCTGCCCAACTACCAGGACACGCTCACCCGCGCCGAGGGGCTCACCGAGCACCTGATGGAGCAGCTCCGCATGACGGGGCTGACGCCCGAAGAGGAGCGGCTCGGGGGGCTGATCATCGGCAACCTGAACCGCGACGGGTACCTGGTGATGGACCCGGACGCGGAGCCGACCGTGCCGGCGTTGCGCGAGGACGTGGAGGTCCCGGCCGTCCTGGCCACCAGCTCCGACGAGGACGCGGGCCAGACCGCGGAGAAGGCGCTCAAGGCGGCGGCGAAGGCGGCCGCGGCGGCGCGGGCGGCGCGCGGCGAGGCCGACCCGCTGGTGTCCTTGGCGCTGGAGGCGGGCGTTTCGGCGCCCTGCGCGGAGAAGGTGCTGCGGATCATCCAGCGGTTCGAGCCCATCGGCTGCGGCGCGCGCGACCTGCGCGAGTGCCTGCTGGTCCAGGCGCGCTGGTTCCTCTCCGAGGGCGAGGGCAAGGACGACCCGGACGCAGACCTGCTGCCTGCCGTCATCACCGGGCACCTCAAGAACGTGGAGACGAAGAAGTACCAGTCCATCGCCAAGGACCTGCACGTCCCGCTCGACGAGGTGGTGGCGGCGATCAAGCTGCTCTCGCGGCTGGACCCCAAGCCGGGGCGGCGCTACGCTCTCGATGAGCCGCAGTACATCACCCCCGACGTCTACATCCACAAGATCGGTGATCAGTACGTGACGGTCCTCAACGACGACGGCTTGAGCAAGCTGCGCATCTCGGCGCACTATCGGCAGGCGCTCAAGAACGGGGCCAGCAACGGCAAGGCGAAGGAGTACATCCAGGACAAGCTGCGCTCGGCGGTGTGGCTCATCCGCTCCATCCACCAGCGGCAGCGGACGATCGTGAAGGTGGCCGACTCGATCATCAAGTTCCAGCGCGAGTTCCTGGACAAGGGCATCCAGTTCCTGAGGCCCTTGATCCTGCGCGACGTGGCCGAGGACATCGGGATGCACGAGAGCACCGTCTCGCGCGTCACCACCAACAAGTACGTGCACACGCCGCAGGGCATCTACGAGCTGAAGTTCTTCTTCAACTCCTCGATCGCGCGGGTGGGCGGCGAGGACATCGCCTCGGAGGCGGTGAAGAACCAGATCAAGCAGATCGTCGCCGCGGAGCCGGGCGACAGGCCGTACAGCGACCAGAAGATCGTCGAGGTCTTGCGGACGCAGAACGTGGACATCGCGCGGCGCACCGTCGCCAAATACAGGGAGGTGCTCGGCATCCTGCCGAGCAGCAAGCGAAAGCGGTTCTTCTAGCGGCGTCCGCAACGGGCGGCGCTACAGCCCGATCCTGCTTCCATCGAACCCGGAAGGGCTCGTCCCACCGGAGGTACCACGCATGCAGGTCAACATCACCTTCAGGAACATGTTCGCCACCGACGCCCTGCGGAACCACGTCACTGACAAGCTGAGCAAGGTGGTCGACAAGTACCTGGACAAGGTGACCGAGGCCCACGTCACGCTCTCGCTCGAGAGGTACCTGCATCATGCGGACATCAACCTGCACGCGGGGACGTTCCACGTGCGGGGCAAGGAGAAGTCGGAGGACATGTACGCCTCGATCGACCTGGCGTGCGACAAGATCGAGAGGCAGCTCAAGAAGTACAAGGACCGGCTGAAGAACCACCGGCCGGCACACGTGCACGCGCGCGAGCCGGTGCGGGTGCGCTATGAGATCTTCGCGGCCTCGCCGACCGAGGGCCTGCCCCCCGAGGTGGTGCGGTCGAACGAGTTCCTGGCCAAGCCGATGAGCGTGGAAGAGGCGCTCATGCAGATGGACCTGATGAACAACGACTTCCTCGTCTTCACGCGACCCGACTCGCGGGACGTGAACGTCGTCTACCGGCGCAAGGACGGGAACTTCGGTCTCATCCAGGCCGACGGGGAGATGACCACGGTCGCGGTCCCGCCGGCTGCGGGCGCCACCCCGGCGGTGGGCCAGCCTCCGATCTCGGCCGGCCTGGCGAAGTAGGACGGCTCGCCAGCTCACCAACCGTACGCGCCGTTTCTGGCCGCGCGCACAGGTCCGGGTGTAGGCTCGATCGCGATGAAGATCGCCGAGTTCTTGCGCGAGGACTTGATCCTCCCTGACCTGCAGGCGACCGACAAGGCGGGCGTCTTGCGCGAGCTCTGCACCCCGCTGGCGCGCGCGTACGGCCTCGACCCGGGCCGGCTCACCGAGGTCCTGCTGGAGCGGGAGAAGCTCGGCTCCACCGGCGTCGGCGAGGGAGTGGCGATCCCGCACGGCAAGCTGCCCGGCGTGCCCAACCTGCTCGCGGCCTTCGGCCGGTCGAAGCGCGGCGTGGACTTCGCGGCGATCGACGGCAAGCCCACCTACCTCTTCTTCGTCCTGTTCGCCCCGGAGAACTCGGCGGGGATCCACCTCAAGGCGCTGGCGCGGATCTCGCGGCTGTTCAAGTCGCCGCCGTTTCGTCAATCGATCACGTCGGCGCAGTCTGGTTCCGAGATCGCCGGGTTGATCACCGGCGAAGATTCCAAATACTGATCGTCATCTCGGCGCCGTGAGCTCGCGGACCACGAACGCGTAATCGTACGCGACGTCCTTGAGGCGGTCGTAGCGGCCGGAGGCGCCGCCGTGGCCCGCCGGATCCATGTTGATCTTGAAGAGCAAGGGATTCGAGTCGGTTTTGAGCGAGCGGAGCTTCGCGACGTACTTGGCGGGCTCCCAATACATCACCTGGGAGTCGTTGTACGAGGAGCGGACCAGCATGGTCGGGTACGGCTTCGCGGTCACGTTGTCGTAGGGGCTGTACTGCTTCATGTAGCGGTACTCGTCGGGCTTCTTCGGGTTGCCCCATTCCTCGAATTCGCCGACGGTCAGCGGCAACGACTCGTCGAGCATGGTGTTCAGCACGTCGACGAAGGGGACGTAGGTCATGACCGCGTGGAAGAGGTCCGGGCGCAGGTTGGTGACCGCGCCCATCAAGAGGCCGCCGGCGCTGCCGCCCATGATGGCCAGGCGGTCCCTCGAGGTGTAGCCCTGCGCGACGAGGTGCTCGGCGGAGGAGATGAAGTCCGTGAAGGTATTCATCTTGTTCATCATCCGGCCCTGGTCGTGCCATTTCTTGCCCAGCTCGTCGCCGCCGCGGATGTGCGCCACGGCCTAGGTCACGCCGCGGTCCACCAGGGAAAACACGTTCGAGTTGAAGAAGTCCGGGATGCCGTACCCGTAGGAGCCATAGCCGTAGAGGAGCAGCGGGCTCTTGCCGTCGCGCGCGACGCCCTTCTTGTGCAGCACGGCGATCGGCACCTTGGTGCCGTCCGCCACGGGCGCCCAGATGCGCTCGACCTCGTAGCGTGAAGGATCGTAGTTCGGCACCGGCTGCCGCTTCACGACCTTCTGGCCGAGCGACGCCGCGTCCAAGTCCAGCCAGCTCTGCGGAGTCACGGGGCTCTGGTACACGACGCGAAACTCCTTCTGGTCGTACTCCGGGTTCTTGTCCGGCGAGACCGCGTAATTCGCCTCGGGGAACTGCACGCGGCGGCGGGCGCCGGTTTTGGGATCGAGAAAGGCGATCTGCGGCAGCCCGCCCTCGCGCTCGTGCAGCGCGACGAAGTCGCGGAAGACCTCCACGTCCCGCAGCATCACGTCGTCGCGGTGCGGGACCACCTCGGTCCAGTTCTCCTTGCGGGGAGCCCAGACCGGCGCGGTGACCAGGCGGAAGTTCCGGCCGCCGGAGTTGGTGCGGATGTAGAGGGTCCCGCCGCGCGCGTCGGCGTAGTACTCGTGCCCGGGCTCGCGGGGCTGCACCAGAACCAGCGCCGCGTTCGGGTCGCTGGCGCCGAAGGAGCGCACCTCGCTGGTCGTATGGCTCCCTGAGGTCAGGAAGATGAAGTCCTTCGAGCGCGACCGGTCGACCTCGAGGTTGAAGGCGTGGTCCTTCTCCTCGTAGACGAGGTCGTCCTTGCCGCCCTGTCCGACCACGTGCCGCCAGAGCTGGTACGGCCGCTTCTCCTGCTCGTCTTCCACCACGTAGAAGAGCACCTTGCCGTCGCGGCTCCAGGCGACGGAATCCACCCGCGCGATCTTCTCCGGACCGTCGGCGCCGCTGCGCAGGTCGCGCACGTGCAGGTCGAACTGCCGGAAGCCCGTCTCATCGGTCGTGAACGCGAGCCGGTTCCCGTCGTCGCTCACCTCCCACGCGCCCAGGCCGAGGAATTTCTTGCCCGCGGCCAGAGCGTTCAGGTCGAGGACGACCTGCTCCGCGGCGTCCGGCGCCGGTCTGCGGCACAGGATCGGGTACTGCCTCCCCTTCTCCGTCCGCTGGTAGTACCAGTGCGAGCCGATCCGCACCGGCGCGGTCGAGTCGTCCTCCTGGATCCGCGAGAGCATCTCGCCGTAGAGCTTCTTCTGCAGCTCCTCGGTCGGCTTCATCATGGCGTCCGCATACGCCGCCTCCGCGCGCAGGTACGACTCCACCTCCGGGGTCCCCTTGTTGCGCAGCCAGAAGTAGTCGTCGCGCAGCGTGTCGCCATTCACCTGGGTGACGTGCGGCTGCTTGCGCGCGACCGGCGGCTGGACCTGCGGCTGCGCGGCTTCGTTCGCGGGCCGGGAAGGCTGCGGGCCCGATGCGCAGGCGGCGACCACAAGTCCGAGGAGAAGAGAGCGGAATGTCGACACGGCGACCTCGTCAGAAAGGGGCGTTCAGAGGGGCGCTGTTATAGTCTGATTCTCGATGGACTCCATCAAGGTCGAGACGCTGCTCAAGGACCAGGATTTCGACCTCCGGCTCGAGCTGCTCGCCGGCGAAGGCGGTCTCGACCGGCGCGTGGTCAGCTCGCGCATCCAGAAGCCGGGGCTCGCGCTGAGCGGCTTCACCGAGCACATCCACAAGGACCGACTTCAAGTCTTCGGCAACACCGAGATGAGCTACCTGGCCACGCTCAAGCCGAGCGAGGCACAGGCCCGCATGCGCGGCCTGTTCCGGTTGCCCGTCGCCTGCCTGGTGGTGACCAAGAACCTGCCCGTCGACGACATGATCAAGCGCGAGGCGAACGACGCCCGCGTGCCGCTCATGCGCACCAGCCACCTCTCCAGCACCTTCATCGACAACATCGAGCAGTTCCTGCAGGAGGCGCTCACCGCCAGCACCTCGGTGCACGGCGTGCTCATCGACGTGATCGGCGTCGGCGTCCTCATCCTGGGGAAGAGCGGCATCGGCAAGAGCGAGCTGGCGCTCGACCTGGTGACGCGCGGCCACCGCCTGGTCGCGGACGACATCGTCGACTTGAAGAAGAAGCAGGGCGGCTCGGTGTACGGGAGCGGCTCGGACATCATCAAGCACCACATGGAGATCCGCGGGATCGGCATCATCAACATCAAGGACCTGTTCGGCGTGTCGGCGGTGCGCGACCGCAAGAAGGTCGAGATGGTGGTGGAGCTGGTCGAATGGGACGACCGCGTCGAGTACGACCGCCTGGGCGTCGAGGAGCAGAAGTACAGCATGCTCGACACCGAGGTGCCGCTGCTCGTCGTGCCGGTGCGCCCCGGCCGCAACCTGACCACCATCGTCGAGGTCGCCGCCCGCAACCACCTGCTCAAGCTGCAGGGGCACCACTCGGCCAAGGACTTCCAGGAGAAGCTCTCGCGCGAGATCGCCCAGGCGACGGTGACGCGCGGCATCGGCGACGAGGTGGAGTGAGTTGGCGCCGCCGCTCCGCATCGTGCTGCTCACCGGCATGTCGGGCGGCGGCAAGTCGACCGCGATCAGGGCGCTGGAAGACGCCGGCTGGTTCTGCATCGACAACCTGCCGGTGCTGCTCGTGCCCAAGCTGCTCGAGCTGGTGGTGCACGGGGCGTCCGACGAGGTGCACCGGCTTGCGCTGGTCATCGATGCCCGCGAGGGCCGCTTCCTCGACCAGACGCCACAGGCGGTGGACGAGGTGCGGCGCGCGGGCCACCGGCTCGAGGTCGTCTTCCTCGACTCGGCGGACGAGACGCTGCTGCGGCGGTTCAGCGAGACCCGGCGCAGGCACCCGCTCTCGCTGGACGGCACGGTCGCGGACGGCATCGCGCTGGAACGCAAGCTGCTCGCCGCCTTGCGCGGCATCGCCGACGTGGTGATCGACACCACGCGCATGAACGTGCACGAGCTGCGCGACGTCATCACCGCCCGCTTCGGCGCCGCGAGCGACGCCGACGCGCTCAACGTGACGCTGGTCTCCTTCGGCTACCGCAACGGCATTCCGGCGAACAGCGACCTGGTGCTCGACGTGCGCTTCCTGCCGAACCCCTACTTCGTCGAGGGGCTCAAGCCGCACCCGGGCACCGACCCGAGGGTGTCGGAGTGGGTGCTGGGAAGGCCGCAGACGCAGGAGTTCCTCGAGCACCTCGAGTCGCTGCTCGCCTTCCTGCTCCCGCAATACAAGGCGGAAGGGAAGAGCTACCTCACCGTCTCCATCGGCTGCACCGGGGGACGCCACCGCAGCGTCGCCCTGGCCGAGGAGCTGTCGAAACGGCTCACCGACAAGCACCGCGCCCGGGTGAAGGTCACCCACCGGGACGTGTCGAAGGCCTGACGGTCAGCTCCGCTTGCGGCGCATCTCCTTGACCGTGAACGCGCCCTTCTCCACGCACAGCTCGGCGATGGCGCGCATCACCACCGCGGCCTTCTCCATGCTCTGGCGCAGGGCAGCGAGGCTCGCGAGATCGTCGTCGGTGAGGTCGTCCGTGTCGATCGACCCCCCGTCGGTGGCAGCGAACAGGTCAGGCTCCGCCGGGGAGACCGGACCGGTGCCTTGCGCCGGCGTGTCCTTTCGCGTCGGCGGGGCGGGGGTCGGCGGCGGGATGCGGGGGGTCGCGCGAGGCGGCGTGGCGCGCGAGACCTGCGGCCGGTCATCCCCGCCGGGCACGTCGATCGGCTGCGGATGCCGTCCGCGCCTGGAGGGCAGGTCTTCCGGCACGGTGACGCCCAGCTCCGAGGCGATCTTCGCCAGCGGCGAGGCGGACTCGTCCTGCAGCCCGACCAGCTCCACCTCTTCGACCGAGGTGTCGTCCAGTTCGATGGCGGCGAGCTTGTCGGCGGGCGGCTGCTCCGGCTGCTGCTCCGCGCCCGCGCCCGGCGCCGCGTAGCACTGCCGCACCGCCCGGAGGATCTCGCTCGGTCCCGCCACCGCCGGCCGGACCCGCTTGTGCGTCCTGCGCCGCACCACCGCGATCGAGTCCTGGTCGGTCGGGTCCGCCATCGCCAGCCAGAGCAGCTCGCCGTTCTCGCGCAGCGCGATGGGGAGCACGAAGCGGTCCGCGCAGATGCGCGCGTCGAGCAGGTTCAGCGCCGCCGCCTCGGGCGGGGTCATCTGCAGGTCGATGCGCGGCAGCCCCAGCTCGACGGAGATGGCGCGCGCGATCGACGATTCGGTCGCCAGCCCCAGCTCGGCCACCTGCTGGACGATGTGCCCGCCGCTGCGGGATCGGGTGCGGCTCATCACCGCGTCGTGCGCGCGGTCGTCGATCAGCTGCACTTTCTGCAGCAGGTCGAGGATGGTCCCCACGACTACATCTTCCCACCCTGCGAGGGGATGTCCAGGATCGCGACCTCAACACCCTCTTCGATCCGGCGCCTTCGGCGCCTCTACGAGGGGGAGCTCGCTCCCCCCTCGACCCCCCAACAGATCGCGGTCAACCTATCGAGCACGCGCATCGGCCTCGACGGGAGGCGTGAGCTCCACGAGGTACTCGCCGGTGAAGCACGCGTCGCAGAACGTCCGCGGCTCGGCGCGCACCGCCTCGTGCATCCCCTTCTCGGAGAGGTAGCCGAGCGAGTCCGCGGTGACGTACTTGGCGATCTCCTCCACCGTGTGCGTGGCGGCGATCAGCTCCTTCCGCACCGGCGTGTCGATCCCGTAGTAGCAGGGCCACCTGGTCGGCGGCGCGCTGATGCGCACGTGCACTTCCTTGGCGCCCGCGTCGCGCAGCATCTTGACGATCTTGCGGCTGGTAGTGCCGCGCACGATCGAGTCGTCCACCACCACCACCCGCTTGCCCTTCACCACGTGCTGCACGGGGTTGAGCTTCAGCTTCACCCCGAAGTGGCGGATCGACTGCGACGGCTCGATGAAGGTGCGCCCGACGTAGTGGCTGCGGATGAGCCCCATGTCGTAGGGGATGCCGCTCTGCTCCGAGTAGCCGAGCGCCGCCGCGACCCCGGAGTCGGGCACCGGCACCACCACGTCGGCTTCCGCCGGCTGCTCGATGGCGAGGCGGCGGCCCAGCTCCTTGCGGGTCCGGTACACGCTGCGGCCGAACACCTGCGAGTCGGGGCGGGCGAAATAGATCAGCTCGAAGATGCACTTGCCGCTGCGCTGCGGGGGCAGCTTCTGCACGATGCGCACGCCGGAGGCGTCGGCGACCACCATCTCGCCCGGCTCCACCTCGCGCTCGAGCTTCGCCTCGATCAGGTCGAACGCGCAGGTCTCGCTGGCGAACACGGGCGCGCCACGGAGCTTCCCCAGCACCAGCGGCCGGAAGCCGAGCGGGTCGCGCACGGCGATGATCGAGTCCTGGGTGAGGAACAGGAGCGAGTACGCGCCGCGCACCTGCGCCAGCGCGCGCTGGATGCGCTCCACCGCCGTCCCCTCGCGCTCCCGGGCGATGAGGTGCAGGATCAGCTCGGTGTCGGACGAGCCCGTGAAGATGGCGCCCTGCGCCTCGAGCGAGGCGCGCAGCTCCTCGGCGTTGACCAGGTTGCCGTTGTGCGCCACCGCGATGGGTCCGGCGACGCCCTTGAACACGAACGGCTGCGCGTTCTCGATGCGCGACTGGCCGGCGGTGGAGTAGCGCGTGTGCCCGATCGCCGCGTTGCCCGGCAGGCGGGCGAGCGTCGCCGCGTCGAAGTTGTCGGCGACCAGCCCCATGGTCTTGTGGACCTGGATCTGCCCGGCGTCGAGCGCGGCGATGCCCGCCGACTCCTGCCCGCGGTGCTGGAGGGCATGGATGCCCAGGTAGGTGATGTTCGCCGCCTCGGAGTGGCCGAAGACGCCGAACACGCCGCACTCGTCGTGGAACTTGTCGTCGTCGATCGGGTCTCTGAGGACCTTCAGCTGCACGGTCTCTCCGGGAGAGCGCGGGGAACGAAGCGTACAGGGCTGGCACTCGCCCTGCAACGATGCCAGAACACGCCGCAGCCACGGGCAATTCCAGACGACCGCGCTCACCGCGCTCCCTCCCGGCCCGGCCGGCCGCCGGGCAGGCATCCTTTTGCGGACGGCAGGCTCCGGTTAGCATCCGCGCATGCCGGACGACAAGGAGGCGCGGATCGTCGACGCGCGCATGAAGCTGCGCGAGCGGTTCCGGCAGCGCATGCTCGAGACGCCCTCCGCCGCCGACGCGAAGCCCCGGGGCTCGGGTCCGGCCAACCGCCACGGCATGCCCAAGCTGCCCGTCGGCCAGACCGTCACCAAGGGATGGCCGGTGCTCGACCTGGGACGTCTTCCCAACGTGCCGCTGTCGAAATGGGAGCTGGTCGTCGACGGCGCGGTCGAGGAGCCGCTCCGGCTGGCCTGGAAGGACTTCATCGCCTTGCCGCAGACCAAGGACGTGAGCGACTTCCACTGCGTCACCACCTGGTCGAAGCTGGACGTGCCCTGGGAGGGAGTGCAGCTGTCCTTGGTCCTCGCGCTGGCGCGGCCGGCCGCTGCCGCCACCCACGTGATGACCCACGGGTACGACGGCTACACCACCAACCTGCCGCTTGAGGAGGCGCTCAAGGACGACGTCCTCCTCGTGCACACCGCGGAAGGCCAGCCGCTGCCCGTGGAGCACGGCGGCCCGGTCCGCGTCATCACTCCGCAGCTGTACGCCTGGAAGGGGGCGAAGTGGGTCCGTCGCATCGAAGTGCTGACGCACGACCGGCTCGGGTTCTGGGAACTGCGCGGGTACAGCAACACCGCGCATCCATGGCGAGACGATCGCTACTCCTAGCTCTCGCCCTGGCCGTTCCCGCGGGCGCTGCGCCGCGCCAGAACGTGCTCGAGTACGTGCGCGAGAAGCTCGCGCGCGACCGCGGGTTCACGCCGGCGCAGCGGGCGCAGCTGCAAAAGGCGCTGGAGGACCGATTCGCGAACTACGGCCACAACGTCGTCCGGCCCGACAAGCCGCAGGACGTGCAGACGCTCATGCACGTCGTCGCGGAGGGCATGTTCGATCAGGCGCCGATGGACCGCATCGCCGAGGTCGCGTTCGCCGCCTACCAGGCGGTCTGGCGCGGCGCGCCCGCGGAGGTGGTCGCCGGGATCGCGCTGTACGGGTTCCGCAAGCCGGTGCCGCCCGAGAAGCTGGCCGCGTGGGCAAACGGCTATCGCGTGGCGGTCAAGGGCGGCGTCCCGGACGAGGTCGCCGCCGACCTGGTGCGCAACGCGATGGAGCACGGATGGGACGTCCGCAGCTTCGACACGGTGAAATGGGGCCTGATCGATGCGGCGAGGCGCAAGTACGACGTGAAGCTGTACGCCGCCTATGTGTTCGCCGGGATGGAGAAGGACCCGCTGCATCCCGGCGCGCTGCTGGGGACGACGCGCGCCACTTTCGAGGACGCCGCGCGCAAGAAGAGCGTGCCCAAGGACCCCGGCTACCGCGGCGTGTTCGAGGTGGACACCGCGCCGCAGCGCGCGCAGCGCAGCCGGCCGCCGCCGGACACCTCGGTGCCCGACCGGCGGCGCCCGCCCGACAAGCCCGCGCCCCCGGACGAGACGGAGCTTCCGCCCGAGCCTCCGCGCGCGCAGGAGGGCGAGGGGCCGTTCAGCTCGTGGGCGCGGGTGGAGCGCACCGCGCTCTCCTACCTGGGCACGCCGTACGTCTGGGGCGGCGAGACGCGCGCCGGCATCGACTGCTCGGGCCTGACCCGGAACTCGTACCGGGTCATCGCGATCCCCCTGCCGCGCGTCTCCAAGCTGCAGTGGAAGAGCGGTGCGCCGGTGGCCAAGGAGGCGCTGCGCGAAGGCGACTTGGTGTTCTTCGATACGAACGGTGCGGGCGTCTCGCACGTCGGCATGGTGATCGACCCGCGCACGCGCCGCATCATCCACGCCTCGTCGTCGCACGGAGTGGTCGAGGCGGACATGGACCAGCCGTGGTTCGAGTCGCGTTACCTGGGCGCGCGGCGCGTCGCCAATTGAAGCGCGCGGTCCGCATCGCCGGGGCGGCGCTCGGCCTTTTCGCGCTGGTCGTGCTGGCCGTTCCGCTCGGACGCCGTTCCGCGCAGCCGCCGCCCTTCCTGGTGCACGGGCGGGGCACCCTCCAGGTCAGGTCCGAGGGGCCGGTCGAGGTCGGCGCGCAGAGGGTGACCATCGAGGTCCCGCGCGGAGCGCCTCTCGCGGGCTACGCCGGGCGGCGGCGTGCGGAGAACGAGGGCCAGGTGTATGTCCGCGCGCTCGTGCTTCGCTCCGGCGAGGTGCGGGCCGTGATCGTCGCGCTCGACGCGCTGCTCGTCTCGAGCGATCTGGAGGAGGAGGTCCTGCGGCGCGCGCAGCTTCCGCCGCGCACCTGCCTGCTGCTCGCCGCGACGCATACCCATTCGGGCCCGGGTGGGACCTGGGACAACGCCCTCGCGGAGGTCGCGGGGAACGGGCGGTTCGACCGCGCGATGCGCGACGCCGTGGCGCAAGCCGTGGCGGACGCGATCCGTGGAGCGCTCGGGTACCTGCGGACGGGCCGCCTCGCCGTCGCGCAGGTCGAGTGGGGCGACGGTCCGGCGGTGGTGCGCAGCGCCGGACCCGTGGACCCGACGCTGCTCGCCCTCCAGGCGCGCGACGAGGGAGGGGTCATCGTCGCGACCCTGGTGGTCTACGCGATGCACCCGACGGTCCTGCCGCCCTCCTGGCGAACGCCGTCGGGTGACTGGCCCGGCGCGGCGGCGCGCGCCCTCGAGCACGACACCCAGGCGCCGGCGCTGGTGCTGCAGGGCGCCGGGGGCAACGCGACCTGGTCGCGCGACGGGCTGCCCGCGGCCCCCCCGGCGGCGGCGCAGGCGCTCGGGACCCGGGTCGCGCGGCGGGCGCTGGACCTGCTCGAGACCGCGGCCTGGACCGACGGCGCTCCGCTCGCCTGCGCGGTCACGCTGCACTCGTTGCCTCCCGCCCAGGCCAGCGCTCGCGTTCCCTGGCCGCTGCGCCGCGCGGCGAGCAACGCCCTGGCGCTCTGGGCCGAGCCGTTCGCGGTGAGGACGCGGCTGAGCATCGCCGGCGTGAGGTTCGGCGGCGTCCCCGGCGAGCCGGTCGGCAGCCTGGCGCTGGGTGGAGGGCCGGAGCGTTTCATCGGCGTGGCCGACGGATACCTGGGCTATGTGGAGGACCCGGCGCGGGCGGTCCGCGGAGAGGGCGAGTCGCCGCGCACGTACCATGGTCCCGGCCTGGCGCGGGCGCTGGACCTGCTGGAGGAGCGTTGATCGAGGTCCCTGACGAGGTCCGCCAGGCGATCGCGCGCGGCACCGCCGTCGCCCTGGAGACGAGCGTGGTCGCGCAAGGCCTGCAGCCGCCCCACAACCTCGAGGCGGCGCGGCGGTGCGCACGGGCGATCCGCGACGCGGGAGCGGTGCCCGCCGCCGTCGCGGTGATCGGCGGCCGGATCGTGGTCGGGGCGACGGAAGCGGAGCTGCAGCGCCTCGCCGCTCCGGCGCTCGGCGCCGCCAAGGCCGGGGTCCGCGATCTGGCCGCGCTCTGCGCCTCTGGCCGCGACGCCGGCACCACCGTTTCCGCCACCTGCGCGGTCGCGGCCCGGGCCGGCATCCGCGTCTTCGCGACCGGCGGGATCGGCGGAGTGCACCGCCGCGCATCCCCCGCCGAACCCTTCGACGTCTCGTCCGATCTGATCGAGCTGTCGCGCCGGCAGGTGTGCGTCGTCTGCGCCGGACCGAAGGTCATCCTGGACCTCCCCGCCACGGCCGAGGCGCTCGAGACGCTCGGCGTCCCCGTGCTCGGGTTCGGCACCTCCGAGCTGCCCGCGTTCTTCACCGGATCTAGCGGCATCCGCCTGGAGCATCGCCTCGACGACGCGGCCTCGGTCGCCCGCGCGCTGCGGATCCACTGGGACGAGCTGGGCCAGGGCTCCGGCGTGCTGGTCTGCGTCCCGCCTCCCTCGCCGCTTCCCCGCGCCGAGGTGGAGCGCGCGCTCTCCGCCGCGCTGGGCGAGGCCGCCCAGCGGAAGCTCGCGGGAAAGGAGCTGACTCCCTTCCTGCTCGCCCGCCTCGCGGCCGCGAGCGGCGGGCGCACCCTGCAGTCGAACCTCGACCTGCTGGAGAACAATGCCCGGCGCGCGGGCGAGATCGCGGTCGCGCTCGCCGCCGGAAGGTAGTGCTACGCCGCCGCGCGGGTGAGGCGGTCGCGGATGGCATCCCACTCCGGCGAGGCGGGGACGCTCTCGATGCAGATCGAGGTGCACCCGCGGTCCTCCAGCTCGCGCAGCGCTGCATAGAGATCGCGGGCGTAACCGGCCGGATCGGCCGGGAGGCGCAGGGAGACGACGCTCTCCGGGAAGGCGACGTCGCTGCGGACCAGCGCGCCCACGCGGCCGGGCAGATCGGCGGCGATGCGCGGCAGCGCGGCGGAGTCGGCCATCCGCACCACCGCGGCGGGCGCGTAGTGCCGCTTCTGCTGTCCCGGGGAAAGAGCGACGGGTCCGCTCGGCGCGGCGTCGGGGACTTCGCCGAGCAGCTCTTCGAGCGCGGAACGGGGGACCGCGCCGGAGCGCAGCAGGCGCGGTCCCGCCGAGGTCAACGCGACCACCGTCGATTCGATCCCCACCGGGCACCGGCCGCCGTCCAGCACGGCGTCGATGCGGCCGTTCAGGTCGCGCAGGACGTGGCGCGCGGTGGTGGGCGAGACGTGCTCGCTGCGGTTCGCGCTGGGCGCGGCGAGCGGGGCGCGGACGCGCGCGATGAGCTGGCGCGCGGCGGGATGCGACGGCGCCCGGACGGCGACCGTGGGTCCGCCGCCGGTCACCTCGTCGGGGACGCGCTCGGTGCGCGGCAGCACCAGCGTGAGCGGGCCGGGCCAGAAGCGCGTCACCAGCTCCTGCGCCTCGATCGGCCAGCGCGCGCACAGCGGGCGCGCCTCCTCCTCGCCGAGCACGTGCACGATGAGCGGGTTCGTCGCCGAGCGTCCCTTGGCCGCGTAGATCGCGCGCACCGCGAGCGGCTCGAGCGCCAGCGCTCCCAGCCCGTACACGGTCTCGGTGGGAAACGCGACCAGCCCGCCCCGCAGCAGCAGCCCCGCCGCCTCGTCCAGGTCGGCCGGGCTGCGCGCGCTGAGCAGCTGGGTGTCCACCTATCGCCCTTCGAGGGCGACCTGGTGGATTCCCTCGCCGACCACCTGCGGGATGGAGCTGGACCAGGAAGTCTTGAGATCCGCGACGCGCGCGTCGACGAGCGTCCGCTCGCCCGACTTGATCACCAGCGACGGTCCGCCGACCTCGCCGATCTCCAGGAAGGGCGCGCCGTGCTCCCGGGCGACCGCCGCGACGCGATCCGCCGCCGCGTCCGGATAGGCGATGAGGATGCGCCCCGCGTCCTCGCCGAAGAGCAGCGCGTCGGAGCGCCCGGGCTGGGTGGGAAGCGCCACCTTGCAGCCGAGATCGCGGCCGAAGGACATCTCGGCGAGCGCGACCGCCAGCCCGCCCTCGCTGGTGTCGTGCGCCGTGCGGACGAGCCCCGCGCGGACCAGCGCGCGCACCGTTCCCTGGACCTTCTTCTCGAGGTCGAGATCCAGCGGAGGAGGCGTTCCCGCGGTGCGGCCGTGGACCGCCTTGAGGTACTCGCTCCCTCCGAGGTGCCCGCCCTGCGGCCCCGCGGGGCGCCCGAGGAGCGCGATGCGCTCTCCGGCGGCCAGGAAGGCGGACACGGCATTCCGGCCGCAGTCCTCCATCAGGCCGACCATGCCGATGGTGGGCGTGGGGAAGATGCCCTTCCCCTCCGTCTCGTTATAGAGCGACACGTTGCCGGAGACGACCGGAGTGCCGAGCGCGTTGCAGGCGTCCGCGATCCCGAGGCACGCCTGCTCGAGCTGCCACATGATCTCGGGCCGCTCCGGGTTGCCGAAGTTCAGGCAATCGGTGATGGCCACCGGCTCCCCACCCACGCAGCTCACGTTGCGCGCCGCTTCGGCCACCGCGTGCGCGGCCCCGAGGCGCGGGTCGAGGTAGCAGTAGCGGGAGTTGCAGTCGACGCTCAGCGCCACGCCGCCGTCCCGCTGGCCCGTGAAGCGGACCACCGCGGCGTCGCCTTGCCCCGGCCGCACCGCCGTGCCGATGCGGACCATGTGGTCGTACTGCCGATACACCCACTCCTTCGAAGCGACGGTCGGCGACGCGAGCACCTGCTTCAGCGCGCCCGCGAGGTCGCGCGGCTCGGGGACCTGTGCGAGGTCGAGCTTCCGCGCCTCGTCCAGCCACTCGGGGCGGCGGCGCGGACGGTCGTAGGAAGGCGCCCGGTCGGTGAGCGGGGCGATGGGCAGCTCTGCCACCGTCCTCCCCTCCGACTTGACCACCAGCTTCCCGGTGTCGGTGACGCGCCCCACGACCGCGTGCGCCAGGTCCCACTTGTCGCAGATCTCGAACACCTCGCGCTCGCGCCCCTTCTTGGCGACGAGCAGCATGCGCTCCTGGGACTCGCTGAGCATCACCTCGTACGGCGTCATCCCCGTCTCGCGGCGCGGCACCGCGTCCACGTCCAGCTCCAGCCCGCTGCCCGCGCGGGAGGCCATCTCCGCCGAGCTGGAGGTGAGCCCCGCGGCGCCCATGTCCTGGATGCCCACCAGGCAATCGGTCTTGAACAGCTCCAGGCAGGCTTCGAGGAGCAGCTTCTCGAGGAACGGATCGCCGACCTGAACCGTGGGGCGCTTCGACTCGCTTTCCTCGTCGAACTCGGCGGACGCCATGGTCGCGCCGTGAATGCCGTCGCGGCCGGTGCGCGCGCCGATGTAGATGACCGGGTTCCCCACTCCCGAGGCCGTGCCGCGGAAGATGCGGTTCGACTTGAGCAGGCCCAGCGTGAAGGCGTTGACCAGGCAGTTGCCGTCGTAGCTCTCGTCGAAGGCCACCTCGCCGCCGACGGTCGGCACGCCGATGCAGTTCCCGTAGCCCGCGATGCCGGCGACCACGCCTTCGAGGAGCCGGGGGGTCTTCGGGTGGGAGGGCTTGCCGAAGCGCAATGAGTTGAGCGAGGCGATCGGCCGCGCGCCCATGGTGAACACGTCGCGCAGGATGCCGCCGACGCCGGTGGCCGCGCCCTGGTACGGCTCGATGTAGCTGGGGTGGTTGTGGCTCTCCATCTTGAACGCGACCGCCAGCCCGCCGCCCACGTCCACCACCCCGGCGTTCTCGCCCGGACCCTGGAGGACGCGCGGGCCCTTGGTCGGCAGGTGCTTGAGGAAGCGGCGCGACGACTTGTACGAGCAGTGCTCGGACCACATCGCGGAGAAGATGCCCAGCTCGACCAGGTTCGGGTCCCGGCCCAGGTGGCCAACGATGCGCCGGTATTCGTCCTCGGTAAGACCATGCTGCCTGACGATCTCGGGAGTGATTCGCGCGTCCATGGGGTCGCGCACTGTAGCAAACGCCGCCTGCCGCCGCAGCCCGTCGTGAGCACTGTCCGACGCGCGGAGCGGCGTACTGGCTGCAGCCGGGCGCCGCCGGGGCAACCTGAGCCGTGGAGGACCGGTGGCCGAGCAGACCCAGTTGGAGGCGGAGCGGTCGCGCCTCCAGGAAGCCGAGCGCAGGCAGCGCATCCTGTCGGACATCTCCGCGATCCTGCTCGACTCCGTGGGCGGGGACGAGGACGAGCCGCTGCGCCGCATCGTCGAGAAGGTCGTCCAGGGAATGGGCGATTGGTGCGCGTTCTCGCTGGTGGGCCCGGACGGAGTGCTGCGGCAGTCCGCGGCGTACCACCCCGACCCGCGGCAGCGGGACCTCGCCGAGAAGCTGAACCGGATCCAGAAGCCGCGCCGGTGGGACGCGGGCCCGAAGGATGCGAACGCGCTGGTGCAGAAGCGTCCGCTCGTGTTCGAGGAGATCACCGACGAGATGCTGCGCGCGGGCGTCGAGGGCGAGGAGCAATACCAACTGCTCAAGGAGATCGGCCTCGCTTCGGCCATCGTGGCGCCGCTGATGAACGGCGCGGAGCCGCTCGGGACGCTGATCCTCGCCTCGGCCGGAGCGGGCGGGCGCAGGTACACCCCGAACGACGTCGACTTCGTCGTGGCCCTCGCCGACCGGGCTTCGCTCGCGGTGCGCAACGCCCGGCTGGTGCGCGAGCTGGCAGCCGAGCGCGACCGGCAGGAGCTCGCCCGCCAGGACGCCGAGCGGCGCGCCGCGGAGCTGCTCGCGACGTTCGAGGCGGACCCGAACGGGCTGGTGCTGTTCGATCAGGACGACCGCGTCCGGTACGTTGGCCCGCGCCTGGCCGAGATGTTCGATTGGCTGCCCGTCCGGGAGTTCGTCGGCAAGCATTACGAGGAGCTGTTCGGGCACGACGCTCGCGGCGACGGCGGGACCGCCGAGTTGGCGCAGCGGACCCGGGAGATCTTCTCGCGGCGGGACGAGCGGTCGTTCGACGAGTTCCAGATCGCGCGGTCCGGCCGGTGGGTGACGCGCACCAGCGTCCCGGTGCACGGGCCGCGCGGCGAATACTTCGGCCGCCTCTTCGTGTACGTGGACGTCACGGCCCAGAAGGAGCTCGACAACGAGCGCTCCGAGTTCCTCACGGTGGCGGCGCACGAGCTGCGCACCCCGCTCACGCCGCTGTCGATGTACCTGCAGAACATCGACCGGCGCCTCGCGCGCGGCATGGTGGTCGAGCCGGAGCTCGCCAACAAGGCGCGCCGGCAGGTGACGCGGCTCGCGAAGCTCGTCGAGGACCTGCTCGACGTCTCCAGGCTGGAGTCCGGCCGGCTGGAGATCCAGCGCGATCCGGTCGAGCTGGACGAGCTGGTCGCCGAGGTGGTCGGCGACTTCCGCGCCGCGGCACAGAGCCATGAGATCGTCCT
Organism: Myxococcales bacterium; assembly: GCA_036393835.1. Lineage (GTDB taxonomy): Bacteria > Myxococcota > Myxococcia > Myxococcales > 40CM-4-68-19 > VBKO01. The sequence continues at coordinate 5,402 of DASWGI010000371.1, read as the reverse complement.
GTCGAGGTCGGGCGAACGGATGGTGGTCCTCGGGGATCGCCAGCGCCTCGAGCAGGTGCTGGTGAACCTGCTGCAGAACGCCATCAAGTACAGCCCCCAGGGCGGCCAGATCGTGGTGACGCTGCGCCGGGAGGGCGGCGAGGCGTTGGTGTCGGTGGCGGACCAGGGCATCGGCGTTCCCGCGGAGGAGCAGCCGCGCCTGTTCCAGCGGTTCTTCCGCGCGCGCAACGCCGCCACGCACCACTTCGGCGGGCTCGGCATCGGCCTGTTCGTCAGCCACGAGATCGTGCAGCGGCACGGCGGGCGCTTCCTGGTCCAGAGCGAGAGCGGCAAGGGCGCCGTGTTCAGCTTCGCGTTGCCGCTCGGGGCCTCGCGCGCGGCGCACGCCCCCGCGCAGGCCTGATACGCTTCCCGGATGCCGCGCAAGACCCCCCGCAAGAGGCCGCGGCCGCTCCTGGCCCTCCTCTCGCGCAAGAAGAGCCTCTACTCGACGCGGCGGCTGGTCGAATCGGCGCGGGCGCGCGGGATGAGAACGCGGGTGGTGGACGTGCTCGCCTGCAACCTGGTGCTGGAACCGGGCCGCGCGCGCGTGTTCGTCGCCGGCGAGGAGCTGCGCGAGGTGGCCGTCGCGGTCCCGCGCATCGGCGCCTCCGTGACCGCGGTGGGGCTCGCGGTGGTGCGCCAGCTCGAGGCCCAGGGCGTGCCCGTGGTGAACGGCGCCGCGGGGATCGCCAACAGCCGCGACAAGCTGCGGGCCCTGCAGCTGCTCGCCCAGGCCGGCGTCGACATGCCGCGCACCGTGCTGGCGCGCGGCGGCGGCGACATCAAGGAGCTGGTCGCGCACGTCGGCGGGCTGCCCGCGATCCTGAAGCTCATCCAGGGGACGCAAGGCGTCGGCGTGATGATCGCCCACAGCGAGGCCGAGGTGGAGAGCATCCTCTCCACCCTGTGGGACCTGGGGCAGGAGATCCTGCTGCAGGAGTTCATCGCCGAGTCGCGGGGGCGCGACGTGCGCGCGCTGGTGGTCGGCGACCGCGTCGCCGGGGCGATGAGGCGCGAGGCGCGCTCGGGAGAGTTCCGCAGCAACCTGCACCGCGGCGGCGAGGGCAGCGCCCTGGAGCTGTCCCCGGACTACGCGCAGGCCGCCGTGCGCGCCGCCCGCGTGCTGGGGCTGGACGTCGCCGGCGTGGACCTCCTGGAAGCGGAGGGAGGGCCGAAGGTCATGGAGGTGAACTCCTCGCCGGGATTCGAAGGCCTCGAGCGCGCGACCGGCCTGGACATCGCGGGCGCCATCGTCGAGCACGCCGCCCGCCTGGCTGCTCGCGTTGCCCGGGCAGGCGGGTGAGCTTCGCCCGCCCGCCCGCCTGGCAGCCGGAGCGAGCGGTGCTGTACGACACCATCCCACTTCCGACCCGGGGCTGCGCGCCGACACGCAAATCGCTTGCAGCAGGCCCGCGTCTTTGGCGACACTGGCTGCATGGCGATCCGCATCGGCCAGGACCTCGCCTTCCAGTCCCGCCTGCAGGACGGCAGCGCGCCCGGTCAGGTCGAGCTGGTGCTCTACCACGACGTGCTGTGCTCCTGGTGCTATCTCGCCGACGCCCGCCTCGAGGTGCTCCGCGAAGAGTACGGCCCGTCCGTGCTCTGGACCTTCAAGCCGTACGCGCTCCGGCCGGAGAACCAGCTGCCGGACAAGAAGCAGCGGTCGCTCCTCGCGCGGCACTTCCGCCGCATCTCCAAGGAGCGCGAAGGCAAGGGCGTGAAGGCGGACCTGTGGACGGGAGACGATCCGCCCTCCTCCAGCCTGCCGCCGCTGGTCGCGCTCGAGGCCGCGCTGCCGCAGGGCTACGGGAGCCAGCACGAGCTGCTGCTGCGGATGCGGCGCGCCGCCTTTCTCGACGGCATCAACGTCGCCCGGCGCGACGTGCAGGTCGAGCTGGCGGCGCGCGCGGGGCTCGACGTGCCGCGCTTCCTCGAGCGGCTCGACGAACCGGACACCGAGCAGTCGGTCAGCGTGGCCGGCGAGGAAGCGGAGGCGCTGGGGATCAAGGGCGTCCCGGCGCTGGTGATCGGCGGCGAGTGGCTCATGCAGGGCTGCCGCGACCTCTCGGAGTACCGGCAGGTGATCGACAAGTTCCTGCGCGAGCGGGCGAGCCCGCCGCATTTACGAATGATCCACTGACTTGATTTGACCGCTCTGCCGTACACATCACCCTCTGCGATCCGGCGCCTTCGGCGCCTCTACAAGGGGGGAGCTCGCTCCCCCCTCGACCCCCCAAAAGATCGCGGTCACTTCAGCTGAGCGCTGGCGGCTCTGCGATGGCCCTGAGAGCGGCGCGCGGATATGCTGCGCCGTCCATGGCTCCCATCCTCGCCACGCTGATCATCGCAGCCGGGCTCGCCCTGTTCTTCTGGACGATGTCCTACCGCATCCGGCCGCTGCTCTTCGCGCGCAAGGAAGTGCGCTGGGACGATCCGCTCACGCGCACCGAGAAGCTGATCGAGTACGGCTTCGGGCAGAAGCGGATGCCGGCCAAGCCGGAGCGCGCCGCCGGCATGGCGCACATCTGGATCTTCGTCGCCTTCCTGGTGGCGCAGCTCGGGACGCTGACCTCGTTCGGCCTGGCCTACGATCCGGCCTTCCACCTGCCGTTCCTCGCGCACGATACGCGGCTGGGCCAGGGCTACCTGTTCACCAAGGACGTCATCGACATCCTCGGCACGCTCGGGTGCGCCGTCTTCCTCTACTTCCGCGTGGTCGCGAAGAAGGAGCGGATGACGCTCTCGTGGGAGGGCGTGTTCATCCTCTTCATGATCATCGGCGTCCTGTGGACCGACGTGCTCATCGACGCTGCCGCGCTGGCGAAGAGCGCCGGAGAGGTGCCCTGGTACCTGCCGGTGTCCGGGCGCGTGGCGGAGTGGTTCCTCTACGGGATGTCGCCGCGCTCCGCCGCGAACGCGATGACCTTCGGCGTGCTGCTCCACATCGCCATCGTGATGTCCTTCCTCAACTTCCTGCCCATGGGGAAGCACTTCCACATCATCACCGGGCTGCCGACTGTCTACTTCCAGCGCCTCGCGCCGATGGGGCAGCTCTCCAAGCTCGACCTGGAGAACTCCGAAAGCTTCGGCGTCTCCAAGCTCACCGACCTCTCCTGGAAGGAGATCCTCGACACTTACTCGTGTACCGAGTGCGGCCGGTGCCAGACGTACTGCCCGACGTACGACACGGGGAAGCCGCTCACGCACAAGGAGATGAACCGCGCCATCCGCCACCACGCCCAGCAGGCCGCGGCGTCCATGCCGTTGCCGCTCCAGGCGCTCCTCACGCGGATGAACCGGGTCCCGGCGTCGTCGAACGGGCACGACGGGCACGACGGCGCGTCGGCCGGGGCGGGCCTGCAGCTCCCCCCCGATCTGGCGGAGAAGCTGCCGCCGCTGGTGGGCGACGCCGGCGGCGTGCTGCCCGACGAGACCATCTGGGCGTGCACGACCTGCGGCTGGTGCGAGCAGGCCTGCCCCGTGTTCATCGAGCACCTCCCGCGCATCGTCGACATGCGCCGCCACCTGGTCTTGATGGAGTCGCGGTTCCCCGACGAGGCGGCGCGGGTCTTCAAGGGAATGGAGACCCAGGGCAACCCGTGGGGCATGGGCTCGAACCGCCGCGCGGAGTGGTGCGCCGACCTGGGCGTGCGGACGGCGGCGAGCGTGAAGGAGGCGGCCGAGAACTTCGAGTGGCTGTTCTTCGTCGGCTGCGCGGGCAGCTTCGACGAGCGGCAGAAGAAGGTCTCGCGGGCGATCGTGAAGATCCTCCAGGCCGCGAAGGTGGACTTCGTCATCCTCGGCGAGGAGGAGACCTGCAACGGCGACTCGGCGCGCCGGCTGGGGAACGAGTACCTCTTCCAGTCGCTGGCGCAGCAGAACGTCGAGACGCTGAACCGCTACGGAGTGAAGAAGATCGTCACCCAGTGCCCGCACTGCTTCAACACGCTGGGGAACGAGTACCCGCAGTTCGGCGGGCACTTCAAGGTCCTGCACCACAGCGAGGTGATCGCGCAGCTCGTCGAGGAGGGCAGGCTCAAGCCGGGCGAGGTGCAGCTCGAGGAGCCGGTCACCTACCACGACTCGTGCTACCTGGCGCGGCACAACGGGATCAGCGAGGCGCCGCGGCAGGCGCTGGTCTCCATCGGGGTGAAGGTCAAGGAGATGGATCGGAGCCGCACCGAGACCTTCTGCTGCGGCGCGGGCGGCGGCCGCATGTGGCTGGAGGAGACCATCGGGCAGCGCATCAACCAGAACCGCGTCAACGAGGCGGCGCTGACGCTCGGCGAGAAGGGGATCGTGGCGACGAGCTGCCCGTTCTGCCTCACCATGATCAAGGACGGCATCAGCGAGACGGGCCGCGCCGAATCGATGCAGGCCAAGGACATCGCCGAGCTGGTCGCCTCCGGGCTGCCTTGAGCGGCGTCGTCACCGTCCGCGCGCTGACCGCGGAGGACCTCGCGGCGGCAGGCGATCTGTGCGAACGGTTGCGCGCCGGCGATCCCACCGTCGAGCCATTCGCGCAGCGGCTGCCGATCATCGCGGAGGGCCCGCGCGCGCTGCTCGATCTGTGGCGCGTCGCGCACGGCGAGGACGGAGCGCTGCACGGGATCGCGTTCGCGGCCGTGCGGGAATCGCGGACCCCAGAAGGCGCGGAGCGCCCCACCGCCGATCTCTACGCGGCCGTCGCGCCGGAGCTGCGCCGGCAGGGACTGGGCCGGGCGCTGTGCGCTCCCGCGCTGGAATGGGCCGCCGCGCAGGGTGCGACGCTGCGGGCGCGCGTGCGCGAGGACGCGCGGCCGGGGCAGGCCTTCCTGCGCGCCCTCGGGTTCCGCGAGACGTCGGCCCAATTGTCGCTGCGGTGGTCTCCGCGTCCCATGGAGGCGCCGGCCATGCCAGCCCTGCGCATCAAGCCGCTCGGTCCGGGCGAGGCGGTGCGCGAGCTCGAGCGGCTCTCGCGCGAAGCGTGGGCCGGCGCCCCGGACACGTTCGCGACCCGCTCCGACGAGGTCGCGCAGCTCTTTGGCGAGGAAGGCCGGCTGGTCCTGCTGGCCGAGGTGGAGCGGCGCGCGGTGGGGTATCTCTCCGGGGTCCGCCTGGGCCGGACCCTGGGGATCGAGGAGGTCGCCGTGCTTCCCGAGTTCCGCCGCATGGGCATCGGCCGCGCCTTGCTCGCCGCGGCGCTCGAAGGGACGGCCCATGCGGTGCTCTCCGTGGCCGAGTCGAACCGCCCGGCCCGCGCGCTGTACCGCTCCCTCGGGTTCTCCGTGTCCGCGCGCCGGCTGGTCCACGAGCTGCGCCGTGGCTGAGGTGGTCGTTCGCGAAGCCCGGCCGGAGGACGATGCGGCCGTGGGCGAGAT
>DASWGI010000370.1:0-4480 GCA_036393835.1 Myxococcales bacterium | reverse complement strand
GAGAAGTGCGAGCTCTACATCGTCGAGGGCGACAGCGCAGGCGGGTCCGCCAAGCAGGGGCGCGACCGCCGCACGCAGGCCATCCTTCCGCTGCGCGGCAAGATCCTCAACGTCGAGAAGGCCCGCTTCGACAAGATGCTCGCGTCGCAGGAGATCGCCACCATGATCACGGCGATCGGCACCGGCATCCACGACGAGTTCGACATCGGCAAGCTGCGCTACCACAAGATCATCCTGATGACGGACGCCGACGTGGACGGCAGCCACATCCGGACGCTCCTGCTCACCTTCTTCTACCGGCAGATGCACGACGTGGTGGCGCGCTCGCTGGCGGACGGCGCGACCAAGCACCACCTCTACATCGCCCAGCCTCCGCTCTACCGGGTCAAGAAGGGCAAGCAGGAGCTCTACCTGAAGGACGACGCCGCGCTCGACGCGCACCTCTTGAACCTGGGCACCGAGGGAGTCGCGGTCCGCGGCGAAGGGTCCGAACCGGTGCAGGGCGCGCGCCTCAAGGAGCTCCTCGAGAGGGTGCTGGCCTACCGCCGGCTGCTGGCGAAGATCGACAAGCGGCGCGACGCGCGCGTGATCGACGCCGCGCTGGCCGGCCCGGCGCTCGACCAGCAGGCGTTGCGCGACCCGGCGCGCCTGCAGCAGGCCCGCTCGGCCCTGGAGGCGGACCTCAAGGCGGCGGTGCCGAACGAGACCCTCTCGGTGGCGATCGCGGAGGACACCGAGCACGGGGCGCAGAAGCTGGTGGTCAAGCTGGGGCACAACGGATCGATGCGCGAGACGCACCTCGACCACGTCTTCGTCACCAGCCCGGACTGGGCGGAGTTGGCCAAGCTCCGGCAGGAGTTCGCCGGCTTCGGCCGCGCGCCGTTCACGCTCTCGGTGCGCGACGGCGGCGGTGCCGAGCAGCAGGCCCGCAGCCCGCTCGAGTTGGTCGACCTGGTGAAGCGCGCGGCCTCGAAGGGTCTGGAGATCCAGCGCTACAAGGGCCTGGGCGAGATGAACCCCGAGCAGCTCTGGAGCACCACCATGGACCCCGCGCGGCGGACGCTGCTCGAGGTCCACGCCGACGACGTCGCCGAGGCGGAGACGATGTTCACCACCCTGATGGGCGATGCGGTCGAGCCGCGGCGCGAGTTCATCGAGAAGAACGCGCTGGACGCGACCAACCTCGATATCTAGCGGGCGTTCGGGTACAGGGGCAGGAGCGGGTCGAGCCCCGGCGCGGAGTGCGTCCCGGCGTTCGCCTGCACCGTGGCGGGGAGCACGCGGTGCAGCGACAGCGCCGAGAGCCAGGCGCGCTGCTCGTCGAAGGAGATGCACACGTAGATGGTGCCCGGCAGGTCGCCCGGCAGCGCCTCGATCTGGGGACCGCGCATGCCGTGCAGGATGCGCGCGGAGAGGCGCAGCTCGCGGGCCCGGTGGACGAACCCCGGCGCGGGCAACGCCGCCAGCGCGCCATGCACGAGGCCGGCGGTGGGCGCGTAGCGGCGCGCGGCGGCGTACTCCGCGTCGAGGACGCCCGCGGCGGCCCGCAGGCCTTCGAGCAGGCGCGGCGCCGGATCGAGCGGCGGCCGGATGTCGCCCGAGACCGCGCGGAGCAGGAGCGCGAGCGCGACGAGAAGCAGGAAGGCGAGGTAGTGGCGCCGGCGCGGCTTCCCTCCGACCGCGGTGTGCACGGCCATCCCGAAGGCGAAGGCCGCGAGGACGGCCGCCAGCAGCGCGGCGGCCCACCCGAGAGGCACATGCCAGGGACGGACGGGCCGGGTGAGGCCCAGCCCTTGCACCCAGAGGACGGCGGGGCGCGCGAGGAGGGCGGCGCCGAGCGCGGCGAATCCCGCGTACAGCGCGATGAAGGCGCCGCGGACCATGGCTGCATTGTGCCGCAATCCTGCGCTACGCTCCCGCCGTGCTGCTCTTGCTCCTTCTGGTGGCCGCCGGCGCGGGTCGGCCTCCTCCGCGCGCCTCGACGCAGGACGCTCCGCGCCTCCCGCCGACCAAAGGCTCCGCGCCGTCCTCGGTGTTCGCCGTCGGCAGCCCCGAGCTCGTCGCGGCGCTCGGACCGCTGCGCCCGAAGGTGGGCTCCTGGGTGGAGTACCTCGTCCGGTCCAGCGGCGAGGAGGACGTGCGCGTGCGCCTCTCGCTCGTGCCGCCGGCGCTCGAGGGAGGACGCGCCTGGCTCGAGGTGAGCACGCTGGGAGCCCAGGCGTTGCCCTTCGCGGCCCGGCTGCTCTTGCGCGGCGCGGGCGGGCTCGAGCGCGCGATCGTGTACGCGCTGGGGCAGGCCCCGATCGAAGTGCCTGTCTCCGAGCTGCAGCCGGCCGCTGCGAAGCCGAAGCGCGATCGAGCCGGCGTCCGTACGACGAGCGTCGGCAGCGCGAAGGTGACCGTCCCCGCGGGCACGTTCGAGGCCGAGGAGCTGCACGTCCTCTCCGGCGGGGAGACCACGCGCGTGTGGCGCGCCGCGCAGGTCCCCCTCTGGGGCCTGGTGCGTGCCGAGGGGCCGCGGCAGGTCGTCGAGCTGACCGGCCTCGGGGAGCGCGGCGCGCGCTCGGTGTTCCCCGCGGATCAGGGGAACGGCAGCGAGAGCGCGCGGTAATAGCCCCGCACCGAGACGTCCAGGGCGTGAAGCATCCGCGGGTGCGCGCGCAGGAGCCAGAAGCCGCCGGCGGCGAGCGCGCCGACGAGCGTCGCCAGCAGGAGGGAAGTCTCGACCAGCGCTTGACCCCGCGCCGGCCGGCGCGTCCCGAGCCCGATCATGGCGCGCCCTCGGTGTGGTTCACGAACACGGCGGATCCGCGGCGCTCCTCGAGCGACTGCACGGCGATCGAGACAGTGCTGTTGCTCCTCGCGAAGACCAATAGCCCGCCGCCGGACTGGCCGGTACGCTCGGCGTAGCCCTGCGCGGAGAGCCGCTCGCGGTAGAAGTCCGCCACCTGGCCGGCGGCCAGGCTGGTCACGAATTGACCGCTGTGCGCGCGGAGGCTGCCGTCCTCGGAGCTGTAGCCGAGGAACGCGCGATGCTCCTCGGGCAGCGGATACGGCGCGCTGGGTGTGCGCGCAATTAGGCGAGCCGCGTGCCGCGGGTCCGACACTCCGAGGAGCACCAGCGTGTGTCCGGACGGTTCCGGCAGCGCGGTCACCGAGCGCTGAAGGCCGTCGGCGGGGTCGAAGACGGAAACGTGTCCCAGCCGCCCGTCGCCGGTGGCGATGGGCAACAATCCGCGTGCACGGAAAGCAGCTGCATAGAACTCCGCCACCTGCGGCGGAGGATCGGCCGTGTAGAAGACGGACAGCTGCATCGGCTGACCGTTCACGACCAGTGCGTCGCCCACCGGGATCTCCGCCGACTCGCGCGCCGAGGGAGGGGCGTCCGGAAGGCCCGCCCGCGGTGGACGTCCGGACTGCGCCCGCGCGGGAGCGCAGGCGCCGCCCGCCCACGCTCCTGTGAGCAGCACGGCGGCGGTGGCCAGGACGGCGATCGCGGTGCGCAGGAATCGCATCGTCACCCGCAGGGAGAGCGGTAGCGGCGGCGCAGGTCCGGCTCCTGGGGAGCGGTCGAGCCCGCGAAGAAGCGGCCGCGGCAACCCCAGGCCTGGACGTACTGGTTCGCGGTCGCGAGGCGCGCCGGCAGGGGCGACACGCTCGGGATCGAGCCGCCCTCGGTCCCTCCTGAGGAGCGCCAGTACTGCGAATTGATGCCGTGCGGCACGGTGTTTCGCGTCACGTCTTCACCCTCGGTGAACGCGTCGAGCCCGGTCAGCCTCTTCGCCGTGCTCGACACGACGTCGCCCGCTCGCTGCGTGCCCTGCGGCAGGATGGTGACGGGCCCGCGCTCCGCCGAGTCCATCCGGCCGGTGGAGAAGATCCGCGGCAGCCGGCCGCCGACCAGCGCGCCTGCCACCCTGCTGCTCTGGATCCGCCCGGTGACGGAATCCAGCGCCGCGAACCACGGCCGCCGGCGCATGCCGAAGAAGGCGATCTCGCCCACTTGCGCCGCGACCTGCTTCTCGACTTCGGGTTCGCTCTGCTGGGGAGACACCGCGAGGTCGGTCGGCGCTCGCGCGAGCTGGAATGGCGCTGGCTTCGGCCAAGCCTTCCAGGTGTCGAACACGAGCTGCAGCGGACGGTGATCCGAAAGCGGCGAAGCGAAGGTCACGTGCGCGATCGAGCCTGGAGCGCCGAGATCGTTCCCCGCCCGCCGGCCGAGCAGGTCCCCACCGGCGAGGACCTTCGACCCATCCCGGCCGGCGTGCACGAGCCGCACGCGTGCCGAGGCGACGCCGGAAGTATTGAACCGCTCGTGCCGCATCGCTGCCTGCACCCCGCCCGTCATCCAGCCGGTGGCGGTCGCGAGGAACGACCCGAGGATGCCCGGTCCCCGGCCGACCGGCGCGCGGCTCCCGGCGAGCGTCACCTCTCCCGCGGCGGTGTCCACCTCCGCGCTCCAGCGCAAGCTCGACGACCG
>DASWGI010000369.1:0-2018 GCA_036393835.1 Myxococcales bacterium | reverse complement strand
AGCCGCAGGGCGCGGTTCGGGTCGGCGAGGCCACGCCGGTCGAGCGCCTGGCGCGCGCGGACCAGCAGCGTGGCCAGCGGCGCGATCCGCTCCCGCGCCGTGTCGGGGAGGGGCAGCCGCAAGAGCTCCGCGGGTTCGAGCAGCCCTTGCGTGAGCGCCGCCAGCAGGTCTTGCACGGCCCGCGCGAACCCCGGCTGGTCGCGGATGCCCCAGAACGGCCCCTCCCGCGGCGTCTCCTCCCGGCAAACGTCGCGGAAGAGGAGGGCCAGGGCCTCGCCCGAAGCGACCTTCGTGCACGCTCCGGCGGCGCGGGCCTCGCGGACCAGCTCGCGCTCGAGCTGCGCGAGCGTGCACGCCACCGCACCCGCGACGAACGGGGCGGCCCTCCGGACCACGTGCTCTTCCACCCGTGCCGCGTCGGGCAGCACGGTCAGGGCGGGCCCGGCCGGCGCCTTCTGCCGGGCGTCGTCGAAGCTGAGCTGGGCCACCCTGCGCATGGCACCCGTCCTACCATGGGGGTCCGACATCGCCGGCTTGCTTCCCGCCAGGCCGAGGCATTTCAGTGGCCCGGCCGCGCCTTCCCCGGGTATCGTCCCGTCATGCGCCCCGTCGCGGCCGTGCTCTGCCTGGCCTTCTGCGGCTGCGACTCCGTCCACGCGCTCTTCGCTCCGCGCACCCGGATCGCCGCGGCAGCGCCGGAAATCGCGATGGGACCGTGGCTGCTCGACCCGGCCGCCGGCCAGGTGACCGTCGCCTGGACCACCGCCGAGCCCGTCAAGGGCCGCGTCTGGTACCTCGAAGATCGCCTCGCCCAGGAAGACGCTGCCCGCACCGACCACCGCGTCACCTTGCGCTCGCTGCCGCAGGACACCGAGGTGCGGTACCGCATCGAGGCCTCGCCGCCCGTCGCGGGCAGCTTCCACACCGCGCCCGGCCCGAAGTCGGCCTTTCGCGTCCTGGTCTACGGGGACAACCGCACCAACGGCGGCGATCACGCCCTGGTCGCGCGGGCCGCCGCGGCGGAGGGCGCGCGCCTCGCGCTGCACACGGGCGACATGGTGGTCAACGCGGCCGACGACCAGCTCTGGGACCGCTGGTTCTCGGAGGAAGCGGACCTGCTCTTGCGCACGCCGTTCGTGCCGACGCTGGGGAACCACGAGATCACCGACAACGGCGTCTCGTACAGCCGGTACTTCAACGATCCGTCCCGCCCCGCGTACCACTCGCTCGACTACGGTCCGATCCACCTGGTCGTGCTCGACTCGTTCGAGACCGCCGCCGGGGCCGATCCGCACGTGGGCGCGGTGTCCGACGCGCAGGTGGCGTGGGTGGAGGAGGACCTGCGCGGCGTCCCGGCCGACACGCACGTCTGGGTGCTGGTCCACCAGGGTCCGTTCGCCCACCCGGCGCGCATGCGCCCGGGCCATGGCGGGAGCGAGCGCGTGCGGCTCGCCATCCAGGCGGCCGCGCGCAGGCACCCCATCGAGGCGGTGTTCGCCGGCCACGAGCACTTCTACGAGCGTGGCGAGGTGGACGGGCTGCGGTACTTCGTGGTGGGCGGCGGCGGCGCTCCGCTGGAGGACCCCGACCCGACGTTCCCCACCGTGGAGTCCGCGCACAAGGCGCTCTCCTTCGTCACGGTGGACGTGTGCGGCTGCCACGTGACCGGCAAGGCGAAGGACATCGCGGGCCGGGTGCTGGACTCCTTCACCCTGTCCAGCTGCAAGGAGCCGTGCGGCGCGCCGCTGGCGGCCAAGGGGGGGCCGTGAGGATCTGCGACCTGCTGCGCTTCGCCGGCGAGCGCGGCGAGCCCGTCTTCTCCTTCGAGTTCTTCCCCCCGAAGACCGACGCGGGGGTGGAGGCGCTGTTCGAGACCGTCCGCCAGCTGCACCCGCTCGCGCCCGCTTTCGTGAGCGTCACCTGGGGAGCGGGAGGGTCGACCCGCGGCCGCACGCTGGAGATGGTCACGCGCATCAAGCGCGAGCTGGAGATCGAGGCGATGGCGCACGTCACCTGCG
>DASWGI010000368.1:0-21641 GCA_036393835.1 Myxococcales bacterium | reverse complement strand
CGCTGGAGATCGAGGAGCGCTGGCGCACCGCGGGACGCATCGCCACCGGCATCTCCCACGACCTGGGGCACCGGCTCGCCATCCTGCAATCGACCGCGGCCCTCGCCGAGGCGAACGACGCGGCATACCTTCCGCTGATCCGCGACAACCTGCGGGCCGAGATGGCGACCCTGAAGAAGTTCGTGGGCGACTTCGCCGACCTCTCGCGCGAGGTGTCGCCGGACCAGTTCCTCCCCCTCGACCTGAACGCGTTCGCGCAGAGCGTCGGGCGCGCCATGGTCGCGCACGCGGAGAAGGCGGGCGTCCAGATCGCCGTGGTCCCGGCCGCCGATCCGCCCTGGGTGAAGGGCGACCGCTACCTGCTCGAGCGCGCCACCCTCAACCTGCTCTCCAACGCCATCGAGGCGTCGCCGCCGGGCGGGGAGGTCTCGATCGAGGTGTCGCAGCAGGACGGCGTGGCGAAGCTCAAGGTCACCGACCGTGGCCCCGGCATCGCGCAGGAGCGACTGCCGCGCATCTTCGACGCCTTCAAGTCCACCAAGCGCACCGGCGCGCACGTCGGAATGGGCCTTCCCAACGTGCACCGGATCGTGACCGCCCACGGCGGCCAGACGGCGGTGGAGAGCGAGCTGGGCAAAGGCTCGACCTTCTCGATCGTGCTGCCCATCCAGCCGAAGCCGACCTGAGGCGGCCTCAGTCATCCTCGTCCGAGCCGATGCCGTAGGACTTCAGCTTGGACTTGAGGGTCGAGTACCCGATGCCGAGGTTCTCGGCGGTCCGGCGGCGGTTCCAGCCGGTCTGCGCGAGCGTCTTCTTGAGGAAACCGCGCTCGAACGCCGACATCGCCGCCTGCAGCGACGTCTCGCGCTCCGCGTCGCGCCGCAGCCCGGCGGCCACCACGAACTCGAGCGGCAGGTCGCTCTCCTCGATGACCTGGGGCTCGCACAGGACCGCCATCCGCTCGAGCAGGTTCTGCAGCTCGCGGATGTTGCCCGGCCAGGCGTGCGTCTCGAGCAGCTGGGCGGCGCCGTCGGACAGCATCTGTGGGATCCGGCCCAGCTGCACGGCGGAGCGTGCGAGGAAGTGGTGGGCCAACTCGCGGATGTCCTCGCGGCGCTCGCGCAGCGGCGGCATCTGGATGGGCACCACGTTGAGGCGGTAGTAGAGGTCCTCGCGGAAGCGCCCCTCCTTGACCATCTCAGGCAGGGCCCGGTTGGTCGCGCAAATCACGCGCAGGTCGAGCTGGATGGGGCGCGCTCCGCCGACGCGCTCGATCTCGTGCTCCTGCAGCGCCCGGAGCAGCTTCGCCTGGACATCGAGCTTCAGCTCGCCGATCTCGTCGAGGAAGAGCGTGCCGCCGGAGGCGAGCTCGAACTTGCCGTATTGCAGCTTGGTCGCGCCGGTGAAAGAGCCCTTCTCGTGGCCGAAGAGCTGGCTCTCCACCAGGTTCTCCGGGACCGCAGGCAGGTTCACCGCGACGAACGGGCCGCTGCGGCGGTCGGAGTGCTCGTGGATATACCTCGCCAGCATCTCCTTGCCGGTGCCGCTCTCGCCGGTGATCAGCACGGTAACGGGCTTGGAGGCGATCTTCTCGGAGATGCCCGCCACGTGGCGCATCGCCGCGGTGTGTCCCAGCACCATTGGCTTCTGGTCGCGGCTGGCCTGCTCCTCGCGCAGCCACGCCAGCTCGCGGGCGCTCTTGAGCTGCTCCAGGGTCTTCGCCACGCGGGCGTTCAGCTCGGGCGGCGAGAAATCCTTGGTGACGTAGTCGAGCGCGCCCAGGCGCATCGCCTCGACCGCCACCGGGACCTCTTTGAGCACCGAGATCATGATGACCCCGATGTCGGTGTGCTTCTCCCGCACCTGCCGTAGCACCTCGAGGCCGCCGATGCCGGGCATCTGCACGTCGAGGAGCATCACGTCGACCGGATTGGACTGCACCGCCCGCAGCGCCTCCTCGCCGGAGGCGACGGCGATCGGGCGCATGCCGGCGGAGCGGACGATCGCCTCCATCGTCTGCCGCATGCTGCTGTCGTCGTCCGCGATGAGGACCGTTGCTGCCCGGGCCATCTTCTCGCGAGTCTACCGCGACTCCGAGGGGACGGACACCCGGCGCACCGGAGCCCGTACCCGGGCGGCCAGCCGGACGCCGAGCAGCAGCGCCAGGACGGCGGTGAAGAGCACCGGCTGCAGCAAGGCGGTCTTGAACCGCCAGATGAAGTGCACGCAGGCCAGCCCCCCCGCCAGGTAGGCCAGGCGGTGGAGCGACTTCCAGCGGCGGTAGCCGAGCCGCTTCACCCAGGCCTGGGTCGAGGTGATCGCCAGCGGGACCAGAGCGCACCAGGCGGCGAACCCGACGGTCACGAAGCGCCGCTTCGCGATGTCCTTGGCGATTCCGCCGAAGTCGAGCCCCTGGTCCACGAACACGTACGTCGACAGGTGCAGGCAGGCGTAGAAGAACGCGAACAGCCCCAACATCCGGCGCACGCGCAACGGCCAGCTCCAGCCGAGCACGACCTGCAAGGGCGTGCACGCGAGCGAGCAGAGCAGCAGGGAGATCGCGTACAGCCCGAGGCGGTTGAGCACCTCGGCCACCGGATCGGGACCGAGCGTCCCGCGGACGGCCCGCGAAGCGAGCCACAGGAGCGGCGAGAGCGCGGCGGCGAAGACGAGCGGCTCGAGCCAGGGCTGCCGGGCAGCCTTCTCCATCAGAAGAACTTCCTCAGATCCATGCCGGAGTAGAGCTTCGCCACCTGGTCCGCGTAGCCGTTGAACTTCAGCGTCGGCCGGCGGAAGACCTCGCCGATGCGCCGCTCCTTCGCCTGGCTCCAGCGGGGATGGTCGACCTCGGGATTCACGTTCGCGTAGAAGCCGTACTCGGTGCCGCCGCCGTATTGCGACCAGGTGGTGGGAGGCTGCGTCTCCTGGAGGCGGATTCGGACGATCGACTTGGCCGATTTGAATCCGTACTTCCAGGGCACGACCAGGCGAATGGGAGCGCCGTCCTGCTTGGGCAGCTCCTCGCCGTAGAGGCCGACGGCGAGCAGCGTGAGCGGATGCGTCGCTTCGTCCATGCGCAGGCCTTCCAGGTACGGGAAGGGGATCGCGCCGAACGCGCCCACCCCCGGCATGTTCTTCGGCTGCACCGCGGTTTCGAAGGCGACGTACTTGGCCCGCGAGGTGGGCTGGACCTTCTCGAGCAGCGTGGCGAGCGGGAAGCCGTCCCAGGGGATCACCATCGACCACGCTTCCACGCAGCGCAGCCGGTAGACGCGCTCCTCGATGGGGAGCTTGAGCAGCTCGTCGATGTCGAAGGTGCGGGGCCTCACGCACTCGCCCTCCACCTTCACCGTCCAGGGGCGCGTCTGCAGCTTGGACGCGTGGCGCGCCGGGTCGTCCTTGTCCGTGCCGAACTCGTAGAAGTTGTTGTAGTGGGTGATTTCCTCGAACGAGCTCTTCTTCTCGTCCGTGGAAGGTTGCCCGGGCTTGACGCCCTCGAGCTTGCGGCCGTGCGGCGTCTCGGCCGCCCGCGCGCCGCGCGGCAAGAGCAGCGCGCCGGCCCCGGCGGCTCCCAGGGCGAGGAACTCGCGACGGCGCAGGTAGAGGGCCTTCGGAGTGATCTGCGACGACCGGATGCGCATCACGGCCTCCGAAACCCGGCTACGAGCTCTCCGCGGCGGGTTCGGCCTTGCGCACGATGGGCGGCACGGGCGTGATCACCGGCGTCTCGGGCCGGACCTCGGGCTCCAGGGGAGGCACGCCGCGGTGGCGGGCGTTCCAGCGCTCGCGCGCATCGCGCTGCTCGTCGGGGGAAAGCTGAGCGCGGTGCAGATCGCAGATGAACCCGGCGCGGGGCCCGCGCGAGCGGTTCGGGCAACCGTCGACGCGGCAGCTCATGTCGAGCGTACGGCGGGGCCGCGGGGCCTTGGGGGGCAGGCGCACGATGCGCTGCGCGGGGACCGCGGTGGGCAGCTTTCCTTCCGCCGCGAGCCGCTTGTTGCGCTCGAGGATGCTCTTCTGCTCGGCGGCGGAAAGCTTCTTGGCGTGGTCGCGGCAGAACCAGCGGTTGCGCGGTCCCGCCCCGGGCTCGCCGCAGCCGGGCACCGGGCAGAGCCGGCCTGCCCGGCGGCCATCGACCTCCAGCCGCCCCGCGGAGGCGCGCGCGACCGCGTCCTTGACCTGGTACTGCACCAGCTCGCCGATCGCGACGGTCAGATCTTGTGCGAACCGCTCGATCAGCGCGCGGAACGAAGCATCCCTGTTTCGTTGGGCCATGATTGTTGCGTTTGTTTGCGTAGGAGAAATGGAAACCTGTATCCGTTCTATCCGGTGGCGGGGCGAAGCGCGAGCGAAATCTTCGCCGCCGCCTTTCGTCAACGTCCGAACAAGCCTTTGAGCTTGTCCGCGGCTTCCTGCTTGGCCTTGTCCGCTTGCTGCTGCGCCTTCTGCTCCAGCTCCTGCTGCTTCTGCTGCGCGACCTGCTGCCCATCCTGCTCCTTCTGATCGGCCGAACCGCCCAGCAATCCGGAAATCAGGCTCGAGCCGGCGGACTTCACGATCGCCTCGACGGCGCCCTCGACGTCGAGGTCGGTGATGCTCGGATTGGTGGCCGGGCCCACGAGGCGCAGCCCGATGGGAACGTTGGTGCTCAGCTTCACGCGTCCGCCGGTGATCTGCTGCACGGTCGCGGGCGTGAGCGCGACGATCCCGGGCATGTCGAGCGTGCCGTCCAGCCGGACGCCGCCGGAGAAGCTCATCTCCGCCTGCGGCGTGGACGCCTTGAGCGGCTGCTTCAGTCGCGCCCACCCGTCCTGGATCGTGATCCCGAAGGGGACGTCCTTGCCGAGATCGGTCACGCCACTCTGCGGGATCCTTCCGCGCAGCGCTCCGGGCAAGGCGCCCACCACCGGCGCCGCGGCCGAGGCGATGATGTCCTTCCCGTAGAACTTGCCGTCCAGCACGCGCCCCTGCAGCAAGCCGGAGAGGGACTTGGTCAGGTTGGCGAGGTCCTGCCCCCTGCCGTCGAGCGCGACGTCGCCGTCGAACCGGCCCGCGAGCACCTTGCGGGGCGAGCTCATCGCAGCGGCTTTCTCCAACTCGATCCCGCGCACCTTGGTGGCGATGTGCCAGGGCTCCCGGGGATGCGCCAGCTTCAGCCTCGTTCCGCCCGCGTCGATCTGCCCGCCGAGCCCCTGGATCGACGCGGTCTGCACGTCGATCTCGTCCTCCTTCATGGTGACGTCGGCGGCGATGCTCTGGAACCGCTGCGTCTTGTACGTCACCCGGGCGACCTTCACCGCCGCGTGTCCCGAGAGGCCGGCGAACGTCCTGGGATCGAGCGGCGGCTTCTCTTCTTTGTGGGTCTTCGAAGGGAGGAGCATCCGGTCCAGGTCGAGGTGCTCGCTCGTCACCAGCAGATCGAACCGCTTGGTCGCCTTGTCGCCGGCGCCCTTCGTCTCGGCCCAGCCGTGCGCGTCGATGCGGTCGTCCAGCACGTGCACAGCCACCGTGTCGAGATCGATCCGCTGCTGCGGGTTCGCGGTCGTCCCCGAAGCGCTGCGCGTCCCCCTCGCCGACAGCTCCAGCCGCTGGCCCGGGGCCTTGTCGAGGGACTGCCCCGGCCGCAGATCCGCGCCGGCGAGGTCGAAATTCGCATCGAAGGCGAGCTTGCCCTGCCCGGCGCCTTTCAGGTGCGCGACCAGCGTCATCTGGGCGCCCGCCGCCTTGGTCATCGTCTGCGGCAGGACGAGCTTCACGGGAGTGAGATCGATCCGCACCTCGAGCGCTTGCGCCGCCTGCGTCCCGCTCGCGTGGACGAGCAGCCCGATGGGACCCATGACCTGGCCCTTCAGCTGCTTCGCGAGCGGCGGGTAATACGCGGCGAGGCGGGCGGGATCGAGATCATGGCTGCGGATCTCCAGGCCCTCGATGCGCGGCGTGGGCGTGTTGAGGCCCGAGACGCGCCCCTGCCCGGTGATGCCGGCCGGGCCCAGGTCGAGGCGGAGCTTGGAGATCTGCACGTCCCCCTTCTCGGCGTCGCCCTTGACGTCGGTGTCGAGCACGACGTCCAGCGCCTTGCCGCCTTCGGCCCCGGCGAACTTCAGGCCGAGCGCGCGCACCGCCCCCTGGATCGTGGTGGGACCCTTGCCGCCGGGCACCGCCGCGCCGAGCCGCGCCTCGAAGTCGGCGTCGAACCGGCCCGCCTGCAGCCCCACGTCCTCGGGCACGAACGGAGCGAGCGGGGACAGGTCGATGGGCTGCACCTTCAGAGTGACCCGCTCCGGCGTGGGCACCAGGGTGGGCGGAAGCGGCGCGGCGTGCAGGCGCAGCTCGAAGTTCTTCTGCGCGGCGAATACTGCGGCTGTGACCGCCGCGTCGAGCGGCTTGCCGGCGCGCAGGTCGTCGAGCGTCACGTCGAGGTGCTGGATGGCCAGCTCCCTCTGCGCGCGGCCGGACCGATCGACGAGCGCAATGCGGGCGTCGCGCAGCGCCGCGTGGTCGACCCGCAGGAAGGAGAGGTCGCTCTGCTTCTGCTCCTCGGGCTGGGCCTTCTTCGGCTGGGTCTCGGCGAGCTTCTTCTGCAGGCGCTCGACGTTGGTGGTGCCGTCGTCGAATCGGATCACGTTGACGTTCAGCCCGTCGACCTCCGCGGAGCGGATGAGCACGTCCTTGCCGCGGCTGAGCATGGCGCGCAGCAGCGCGGCGCGGACGTCGACGCGCTTCACCTGCGCGAGGGGAAGGCCCTCGCCGGCCGCGGGACCGATCCCCACGTCGTTCACTGCCACGCCAAGCCCGGTGAGGAGCTTGGTGGAGACCGAGCCGATCGTGACCGGGCGGCCGAGCTGCTGAGAGAGCTTCGCCGCCTCGTCGTGTGCCTTGCTGGTGAGGACGGAGTCGAGCACGAACAGCCCGATGGCGACGATGACGATGAGGGCGCCGAGCACGGCGCCCACGACGATCGGCCATCTCTTCTTCGGCGATGCATCCATGGCGGCCAAAGGTACGTCCGCCCGCTGGCGGTGTCAGGTGAGCGCGAGCGGAAGTGCCGCCGGGCGCACACTCGCTGGGCACGCGGTCAAGCTTGCGCCTGGGCGCGGAGCGCCCCGGCGAGCTGTCCGCAGGCCCCGCCCACCGACCGGCCGTGCGGAAGCCGCAGGAGCGTGCGCACGCCTTGCGCGGCGAGCCGCCTCTGGAATGCGCGGCAGCGGGCGAGCGGGGGCGCGTGCTGCCGCGGATCCGGACCCGGGTTGAGCGGGATGAGGTTGACCCGGACGTCCAGGCCGCGCGCGAACTCCGCCAGGGCGTCGGCCTCGCGGTCGGAGTCGTTCACCCCTTCGATCAGAGTCCACTGCAGCAGCACCGTGCGCGGCGCGCGGGCGATCGCCGCGCGAAGCTCGCCGAGCTCCCAGCGGCGGGCCACCGGCAAGAGCGCGCGCCGCGCGGCCGGGTCGACGGCGTGCAGGCTCACCGCGAGGTTGACGCGGGAGCGAGCGAAGAGCTCGTCCATGCGGGGCACGATGCCCACGGTGCTCACGGTGATGCGCCTCTCCGGGACCGCGAATCCGGCCGGTTCGCGCAGCACGGCCACCGCGCGCAGGACGGCCTCCAGGTTGTCGAGGGGCTCGCCCATCCCCATGAAGACGGCGTTCCGCGGCGCGAATCCGAGGTGCCGCGCGACCAGCGTGTACTGGGAGACGATCTCGGCGGCGTCGAGGTTGCGCAACAGGCCGAGGCGGCCCGTCTCGCAGAACACGCAACCCCGCGCGCATCCGACCTGGCTGGAGAGGCAGACGGTCCACCGCTCCTTCGCGCGCACGTCCGAGGCGGCTTGATGGATCGCGACCGTCTCGACGAGGTTGCCGTCGCCCAGACGAACGGCGAAGCGGACCGTGCCGTCGGCGTCCCGCGCCACCTCCGCCGCGGGCAGGTCCGACTCGAACCGGGCACGAGCCTCGGCGAGAAGCTCGCGCGCGGGACGCTCGCGGACCTCGCGCCCGGCGAGCCCGGCCACCAGGGCGCGCGCCAGGGCGCGTGCGGCGCCGGGCGTGGCGCCGCGCGCCGCCGCCCAGGCGGCGAGGTCGGCCTCGGTCTGTCCGGCGAGGTGCATCGGGAGCCCACTGGATGTCATAACGTCCGCGCCATGGAAAGCGTAGCGCCGCCGAATACGGCGGCGACTAGCGCCTCGAAGGGCGAGGGGCCAGCGCGCGGTAGGCCCGCGCGTCGCGCCAGCGGGGCACGCGCGCCGGCCGCCGGTCCCAGAAATTCACCACCAAGGTGACTCGCAGCCTGCCCCGCGGGCCGGGCAGCCTCCGTCCCGGCGTCCGGCCCCGCGCATCGAGGACGCCGTGGAAGAGGCCGCCATCGAACGTCGCGTACCGGTTGCGGCGCGTGGCGACCACCTGCAGCTCGCCGGCGGCCGCCGGCCTGGGCTCGCCGCCCGGACCGGCGCGCTGGTCGGTGACGGCGAGCTGCCCGCCGCGCACATGGCTGAAGAAGAACACGGTCGAGAGGAGCGGGTGCCGCAGCCCGCGCGCCGTGCGCACGTCCTGGTCGAAATGGAACCCGACCGGCACGTCGTTGGTGTACGAGCGGCCGATCCACCACTCGACCCCGGCGCAGCGGGGGCTCGGCGCCGCGACCCGAAAGAGCGCGAGCACGGCCTCCTCGACGGGGTTCGCCGGCGATTCGCCGCGCGCGAGCCAGAAGGTGGTGAAGTAGCTCTGCCGGAGGCGCTCGGTGCCGAGCCTCGCGATGGCGCGCCTCGCCCGCCGCACCAGCCCCTCCTCCAGCGCCGCGTCGCGCACCCGGACGAGCTCGGCGGGACGCGCGCTTGCCGGGGTCGCAAAAAATCCGCTCCGCATCTTGTGATCCCGCCTTGCCTTGTGGCAGAGAGCCTCGATGCTCCATCCGCAGGACTGGACCATCGAGCGCGCCCTCCAGCTCTACAACATCCCGAACTGGGGGGCCGGGTACTTCAACATCAGCTCGAAGGGCCACCTGGTCGCCCATCCCTATGGGCAGCCCGGCCCGGTGATCGATCTGATGGACGTGGTGGACGACATCCGCGAGCGGAAGCTCGGGTTCCCCTGCGTGGTGCGCTTCCAGGACGTGCTGCGCTCGCGCGTCAAGCAGCTCAACGAGACGTTCCGCGGCGCGATCGCGCAGCACGGCTACAAGGGTCAGTACTTCGGCGTCTACCCGACCAAGGTGAACCAGATGCGCGAGGTGGTCGAGGAGATCCTCGACGCCGGCGCGCCCTACCACTTCGGCCTGGAGGCGGGCTCCAAGGGCGAGCTCCTGATCGTGCTCGCGCTCAACACCGACCCCGAGGCGCTCACCATCTGCAACGGCTACAAGGACGAGGAGTACCTGCGCCTGGCGCTCCTGGGGCGCAAGCTGGGCCGCAAGATCATCGTGGTGATCGAGAAGCTCTCCGAGCTCCCCGAGCTGCTCCGCCTTTCCGAGGAGATGAACGTCCAGCCGCTGATCGGGCTGCGCAGCAAGCTCTCCACCAAGGGGACTGGCAAGTGGGAGTCCTCGTCCGGAGACTTCGCCAAGTTCGGGCTCACCACCCCCGAGCTGATCCAGGCGGTGAAGATGCTCAAGGATCGCGGGCTGGAGGGCGCCGCGAAGCTGTTCCACTTCCACGTGGGCAGCCAGCTGACCGACATCCGCACGGTGAAGGACGTCGTGAATGAAGGCGCGCGCATCTACGCCAAGCTGCGCAAGATGGGCATCCCCCTGGAATACTTCGACGTGGGCGGCGGCCTGGGCGTGGACTACGTCGGCGCGCGCAGCAATGCGTACGTCTCCTCGCTCAACTACTCGGTCGACGAGTACGCCGCCGACGTCGTCTACACCGTCCAGCAGATCTGCACCAACGAGGGCGTTTCCGAGCCGCACATCGTCAGCGAGTCCGGGCGCGCGCTCACCGCCCACCACTCCTGCGTCCTGATGAACGTCTTCGGCCACATCGAGTTCGGCGAGAACGGCGCCGAGGTTTCGGACGGCATTCCGGTCCCGGTGCCCGAGTCGCCGGAGACGCCCATCGTCCGCGAGATGCGCGAGATCGTGGCCGGGCTCACGCCGAGGAACTCGGGCGAGACCTACAACGACGGGGTGGCCAAGAAGGAGCAGGCGCTCACGATGTTCAAGCTCGGCATCCTGGGGCTCGAGGAGCGCGCCATCATCGAGGGGCTCTTCTGGCGCCTGTGCCGCAAGCTGGTCGGGATCAACAAGCGGCGCAAGCGCGTCCCCGGGCAGACCCGCGGGCTGGAGGACCGGCTCGCCGACCAGTACATGGCGAACTTCTCCGTCTTCCAGAGCGCGCCGGACCACTGGGCCATCGACCAGCTCTTCCCCATCGTTCCCCTGCACCGCCTCGACGAGGTGCCCACCCGCGACTCGACCATCGTGGACATCACCTGCGACTCGGACGGCAAGATCGACAGCTTCATCGAGAACGAGACGGTGGACGAAACCATCGCGCTCCACCCGCTGCGCAAGGGCGAGCCCTACTACCTGGGGATGTTCCTGACCGGCGCCTACCAGGACATCATGGGCGACATGCACAACCTCTTCGGCCGCGTGCACGAGGTGCACGTGTTCGTGGACGACGAGGACCCCGAGGACTACTACATCGAAGAGGTCATCCCCGGGGACACGCTGGAGCGCGTGCTGGCGCGCGTGCAATACGAGCCGAGCGACCTGGCCAAGCGCATCAAGCAGGCGCTGGACGCGAAGATCCGGGAAGGCTCCGTCAAGCCGAAGGAGTCCGTCTCGCTGACTGACTTCTACGAGCAGGCGATGCGGGGGTACACCTACCTCGGCAGCGTGTGACCGTGGCCCGGAGCACCTGCTCGTTCTGCGGCGCGGCGTTCCCCCGGTTCGGGGACCTGGTCCGGGGATTCGACGCGGCGATCTGCGCGCACTGCGTCCAGCGGGCGCGCATCGCGGTGCCCGCGCTCGAACCGGACACGAGCTCCGCTGCGTGTTCGTTCTGCGGGCACGAAGCGAGGGAAGCAGAACCGCGGCTCGTCTCCGAGAGCGGAGCGATCTGCGCCGATTGCCTGGCCACGTGCGCCCGCATGCTCGAGGGCGGCCGCGCGTAGTCGACCGTGGCCGTCAGCGATCCTGGCCCGGCGCCGTTGCGCGCAGGCCCAGCTCGTCGAGCTTGCGGAGCAGGCTGGAGCGCGCGATGCCCAGCTCGCGCGCCATGGCGCCGCGCTGGCCGTGATGCCGTTCCCACGCCGAGCGGATCGCCAGCGCCTCGATCTGCTGGAGCGTCCTGCCGCGCAGGTCGACCAGCTCGCGCTGATCGGCCGACGCGCCTCCTTCCGGGCAGCGGCGGGAGCCGTCGTCGATGCGGAGCGCGGTGCCGCGAATCGTGGCCCCGTCGCTCAGGACCACCGCGAGTTGGACCACGTGGCGCAGCTCGCGCGCGTTTCCCGGCCAGCCGTGGGCGAGCAGGCGCGCACGAGCGTCCGCCGAGAAGCCGCGCTGCACGCCGTCCGACTCCTGCGCGAGGAAGTGCTCCGCCAGCGGCACGATGTCCTCCCTGCGCTCGCGCAGCGGAGGCAGCTCTACCGCCAGCCCGGCCAGGCGGTAGTAGAGGTCCTCGCGGAACGATCCGGCGCGGACGAGCTTCCTGAGATCGCGGTGCGTGGCGCACACGATCCGCACGTCGATGCGGCGCGGCCGCGGCGAGCCGACCGGCTTCACCTCGCCCGCCTCGAGCGCGCGCAGCAGCTTGACCTGGAGCGGAAGCGGCAGATCGCCGATCTCGTCCAGGAACAGCGTCCCGCCGTCGGCGGCGCCGAACGCGCCGGGGCTCGACCCGACCGCGCCGGTGAACGCCCCACGCTCGTGTCCGAACAGCTCCGCCTCCGCCAGCTCGGGCGAGATGGCGCCGCAGTTCACCGGGACGAACGCCTCGTCCGCGCGCGGAGAGAGCTCGTGCACGGCGCGCGCGGCCACCTCCTTGCCGCTGCCGCTCTCTCCCAGGATCAGCACCGGGAGCCTGGACGGCGCCGCGCGGCGGAGCATCTCCAGGGCGCCGCCGAGGACCGGGTCGCAAGTGATGACTCCGGGGAGCGTCGCCGGGCCCGCGGGCGCGTCGCGCTCGATGCGGAGGACCTGCGAGCCGACGCGCAGCGTGGACCCGGCGGCGACCTCGGCTTCGGCCACCCGCGATCCGTCCACCACCGTGCCGTTGGTCGAGGCGAGGTCCTTCACCCACACGCGGCCGTCCCGCAGTTGCAGGCGGCAGTGGAAGCCGGAGACGAAGCGGTCCTCCAATACCACCTGGTTCTGCGCGTGCGCGCCCACCGAGATGGTGGCGCCGTCGAGCCCGAGCCGCTGGACGGCGCCGTCCCGGCCGCGCCACCGGAGGACGAGCGGGGCCGTCCCCGCGGGCTCCAAGCGGCCGTGCGCGGTGACGCGCGCGGGCGGGGGATCGGGGACGAGCTGCAGGGCGCGGGCGGTCTCGAGCATGGGCTCTTCTCCGGGCGTCGGTCGCCGATGGATACGCGGGTTCTGGGCCGCGCGAGTCGGATCCCTGACCGAGACCGGGACGCGCGCGCGAAAAACCCTTCCCCTGCCGGCGGATCGCCCCGGCCCGCCGGCCGACCGATGGTCGGGCCGGCTCGTTTGGGGGCCGGAGCGCCGTTATGCTGCGCCGGTGCCTCCTTGCGTCGCCGTCCTCTTGCCGCAGAGCAGCTACCGCGCCGACGATCTGCTCGCGGCGGCGAGAAAGCTCGGGGTGGAGGTGTTCGTCGCCTCCGACCGGTGCCACGTCCTCGCCGAGCACTGGACGGAAGGGTCGCTCCCGCTGGATTTCACCGACCCGGAGGGCGCCGCCCGCGCTCTCGCCGACGCCGCCCGCGCGCGCGAGCCGCGCGCGGTGCTCGGCACCGACGATCAGACGGCCGTGATCGCCGCGCGCGCGGCCCGGCTGCTCGGATTGCCGCACGATCCGCCGGAGGCGGTGGAGGCGGCGCGCAACAAGCGCCTCTCCCGCGAGCGGTTGCAAAGGGGCGGCGTCCCGGTGCCGCGCTTCCAGGTGGTGGAGCTGGGCGGCCCGGCGCCCGACGGCGTGCCGTTCCCCTGCGTGGTCAAGCCGCTGGTGCTCTCCGGCAGCCGCGGGGTCATCCGCGCCGACGGTCCGGAGGAGCTTCGCATCGCGCTCGACCGCATCGCCCGGCTGCTCGGCTCGCCACAGGTCGCGGTCCGGCGCGACGCGGAGCTCTCCCGCGTGCTGATCGAGGAGTTCCTCCCCGGGCCCGAGGTGGCGCTGGAGGGCCTGCTCACGCGCGGCGAGCTGACCGTGCTGGCGATGTTCGACAAGCCCGACCCGCTGGATGGGCCGTACTTCGAGGAGACGCTCTACGTCACACCGTCGCGCCATCCGGCGCAGTTGCAGCAGGCCGTGGCCGAGGCAGTGGCCGGCGCGGCGCGCGCGCTGGGGCTCGGACACGGGCCCATCCATGCCGAGCTGCGCCTGAC
Source organism: Myxococcales bacterium (assembly GCA_036393835.1). GTDB lineage: Bacteria > Myxococcota > Myxococcia > Myxococcales > 40CM-4-68-19 > VBKO01. The sequence continues at coordinate 8,138 of DASWGI010000368.1, read as the reverse complement.
CCCGGACGGCCCGCGCATCCTCGAGGTGGCGGCGCGGTCGATCGGCGGACTGTGCGGCCGAGCCTTGCGCTTCGGGGTGGGCGTCACGCTCGAGGAGCTGCTCCTCCTGCACGCCCTCGGCCGCGCTCCCGCGCTGCCACGCGAGCGCGCAGCATCGGGGGTGCTGATGCTGCCCATCCGCCGCGGCGGCGTGCTGCGGGAGGTGCGGGGCCTCGACCGGGCGCGCGCCGTGCCCGGCGTCACCGACTTGGTGGTGACCGCGCACCCGGACGAGGAGCTGGTGCCTCTGCCCGAAGGCGCCAGCTACCTGGGGTTCGCCTTCGCGCGCGGCGAGACGCCCGGGGAAGTCGAGTCGGCCCTGCGCCGAGCGGGCTCCTTCATCGAGCCGGTGCTCGACCCGAAGCTGCGCATCGCGACCAACCCCACAGCTTGAATTGACGGCTCTTCCACGGACGGGACGCTCTTCGATCCGGCGCCTTCGGCGCCTCTACAAGGGGGGAGCTCGCTCCCCCCTCGACCCCCCAACAGATCACCGTCAACGGAATCGAGCGCTGGGGGTCAGGTCCGGCCGAACTGGCCGGTCAGGGGCTCGGTTCAACAGAACCAAGGCTCGGTCAGCCGTGCCACCTTCCGGGCTGCGCGCCGGGGAGGCTCGTGCGGACGCGGGTCGGCGAGCGCGCGCAATTTCCGGAACGTCTCCATCGCATCCGCGCCGGCCTCCGCCTGCGCGTGGGCCAGCGCCGCGGACGCGCGCCACAGCTCGTCGACTCGCCGGTCGGCGTGCGTCCAGCTCCAGCCGAACTGCTCGGGCTCGAACCTCCCGAGCCACGGGCGCGGCTCGTCTCCGTCGAGGATCGCGGACCCCGGCGGAATGAGCAGCCGGAGCGTGTATTGGACCGGGTCGATCCGCTCGACGAGGTCGTGCTCCACGGCGAAGTCGAAGAGGGCGGACACGTCGCGCAGCCCGCTCCACGGCGTGTAGGGGAGCAGCGTCGGCCGCAGATCGATTCCCGCCGAGCGGACCAGGCGCAGAGCGATGGGGACGTCGGCCGCGGTGTGCCCCTTGCGGAGCGCCGAGAGGACGGCGTCGTTCAGCGACTCGACCGCGCTGGTGATGAACAGGCACCCGCATGCAGCCAGCTCCGGAAGGAGGTCGCGATGCGCGAGCAGGTGCTCGATCTTGATGGTCGCGTCGAACGTCACGCCGGGCCAGCGGCCGTGCATCTCGCGCACCAGCCGCAGCGCGTGGGTCGGCCCGTTCAGGAAATCGGGATCGCCGAAGGTGACGTGGCGCGCGCCGGCGTCGATCTGCTGCTCGATGTCGGCGAGCACCGTCTCGCGCGGCACCGCGACGAAGCGCCCGCGGTACACCGGCACGATCGGGCAGTGGCGGCAGAGGTGCTTGCAGCCCCGGGACGCCTCGACCGCGGCGACCAGCCGCTCTTCCGCGCCGACCTCGAGGCGCGCGTACCGCTCGAGCGCCGGCAGACCGGCGCGGCTGGGCACCGCCGGCGCCCGCTTGTCGCGCTCGAGGAGCGTCGCTCCCTCGCCGGTGCGCACGCCCGGCACCGCGCGCGCGTCCCCGCGCTCCAGGGCCTCGGCCAGCAGGCGCAGCGGTACGTCGGCCTCGCCGCCGATCACCGAGTGCGCGTGCCGCTCGAGCAGGTGCTCCGCGTTCAGCTCCGCGTAGAGCCCGAAGAAACAGACGTGGGCGCCCCCCGGTGCGCGCTGCGCCACGCGGACGCCCAGCCGCAGCGCGGTATGCATGGGCACCGAGATGGCGATCAGCCTGGCGCGCTGCAGGGCCGCCTCGTCGACGGACTCCACGGAGACGTCCAGCGCCGCAGGCTCGAATCTCGCGCGGCGCAGCTCGGCCAGCGCGGTGGCGGCCGCGACCGGCTGCCTGCCCAGCTCGTAGCAGGAGACGATCAGGATGTCGCCGGGCTTCCGCACCCTACCCCTTGGCCTGCGGCGGCTTGTAGTCGGGCGGCAGCGCCGCGCCCTCGCCGAAGAAGTACTTCTCCGCCTGGTCGAAGAGGATCTGGTTCGCTTGCTCGCTTCCCCCGGCGAGCCGGTACTCGTTCATGACCATCTTGAAATGCTCCAGCCACATCTTCCACGCCTCTTGCGAGACGCCGTCGTAGATCCGCTGCCCCAGCTCGTTGGGGAATGGCTTGTATTCCAGGCCGGGCAACTCGCGCTGGAGCTTGACGCACTTCACCATTCTCGCCATCTGCACCTCCTGCCGGAGTGTGTATCACCGGGCCCCGCCCGGGGCTCGCCACGCGGGGCGGACGAGCAGGCTGGCGCCTGTATGGTACCGTCCCGGCCATGCCGTCGCCCGTGGATCTCCAGCTCCTGCGGCTGATCAACCGGGAGGGGTCGCCGGCGCTCGACCACCTGATGGCTGCGGCATCGAACCGCGGACTGCTGCTCGCCCTGGCCGGCGCAATGGCCCTCTACCTCGGCCTCCGCTCGCCGCATCGCTGGCTGGCCGCCGTGCTCCTCCTGCTGGCGATCGGCGCCGCAGACCTGATCTCGGTGCGGGTGGTCAAGCCTGCCGTCGAGCGCGAACGTCCCTGCCACTCGCTCGCTTCCGTGCGGGCGCCGCTGGGTTGCGGCCCGGGCAAGTCGTTCCCGTCGGCGCACGCGGCGGACACCGCGGCGGCTGCCACCGTCGTCGTCTGGGCCGCCCCGGCCCTCGCGCCGTTCGCGCTGGCGCTGGTCGCGCTGGTCGGCGTGTCGCGCGTCTACCTCGGCGTCCATTACCCGTCGGACGTGGTGGCGGGTTGGATGCTGGGAGCCGCCATCGGCGCCGCGCTGATCTTGCTCGCGCGCCTGCGCTACGCGGTGCGGGTGCGCTGAGGCCCTGTCGGAGCGCCCGCCGCCCTCCTCCTGCCGCGCAGGCAGGCCCGGGAGCACACGCCATGAATAGGTTCGAGCCAGACTTCTGGGGAGACAAACGGCATGAGCATCATCGGATTCCTGGTCTTCGGCCTCATCATCGGCCTGATCGCGCGCGCCATCTTTCCGGGGCGCCAGCAGATGGGCTGGCTGTCCACCGCGGTGCTGGGGATGATCGGCTCGCTGGTGGGCGGCCTCATCGGGCACGCGCTGTTCGGCAACCGCTCGGCCGCCGACGGCAGCTGGGGCTTCACGCCGGGCGGCTGGATCTCGTCGATCATCGGCGCGATCGTCGTCCTCTGGGCGTACCTGGCCCTCGCGGGCCGCCGCCGGACGGTCTGACGGTCCTCGCAGGTCCGTCGCCCGCCCCTCCTCGCTCACGGGGCTTCCGTTTTTCGCGGGCTGAGCGAGGATGCGGGCGGTGCCGACGGACGTCTGGATCTTCCTGGCCGGCCTTGTTGCCGGCAGCGTGAACGCCGCGGCCGGAGGCGGCACCCTGCTCGCCTTTCCCGTGCTCATCGGCGTCGCGGGCCTCTCGCCCCTCGCGGCGAATACGACCTGCACCGTGGGCCTGCTCCCCGGGATCATCGCGTCCACGGGCGGATACTGGCGCGAGCTCGCGGCCGGGCTGCGGCGCGACGCCCGCCGCCAGCTCGTGCCGTCCGCGCTGGGCGGCCTGCTCGGTGCGTGGCTCTTGCTCTCTCTCGGCGGACGGGTCTTCGCGCGCGTCGTTCCGTGGCTCCTGGTCGCCTCGGCCGCCCTCATCGCGGTCCAGCCGCTGGTCAACCGCTGGCTCGCCCGCCACCGCCCGGAGCACGGCTACCCGGCGGCGACGATCCTGGTCCCGTTCGGGGTCTCGGTGTACGGCGGCTATTTCGGAGCCGCCCAGGGCATCCCGTTCCTCGCCGCGATGGGCCTCCTCTTGCCGCGGCCCATCGGGGAGCTGAATGCGCTGCGCATCCTGAACGCGATGATCAACAACTCGGTCGCCGCGCTCACCTTCGTGGCGCTGGAAGCGCTGCATCCGACCGGAGCGCTCGATTTCCACGCCGCGCTTCCCCTGGGGCTTGGATCCGTCATCGGCGGCTGGGCCGGAGTGCGCGTGGCGCGCCGGCTCCCTGCGACGGGGCTGCGCTGGTTCGCGGCCGGCGTGGGCATTGCCATCGGCCTGTACCTCGCGTTCAGGCGTTGACGCCCGCCTGCTCCCCGGCGCTCGCCGCCCGGCGGCTCGCGGCCGCCATCGGGACCAGCGAGAGCGGCGCGGCCGCGGCCAGGAGCACCAGGCCGACCACCATTCCGGTCTGCCCGAATCCGTCCAGCGCGACGGCGGCGAGCGCCACGCCCGCGGTGCCGCCCAGCTGGCGCAGCAGGTAGAAGAGGCTCGCCGAGGTGGAGAGGTCGTGGCCGTCGATCCCCTCGAAGGCGAATCCGTTCATCCCGATGTACAGGAGCCCCGTCCCCGCGCCGCGCAGCGCCTGCGGCAGGTACACGTCGCCGGAGGAGCTATGCGCGATGCGCGCCAGGAGCAGCATGGCGACGGCGAACAGCACCGCCCCCGCCGCGCACAGGGAGCGGGCCCGGAACCGCGTGAGGAGCGGCTGCGCGCAGACGATCAGGACGCCGCTGGTGACGGCCCCGACCGCCAGCGCGATGCCCGTGTCCGTCGCGCTCATCGAGAGCTGCCGCTCGAACAGCAGCGGGATGAGGAAGATGCTCGCGTACAGCCCGATGCCGTAGAGGGGCGCCGCCGCCAGGGTGCCGGCCAGCGGGCGGTAGCGCAGCACGGACAGGTCGACCGCCGGCGACCGGACGCTGCGCTCGCGCCGCACGAACAGCCAGCCGAAGAGCAGCGCGGGCGCGAGCAGCCAGGCATGGTGCGCGACGCCGAGCTGCAGCGAGACGAGCGCGGCGGCGAGGAGGCCCGCGCCGCGCAGGTCCATCCCTTCGGGGCGCGGAGGCGGCTGCACGTGCAGGTTGCGCAGGAGCAGCAGGCTCGCCAGGCCCAGCGGGACGTTCACCCAGAAGATGGAAGGCCACCCGAACCGATCGGTGAGCGCGCCGCCGAGGGGCGGCCCGAAGAGCGGTCCGAGCACGGCAGCGAAGCCGACCAGCGCGACCGCCGTCCCCCGGCGCTCGGCCGGGTACAGCGACATGAGGATTCCCTGGGAGAGCGGCAACAGGCCGCCGGCCGAGAAGCCTTGCAGGACGCGGAAGGCGATCAGCGTGGCGGCGCTGCGCGAGCTGGCGCACGCGACGGACGCGGCGGTGAACGCCGCCACCTGGGCGACCAGGTACGCCCGCACCCCGACGCGCGCGGCGAGGCCGGCGGAGAGCGGCATGGCGATGAGGCTCGCCAGGGCGTATCCGGTGACCACCCAGCCCACGGTGGCCAGGGAGCCGCCGAGCTGGTTCTGGATCTGGGGAATGGCGACGTTGACGATGCTCCCGTCGACCGCCTGCAGCATCGTCCCGAGCAGGACGCCCGTGACGGCCAGTCGGATTTGGAGTTTGCTGCGCTGCTCCACGCCTGCGCCGGAGCCTACCGGCTGCGCGCGCCCGAAGCGAGCGATCCCGCGGACTTGCGCCTCCCGCGTGTCGGCCGATGTGCGTTGGACCGGATGGGTCCGAGGGCGTATTGTTTGAGGTCAAAATATATGCGAGAGAGCCTTGGCATAGAACAGCCCTGCGCGTTGTTGTCAGGCGCGTCACCCGAGGAGGACCCATGGGCTTCAAGAAGCTGTCTGACCACCTGATTTCGATGTCGCTCGCCGCCGGCCTCGCAGCCTGCGCGGGCTCCCAGCCGGTGCCCGACGCGCAGGCGAACAAGGCCGAAGAGAAGCCCGCCGCGGTGGCGGAGGCGCCCAAGCCGGCCCCCGCGCCCGACGCCAACGTCGCGCAGGGCCAGGCCGAGCTGGAGAAGGCGATGGAGGCGCTGCGCAACGTGAGCGTCTTCTTCGAGTTTGACTCGTCGACGCTGACCTCCGAGGCCAAGGACAAGCTCTCGGCGGTGGGCACCGTGCTCGCGAAGTACGCGGAGCTGAAGGTCCGCATCGAGGGTAACTGCGACGAGCGCGGCTCGGAGCAGTACAACCTCGCCCTCGGCCAGCGGCGCGCGGACGCCGCGAAGCGCTACCTGGCCTCGATGGGCGCCCACGACCGGCAGATCACGGCCATCAGCTTCGGCGACCAGAAGCCGAAGGCGCTCGGCCACGACGAGGAAGCCTGGCGCCAGAACCGCCGGGACGACCTGAAGGCCATCCCCGCCTCCTACCAGTCGTCGTCGAAGTAAGGACTTCGTTTCAGAGGAGCGCGGGAGACCCGGAAGAGCGGGAGAATCATTCCGCCTGGTTCCTCCCGCGCTCCTGAACCTCCCACGCTCCCTTGAAACGCTTGAAGACGCAGTCAGCCCTGCTCGCGGCACGCGGCTAGGATGGCACGCGCCGGGTCATGCAGGGCGGGAGTGGAGGCGAGGATCTCGCCGGCTTCGAGGTCCAGCGAGGAGCCGTCGAAGCGGGTGACCAGGCCGCCCGCTTCGCGGACCAGGACGATGCCTGCGGCGATGTCCCAGGGCTTGACGCCCTGCTCCCAGAAGACGTCCAGCCGCCCGGACGCGACGTAGGCGAGGTCCAGCGCCGCGCTGCCCAGCCGGCGAGTGCCCCGAGTCAGCTCGGTGAACCGGCCGAACGCCGCGATCATCTCGGGAAGCCGCTCGCGGTGCCCGTACGGGAAGCCGGTGCACACCACGGCCTGGTCGAGGCTGCTCGTCGTCGACACCGAGAGCTTGCGCGCGCCCACGAACGCGCCGCCGCCCCGGTGGGCGCGGAAGGTCTCGGCCCGCATCGGGTCGACGGTGCAGCCCGCCACCGGCTCGCCGGAAAGCTCCGCGGCGACCGTGCAGGCGAAGAGCGGGAGCCCGTGCGCGTAGTTGGTCGTGCCGTCGAGCGGGTCGACGATGAAGCGCAGCTCGCCGCGACCGCTCTCGCCGCTCTCCTCGGCCAGCACGGCGCACCCGGGCGCGCGCCCGCGCAAGAGCGAAATGATGCGCTCCTCCGCCGCGCGATCCGCGTCGGTGACGAGGTCGATGCGTCCCTTCAGGGCGATCTCGCGCGGCTTGTCGAACAGCTCGCGCAGCACCTGCGCTCCGGCCTGCGCCGCCGCCACGCAGATGCGCTCCAGCTCCGCGGGCGTCATCGAGGAGCCAGCGCGTCGAGGAGCTTCTTGTGCAGGCCGCCGAAGCCCCCGTTCGACATGGCCAGGATGACGTCCCCGGGCCGCGCCTCGCGCGAAAGCAGCGCCACGATTGCGTCCGGGCCCTCCATCCAGCGCGCCGGCGTGCCCGCCTCGGCGATGTCCGCGGCCATGCGCCGTGCGTCCACGCGCTCCGACTCGGGCACCTTGGCGATCGCGGTGGGCTGGCTGATCAGCGCCTCGGCCGCTCCCGCGAAGGCATGCGCGTATTCCTGCTGGTGGATCTTGCGCATCGCCGTGTTGCTGCGAGGCTCGAACACCGCGACCAGCCGGCGCCCCGGATACTGCGCCGCCACAGCGGCGATGGTCTCCCGCACCGCGGTCGGGTGGTGCGCGAAGTCATCGATCACCGCGATCCCGCGCGGCTCGCCGCGCAGCTCCTGCCGCCGCTTCACTCCGCGGAAGGAGGCGAAGCCGGCCGCGATCTCCTGGGCGGAAAGGCCGAGCGCTCGGCACGCGGCGTACACGCCGAGCGCGTTCTCCACGTTGTGCCGCCCCGCCGCGGGGAGCGTGAGCCGCATCTCGGGCGAGCCCCGGAACGCCACCTCGAACGAGGCGCCCGCCGGGCCGAGCGACAGGCGGCGCGCGGTCCAATTCGCCTCCGCGCCGTCCTGGGAGCTGTAGCTCTCCACCCGGCAGCGCGCGAAGGAGGCGAGCCGTTTCCAGTTGGGAAACGTCGAGCACACGGCAGCGTAGCCCTCCGGGGGGAGCAGCGCGTAGAACTTCTCGAACGCGCTCTCGTAGTGCGGCGTGTCCCGGTAGATGTCGGCGTGGTCGAATTCGGCGCCGGTGACGATGGCCGTGCGGGGCCGGTAGTGCAGGAACTTGGGGCCCTTGTCGAAGTAGGCGGTGTCGTACTCGTCGCCTTCGACGACGAAGTGCTCGCCCTTCCCGAGGCGGAAGCCCTCGTTGAAGTTGAGCGGCACGCCCCCGACCAGCAGGCTGGGATCGCGCCCGGCGTGGTGCAGCACCTGGGCGAGCAGGCT